>CALAQQ010000268.1 GCA_937888485.1 uncultured Clostridia bacterium
TTCTTTTTTTAACTCTATAGAATCAGAATTATAGTTTTTATGAATTTCCTTATCCGCTTCTGGATTATATTCTTCGTAGTCAATGGCATTGGTAATACCAACTAATTTACCTTGTTTTGCTTTTTGTCTTGCTTGTGGTTCATTATTAAAACAGTTATCTTTGCCGAAATGATAACCGCATATCATTTGGACTGCCGCAACTGTTCCGCACAAACAACCGCTTGACATTCCGCCCGAGAAAGATGTTGCAGCCGGTAAAAACTCTTTTGGACAAAGTCCGTCTTCGATTGCAGCTTTTATTATACCTTCAGAACAGGAATAACCATTTTTAAAATATTCAACAGCTCTGTTTTTCATTTACAATCTCCTCTGTATTATTATCTTCTTCTAGTGTTTCATTAATAAACTGCTGAGGATTTTCTATGATATATTGAAAATCTTCAGGAGTTTTTACATATCTGTAATCAAAACTGTCTGAATTGATACAAAAAGATATTGTTCCGTAGTCAAACAACCTGCCAAATGTTGTTTGATGGATGTTCAAAGTCTATAAATGACAAATCAAATGACTGTTTTACAGGTACATCCTTGTCGAGAACAACATTTTCCTCAAGACTAATTCCAAGAGTCAAAAGATTGTATATTTCCTTACTAGCAAGAGATAATCCTTGCAAAAGTGAGGCATCAAGTGCATTTATAGCACGTTGAATAGAGTCCCCTGAAAAAAGGAACTCATAACCCTTGTATTTATAAGTTTGTTTGCTCAAAAAACGAATTAGCTCATCAGTAAAAATCACCTTTGAAAGGCTTCCTCTCTTTTGCTCTGCTTCGCTTCTTGAAACATATGTATATCCCATTTTTTGCAAGAAAGAAATCAATCTATCTTGGCATTCGGGTCTTTCATTAAACATTTTATGATTTGGCATTTTTGCCTCCATTAATATTTACTTTTGTATTTTATCATAAAACGCTTTAAATATCAATAGTATTTGACATTCTTCTTATAACATTGTAAAATATATAGTCAGAAATTATTTAAAGGGGGTTATGAAATGAAAAGCTACGATGTGATAGTTATCGGCGGGTGCTCGGCAGGAATAGTTGCGGCAATAAATGCAAAACGCAGAAATCCCGATATAAAAATTGCAATTCTTGAAAAGCTTCCCAGAATCGGGAAAAAACTTCTTGCAACGGGCAACGGTAAATGCAATCTTACGAACGAAACCGCCGCGATGCATGACTATGTCGGAAAAGAATTTATTTCGTACGCTTTTGAGAAATACAGCCCCCAAAAAATAAAAGAATTTTTTGTATCTCTCGGTTTGCTTTGTTATACCGATTCATGCGGCAGGGTTTATCCCGAAAGCAACACGGCATCTTCCGTTGTTGATGCTCTCCGTTTTGAACTTGAAAGACTGAAAATTGATATTTACTGCGATACTGCGGTTACCGATATAAAACACAAAAAAGATTTTGTCATTAATGGGGAATATGTCTGTAAGAAACTGATAATTGCCGCAGGCGGGAAATCTTCTCCGTCACAAGGCTCTGACGGAAGCGGATATGCCCTTGCAAAATCACTCGGTCACAGTATAACCAAGCTTTTTCCGGCTCTTGTTCCCTTATGTGCTTCTCCCGAAATAACGAAGCCTATGAAGGGTGTAAGAGTCAGAAATGTTACGCTTACCTTGAAAGGTGATAAGAAAATCGCACAGACAAGCGGAGAAATTCTTTTTACCGATTACGGACTTTCCGGAATTGCGGCAATGGAGCTTGCATCGGATGCTCAGAAATATATCGATTCAGTAAAGCGAAATCCCTTTACAAATGTGGATTTTATGCCTGATATGAGCTATGATGAATTGGTTGATTATCTTTTAAACCTTAATAAAATCAAGGGGTTTACCAATATTGACAATCTTTTGACTGGATTCTTACCAAAAGCAGTAGGAATTGCGATTTGTAAAGCCTGTAAGCTTTACAAATCCGACAAGCTGATTTCAGAACTTGATGTAAAGGATATCCGTAAAATTGCTGAAAAAACCAAAAATTTCCCGCTTGAGGTTACAGGTGCGAAGGATTTCAAGGATTCGCAGGTAACGAGCGGAGGAATAAAAACAAGTGAAATTGACTGTAAAACAATGAAATCCAGAATTTGCAGAAATCTTTATTTTGCAGGCGAAATAATCGATGTCGACGGTGGTTGCGGAGGTTTCAATCTCCAGTGGGCGTGGTCATCGGGTATGCTTGCAGGTGAACTTAACTAAAGAGGAATTCTTATGATAAAAATAAATGAAATCAAATTGCCGCTTGACAGCAATGAGTCAGCGCTTCGCACGGCTGCGGCAAAAGCATTAAGATGCAAAGAGGAAAAAATAAAATCCTTGCAGATAACTAAAAAAGCTGTTGATTGCAGGAAAAAAGATAATATTTTCTTTGTGTATAATGTTGCTGTTGAAATTGATTCGGATGAAAAGTCTGTTGTTGCACACGCTAAAAACTCAAAGGTTGAAATCGGTGTTCCGTATAAATATGAAATGCCCGAAATCAGAAGAACAAGCACTCTCAGACCCGTAATTGCAGGCTTCGGACCGGCAGGGTTTTATGCGGCACTTATTCTTGCAAGGGCAGGATTCAAGCCTCTTGTTATTGAAAGAGGTGCTGATGTTGACACAAGAACGAGTGACGTCAATAAATTCTGGACAACAAAAAATCTCAATACCGAAAGCAATGTTCAGTTTGGTGAAGGCGGTGCAGGAACCTTTTCTGACGGAAAGCTTACAACAGGTATCAAAGACCCCCTTTGCAGAAAGGTTGTTGAGGAGCTTGTTGCACATGGCGCACCCGAAGAGATTGCATATTCTTCAACGCCTCATATCGGGACGGACAGACTCGGTGCAGTAGTCAAATCATTCAGAGAGGAAATTATTTCTCTTGGCGGTGAAGTGCGTTTCGGCTGGAAACTTACAGATTTGATTATTGCAAACGGTGTTATTCAGGGAATTACCTGCCGTAATCCCGACGGAGAATTTGAGGATATCGAAACAGATACCCTTCTTCTCTGTATCGGACATTCTGCACGTGATACCGTTGAAATGCTTTATAAAAAAGGAATAAACATTATTCAGAAGCCATTCTCTGTCGGTGTCAGAATTGAACATCCCAGAGAAATGATTGACAAAGCACAGTACGGTTCTTTTGCCGGTCATCCTGCACTCGGTGCGGCCAATTATAAACTTGCGTGTCATCCCGAACACGGCAGAGGTGCTTACACATTCTGTATGTGCCCAGGCGGAACTGTTGTTGCGGCGGCTTCGGAAGAAGGTCATGTTGTGGTTAACGGAATGAGCGAGTATGCACGTGACGGCGAAAACTCAAACGCAGCTCTTCTTATCGGAATTGAACCCGAACATTTCGGCAGCGACCATCCGCTTGCAGGTATTGAACTTCAGAGAAAAATCGAAAAAACCGCTTTTGAACTCGGCGGAGGTGATTACAGTGCACCTTGTCAGACTATCGGTGATTTTCTTAACAACACTCCGTCAATGAAACTTTCTTATGTAAAACCGACCTGTGCAACAGGTGTAACTCCCGGCGATATCCGGAAGGTTCTGCCGCAAAAAGTGACGGATATCATGGCTCAGGCTATTGTGAAAATGGACAAGAGCCTTAACGGTTTTGCTCTTCCCGACGGTGTTCTTACAGCTCCCGAAACCCGTTCATCCGCACCCGTGAGAATTTTGCGCGATGACCTTTATCAGTCGAATATCAGAGGTCTTTATCCCTGCGGTGAAGGTGCGGGATATGCGGGCGGAATTGTTTCTGCGGCGGTTGACGGAATCAGATGTGCACATGCCGTTCTGATTGATGAAAGCGATGAGTGGTGAGAATATGGAAACAAGACTTGAAAAACTTACCGATGAACAGCTTGCAAAACGAATGTCAAAATATATTGCAACTTTGCAAAGCATAACAGTAAGGGCGGAATACTATTCCATGGGACAATGTCCCGAAAAAGAACGGAAAGAGCTTAATGCCGACTATGTTAAGGTGAGGGACAGTATTCGTGAAGATTTGAACTATCTCAACTATAACAAGGATAAAAAAGGCAGCAAGCTTTTGTGGGATAAATATTATCCCTCGGTAAATGAGGCGGCGGCATGGGGACTTTATGCAGACCCCGAAGGTGAATTTGATGACGGTTATTTCAAAAGTGTAGCCGTTGCAGAAGATAAACTGACAAAGTATTATTCTTATGACTACTGGAGAATAATAGCGGAGGAATAAAGACAAGGCGCATTTGTGCCTTGTCTTTTTGCATATATTGGATGAAAAGTTCATATAATTAACCAAAACTTTTTCGGGGGAATTATAATGGACTACGATTTTCAGATGCCGCAAAGGGAAGAGCGTGATGAATACAGAAACAGATTCAGATTTACCGATGAGGATGCACAGCCTCGCAGGAAAACAAAAGAAAAAACAAAAACCGATTACCTGATAAGGCTCATTCTTATTCAGAGTTTTCTGAGTTTTCTTATTGTTTCGGCAGTTTTTGCCGCATCAAAAATTGCGCCGAATTTTTTTGCTGAAATGAAAGATGATTACGGACGGATTATGCAGAAGGATATGTCGGCAGGAGATATAGCAGATCAGCTCAAAGAAGCTGCTGAATTTGTGTTTAAACCCATAAATGCCAAAACAGAAACTGTGATGTCTGACAGCGTTCTGACAACTTACGAAGTAACAAGTGATGAAACAGGAGAAAAAATTGCGGTCGGTGAAATCGTTGATGGCTCGGGCGGCAGTGATATCGAATCGGCAAAGGGAACTTCATTCGCAGAATATTTTGTGAATGCAAATCCTGTTATTCCTGTTCAAGGCGCAAGAATAACCTCGCGTTTCGGATACCGAACTCACCCCATAACAGGCAAAAAAGGTTTTCATACAGGTCTTGACCTTGCAGCGGCAGAGGGTACGCCGATTTCGGCTGTCTATTACGGCAAGGTGACCAAAACGGGTGAGGATGATTCATGGGGCAAATATGTTCTTGTTGAACATTCTGACGGCTTTGAAACATTCTATTGCCATCTTTCAGAAATATATGCGGAAAAGGGTGCTGTTATAAGGCAGGGAGAAACTGTCGGACTTGTGGGGTCGACGGGAATGTCAACCGGACCGCATCTCCACTTTGAGGTCAGAATAAATAATGTAAGAGTAGACCCGGAAATGCTTATTTACCCCGATAACCGCCATGAAGCTTGATTTCGGTGAAACCTCGTTTATAATAAATGTGTCCTTTGCAATTGCAGTGACTCTGACTTTAATTATTGATGAAAGCGGAGTCGGTGCAATCGCACTTCTTTGCTGTATCATTCATGAAGCGGGGCACATAATATGCCTGCTCATTCTCGGCGAAAAACCGAAGAAAATCGAACTTTCTTTTTACGGGATAAAACTTGAACGCTATCCGATGTCGGGACAAAATACGGCAGGTGAGTTAGCGGTTTATATTTCCGGACCTTCGGCAAATTTTATTTTTTCTGCATCGGTGTTTCTTTTGAGCAATACTTTCAGCTCTTTACGTGAAGCGGCAATAATCAGTCTTTGTGTCGGCATTTTTAATCTTATACCTTGCAAACCTCTTGACGGAGGAAATATTCTGTATGCAATTCTTTGCAGAAATACAAAACAGAAAAACGCTGAGAATATTTGCTTTTTTGTGTCTGTTTTTATTCTTGTACCGCTCGTTGTTTCCGGAGTATATTTTTTGAAGATAAACAGAAACATAACACTTCTTGCCGTTGCGGCTTATATTGCAATGACCTGTTTTTCTGAATACAAATCAAAAACCGCCCTTGAATAACAAGAGCGGTTATGTTATTATATATAAGTTAAAATAATTTTCAGGAGAATTTGTATGTATCCGAAAGAACTTGAAAAATTTTTGCTTAGGGTTCAGAAACCCGGAAGATATACGGGCGGTGAGCTTAACAGCATTGTAAAAGACAAATCAAAGGTTGATATCCGATATGCGTTCTGTTTCCCCGACACCTATGAAATCGGTATGTCGCATCTCGGAATGAAGATTCTGTATTCTCTTGTCAATGCAAGGGAGGATGCATGGTGCGAAAGAGTCTTTGCTCCGTGGGTTGATATGGAAGAGGTTATGCGTGAAAACAGTATTCCTCTTTATGCTCTTGAAAGCGGAGATGCAATCAAGAATTTTGATATTCTCGGTTTTACCATGCAGTATGAACTCAGTTATACCAACGTTCTCAATATGCTTGACCTTGCAGGTCTGCCCGTAAGGTCAAAGGACAGAACATCACTTACTCCCATTGTTATTGCAGGCGGAACTTGTGTCTGCAATTCCGAACCGATGGCGGAATTTTTTGATATAACTCTGCCCGGTGATGGCGAAGAAGTGACCAATGAGCTTATTGATTTGCTCAAGGAATATAAGGCAAAGGGTGCAACAAAGCAGGAATTTCTTATTGCCGCCGCACAGATAAAGGGCGTCTATGTCCCCTCGCTTTATGATGTTGAATATAACGAAGATAACACCGTTAAATCCGTAACTCCCACAAACGGTGCACCTGAAAAAGTTGAAAAAAGAAACGTAGCAAACCTTGATGAAATGTTTTCACCGTCGGAATTTGTAGTGCCGTTTCTTGAGGTTGTTCATGACAGAACAACGGTTGAAATTTTCCGCGGATGTATAAGAGGATGTCGCTTCTGTCAGGCAGGTTTCCTCAACAGACCCCTCAGGAGCAAATCTCCCGAGGTTGTTGAGGCTCAGTGCAAGGCAATCTGCGACAGTACGGGTTATGACGAGATTTCTCTTTGTTCACTCAGCACGAGCGATTACAGAGGTCTTGAAACTCTCATCAAGAACATGCTCCCGTGGACAATCAATGAAAAGATAAACATTGCTCTTCCTTCTCTCCGTGCGGATAATTTCCCGAAGGAGCTTATGGAAAAACTCAATGCAGTCAGAAGAAGCGGACTTACTTTTGCACCCGAAGCGGGCACACAGCGTCTTCGTGACGTTATCAATAAAAATATAACCGAAGAAGAAGTTTTGCGTACTGCTGCCCAGGCATTTTCGGGCGGTTGGACTGCGGTAAAGCTTTATTTTATGATAGGTTTGCCCACTGAAACAGAAGAAGATATCAGAGGAATTGCAAATCTTGCTCAGGCAGTTGTTGATGAATTCTATAAGAATCCCGATAAGCCCAAGGGCAAGAGTGTAAGTGTCAGCATAAGCCTTGCTTCTCTTGTTCCCAAACCCTTTACTCCTTTCCAGTGGGAACCTCAGGATAAACCCGATACCCTTATCGAAAAGCAGGATTTCCTTATTAACTGTGTTACAACAAGAAAAGTCAATGTTTCAAGGCATGTTCCCTGGACAAGCTTCCTTGAGGGCGTTTTTGCAAGAGGTGACAGACGTCTTGCAGATGTCATCGAAACCGCTTGGCGTAAGGGATGCAAACTTGACGGTTGGTCAGAGCATCTTAAAAAAGAAGCCTGGGAAGAAAGCTTTGCTGAAAACGGAATCGACCCGTTCTTCTATACAGCAAGACGCCGTGATTATGAAGAAATTCTTCCCTGGGAACATATGGATTACGGTGTAACCAAGAAATTTCTTATCAGCGAGAGCAAAAAAGCTCATGAGGGCGTAACAACTGCTTGCTGCCGTGAAAAATGTGCAGGCTGCGGTGCAAATAAACTCAACGGAGGTGCGTGCGATGAAATCGGTAAGACTGTGGTTTAAAAAAGACGGACTTGCCGTCTATATCTCTCACCTTGATATGAACCGTTGTATGACAAGAGCCGTTCGCCGTGCAAACATTCCTCTTTGGTATACCGAAGGCTTCAATCCTCATCCCTATATGACATTTCTCATGCCGCTTCCTCTCGGACAGTCGGGTATGCGTGAACCTCTTGATATAAGAATTGAGGAAGACCTTTCATTCAAAGAAATAAAAAACAGACTTAATGCTGTTATGCCCGAAGGAATAGAAATTATTGATGTTGCAAAACCGATTTGCAAGCCCAACGAAATTGCCGCAGGTGAATATGAAATTGACGTTGAGTTTTCATCTGAAGGCGAAGCGGAAGGGTTTACTGCCGGAGCAGCTTCCGTTATCGAAGGCGGTATTCTCAATGCCGAAAAAAGAAGCAAGAGGGGAATAAAAACAGTCAATCTCTGCGAGCTTATCCGTTCTTTTGAAATAAAACAAGACGGAATTTATGTAAGAGTCAGGACAATTCTTGCAGCGGGTAATTCCGTGAATCTCAATGCAGAGCTTCTTATGAGTGCTCTTTATAATGAATTTTCGGCAGAACCGGAGAAAACAGAGATAGTCCGAACGAAGCTTTTAAGAGAAGATTTGAGCATATTTGAATAATACGGAACATATAAAACACTAAAAACCCGTCAAAATGTTTAAAATCGAAAAAACTTCCGAATTTAACAAAAAAATGCTTGCATTCCTTTAAAACATATGATATTATATTAATCGCATTTGTGCCGTCAGTTGCGGCTTCGGCTCTCAAAGACGGGGTTTAATGCCAATAACATTAAAGCGGATGTTCCTCTTTCTGTGTATACAGTTATGAACACCTGAAAAAATCGGAGGAAAATAACAATGGATGCACTCAAACTTATCGCACAGGATTCACTCAAATCCGAAGTTCCCGTAATCGAAATCGGTGATACCGTTAAGGTTCACGTTAAGATTCGTGAAGGTGAAAAGGAAAGAATTCAGATTTTTGAAGGTACAATCATCGCTCGCAAGGGCTCAGGTGTAGCAGAAACCTTCACAGTTCGCCGCCTTTCATACGGCGTAGGTGTTGAAAGGGTATTCCCCCTTCATTCCCCCAACGTTGCAAAAGTTGAGGTTGTAAGACACGGCCGTGTACGCAGAAGCAAGCTCTATTATCTCAGAGACAGAGTTGGTAAGGCTGCAAAGGTTAAGGAACAGATCAGATAATGAGCATGAGGGTGTAACAATTTTAACGTTGTTACACCTTTATTGTTATTTCCTTAATTAATTACATTAATTTACAAACTTATGTATCGAAAGGAGGAATACCGTGAGAAGAATTGAAGAGTTCTGGATTGAATTTAATCCGCCCGCATTACAGGAAGAAGTTAAAACATCGGCATTACTTGGTCTTTTTTATGATACGGTAGATTCCTTCAAAGGCGCAATAATAGTCGTTTTTATTGTTTTTGCCTGCTTTTTCAGAGTTCTCGGTGTTGACGGCGATTCCATGTATCCGACGCTCAAAGATAAAGACTGGCTTGCGATTTCGGGTGTAACAGTGAATGTTGAACGCGGCGATATCGTTGTTGTAACTCAGCCTTGGGAAAGAAATGTTCCCATTATAAAGCGCGTTATTGCTGTCGGCGGAGATACGGTGGATATTGATTTTGATAATAATAAGGTTTATGTCAACGGTACAGAAATTTATGAGCCTTATATAAATGAACCGACAAGCGTAAGCTACGATGTCGTATTTCCCATTACGGTGGATGAAGGAAAAATTTTTGTGATGGGCGATAACAGAAATGTGTCGCTTGACAGCCGTTCAAGCAAAATAGGTCTTGTTGATGAAGGGTATATTCTCGGCAAGGCACTTGTTAGACTTTATCCCATGGGCGATTGGAAAATTTATGACTGAAAGAGGGATTACGATGTCTGAAAATGTTAAAGAAAAGAAGGAAAAAGGCGGATTGGTATATTCCTGCTTTGACTTTGTTTCGATTGTTTCTGTAGCAATGGTTGCTGTTGCGATTGTGTTCATATTCCTGTTCAGGACAGTCGGTGTTGTCGGAAATTCAATGTTTCCGACCCTCAAGGATTTTGACAGAATAATTCTCACTGCTTCTTACGGTGAACCCGAATATGGTGATATCATTGTAACATGTCAGCCTTCAAAATCACCTCATATTCCCGATGTGCTCGTCAAAAGAGTTATTGCGACAGCAGGTCAGACCGTTGATATTGATTTTAACGAAGGCGTTGTTTATGTTGACGGAGTTGCACTTGATGAACCTTATATAAATGAACCGACTCACGACAGAGAAAGCTTTACTCAGCCCGTTACCGTACCCGAAGGTCATGTTTTTGTTATGGGTGATAACCGTAACCATTCAACGGACAGCCGTGACAGCAGAGTCGGAATGATAAGAGAAGAATATATTCTCGGAGAGGCGCTTTTCAGAGTTATGCCCTTCGGACAGTTTAAAATAGGTTGATTTGTTTAGGATATAATTATGAATGAAAATATGACGGTTCAGTGGTTTCCGGGCCATATGGCGAAAACCCGAAGACTTATAAAAGAAAATCTGCATCTTGTTGATGCGGTATGTGAAATAGTAGATGCAAGAATTCCCGAAAGTAGCAGAAATCCCGAAATTGATGAAATTGTCGGTTCAAAGCCGAGAATCGTTTTGCTCAATAAATGTGATCTTGCAGACGATAATGCAACGGCAAGAAAAATAAAAGAGCTTGCTTCAAAGGGTATAACTGCTCTTCCGGTAGATTGCAGAAACGGTAAGGGTCTTGATAAATTTCAGAGTGCCGTCAGAGAGGTGCTCAAAGAAAAAATCAAGTCTAACACCGAAAAGGGCATGGCGGGGAAATCCCTTCGTGTTATGGTTGTCGGAATTCCCAATACGGGAAAATCTTCGTTTATCAACAGAATGGCGGGTAAAAACCGCGCTAAGGTTGCGGATAAACCCGGTGTTACAAGAAGCAACCAGTGGTTTGCAATCGGTTCGGGAATAGAACTTCTCGATACCCCCGGTGTTCTCTGGCCGAAGTTTGAAGACCCCGAGGTAGGATTTAAACTTGCTTTTATAGGCTCTGTAAAGGATGAAATTCTTGACAGCCAGGAAATTGCAGTCAGACTTCTTGTTGTTATGCAGAAGAATTATCCGCAAAGGCTTGCGGAAAGATATAAAATAAGCGATTTTGAAGAGCTTGAGCCTTATGAGCTTCTCGAACTGATAGGTGCAAAAAGAGGAATGCTTATCAAAGGCGGCGAAACAGATACAGAAAGAGCAGCGGTAATGCTTCTTGATGAATATCGTTCGGGAAAGCTCGGGAAAATAACTCTTGATTAAAAGGTGTTGTTATGAGAAAGAAATTGGCGGTTTTTCTTGCGGTGATAATTGCTCTGGATGTTGTTGCGCTTTCAGTGATTTTCTTCACAAGAAATTCAAGTAACAATCTTGATATTAATGCAGACCCGTTACCCGGTCCGGCACCGACTACGACTGAGGAACAGATACTTTTTTCCACCGTCAGCTTTGTTGCGGTTGGCGATAACCTGATTCATAAGCCGATTTATAATCAGGCGGCAGCAAGAATGACCGATGGTTATGATTTTTCATATGCATACGAAAATTTCGGAGATATAATTTCAGCTCCCGATGTTGCGATTTTAAATCAGGAAACAATTATTTCAACCGAACATAATGTTTCAACCTATCCGATGTTCAACTCACCCGTTGAAGTGGGAGAAGAAATGCTTGAACTCGGTTTTGATGTTTTCAATATAGCAACCAACCATTCGATTGACTGCGGTGAAAAGGGACTTATTTCCGCAATCAATTTCTGGAAGGGTAAAAACGCAATAACATGCGGCGCATATCTTAACAGAGAAGACTATTCGTCTATACCTATGCACGAGGTGAACGGTGTTAAAATTGCGTATCTCGGATTTACCGAATCAACAAACGGTCTTTCACTTCCTTCGGACTCTGAGGTTATTCTTGTCCGTGCATCGGAAGAAACCCGTTTACAGCAAAGGATTATTGATGCAAAAGCTGTTGCCGATGTTGTCGTTGTAAGCGCACATTGGGGTAATGAATATACTCATGAACCTACCGACGGTCAGCGCCAACTTGCGGAAAAGCTTGCATCATGGGGTGCTGATGTTATCATAGGAACTCATCCTCATGTAATTCAGCCCGTTGAATATATTGACAATGAGGACGGAAGCAGGACTCTTGTTGCATATTCACTCGGTAACTTTATTTCTGCACAGAACAGAGGACCGAGAATGCTTGGCGGTGTTCTCAATTTTGAAATCATAAAGAATAATGCAACAGGTGAACTCAGCTTTGAAAATGTTAAGTTTTCGGGTGTTGTGACTCATTACGGTCAGAGTTATTCGAATCTTCGTGTCTATCCTCTTGGTGAATATACCGAAGAGCTTGCTTCAAAGCACGGTGTTCTGAGCAAAACATCGGATTTCAGTTTGCAGTATCTTCATGATATAATCAACAAAGTAATAGACAAACAGTTTCTTTAAAAAATAAGCTGCACGGTGAAGGGTATAGCTGTTTGCCGATGCAGCTTTTATAATAGGATGATATAATTATGGATTATCAGTATGAATTGAATGCAAAAAATATGGGATACAAAGCGGTTTGCGGAGTTGATGAAGCGGGCAGAGGACCTCTTGCGGGTCCTGTTTTTGCTGCAGCGGTAATACTTCCCGAAAACTGTGAAATTGAAGGTCTCAACGATTCAAAGAAGCTTTCAGAAAAGAAAAGAGAAATGCTTTTTGATATAATTAAAGAAAAGGCAATAAGCTGGTGTGTTGCAAGCATTGATGAAAAAACAATTGATGAAATCAACATTCTTCAGGCAACTTATCTTGCTATGAAAAATGCCGTTGAAGGTCTTGAAGTGCCTGCAGATTATGCTCTTATTGACGGAAACAGAATGCCTCCGATTATAATAAACGGTGAAACCGTTGTAAAGGGCGATGCAAAAAGCATGTCAATTGCTGCAGCATCAATTCTTGCAAAGGTCAGCAGGGACAGATTTATGCTTGAACTCGATAAAGAATATCCGCAGTATCAGTTTGCAAAGCATAAAGGTTACGGCACAAAGCTTCATTATGAAATGTTGACAGAGCACGGTATTTCACCCTGCCACAGAATGACATTTCTTAAATCGTTCATCGGTGAAAAGAAATGATAAAACATAAAACAGGCGTATGGGGCGAAATATTTGCGGCACGTTATCTGCGTGATAACGGTTATGACATTCTTTCTTCCAACTATGTCTGCCGTTTCGGTGAGCTTGATATTGTTGCTTTCAAGGATGAGACAGTATGTTTTGTTGAAGTCAAAACGAGAAATGAAAATACAGCAACCAGACCTATGGAAGCTGTTGATGAGAGCAAACAGAAAAGGCTTGAAATGGCGGCGAAAAGTTTTTTGTCGTCTGCAAAAATCGATGCAGAAACAAGATTTGATGTATGCGAAGTTTATCTTGATGATAATGATGCTTTTTGCAACATAAACTATATAAAAAATGCGTTTCAGGTGATGAAATGAAGCTGTTTGATTTGCATTGCGACACTGCAGGGGAGTGTTATAACAAGAAAAAACCTCTTGTGGAGAATGATTTGCATATTAACCTCTGTAAAGGTGATACACTTGACAAATGGTGTCAGGTTTTTGCAATATGGATACCCGATGAGCTTCGCGGCAGAGCTGCTTATGACTATTTTGAAAAAGTTTTTGATAATCATAGGAATGAAATCAACTTGAATTCCGATAAAATCCAGATTTGTCAACGTTTTTCGGATATTGAAAATGCTGTTGATAACGGAAAATGTGCCGCATTAACAGCTGTTGAAAGCGGTTCACCGTTTGCGGAAAAAGATGCGGTTTTTGTTGCAAAAGAGTATGGTGTAAAGCTTATCACCTTGACATGGAACGCTGAAAATGAACTCGGTTACGGCTGTCAGTCGGGCAGTGATTCCGGTCTTAAAGAGTGCGGAAAATCGCTCCTTCGCAATATGCGTGACCTTGGTATCGTTGCTGATGTTTCTCATATCAACCGTGCGGGATTTTATGATGCTGTTTCAAGTGGTGCAAAGGTCATTGCAAGCCATTCAAACAGTGAAAGTGTGCTTTTGAAAACAAGAAAAGACAGTGACGACAAATTCTTTTCATGCCGTCGGAGTCTTAATGACGAACAAATAAAACTTCTCATTGAATGTAACGGATTGATAGGAATTAATTTCTGCAAAAGCTTTCTCGGTGATGAGGGTGATGACGGTTTTGACGCTGTGTATCGTCATATATCGCATATTTTAAATCTCGGAGGAGGGGACATTTTAGCTGTCGGCTCTGATTTTGACGGCTGTGAAATCAATCCCGAACTTGCAGGAATTAATAAAATTTCCGATTTATATGCTTTTCTTAACGGAAAAGGCATGGATTTTTCTTTGCTTGATAAAATTTTTTATGATAATGCTATGAAATTCTTCAAAAATGTTTTACAATCGTAAAATAATATGTTATAATATTTTGAATTATTTTTCCGAAAAGGATGATGTTGAATGAACTATGTAAGCACAAGAGATACTGCGGTCAAGGTTTCCGCTTCTCAGGCAATTACCAAGGGAATTTCTTCAGAGGGCGGTCTTTTTGTACCCGAAAATCTTCCCAAGGTATCAATGAGCGAAATTGAAAAAATCGCAGGTTATGATTATATTGGCAGAGCAAAATCAATACTTTCTCTGTTTCTTACCGATTTCACCGAAACAGAGGTTGATTCCTGTGTAAAGGGAGCATATGAAACCGGTTTTTCAAGCGAAAAAGTTGCTCCTGTTGAAACAATTGAAAACGGAGTACACATTCTTGAACTTTTCAAGGGTCCTACCTGTGCTTTCAAGGATATGGCGCTTCAGATTCTTCCCCGACTTCTTACCGTTTCCAGCGGTAAAGCTGCACCCGGAACAAAAATAGTTATTCTTGTTGCAACATCGGGTGATACAGGCAAGGCTGCACTCGAAGGTTTCAAGGATGTTGAAAACACACAGATTCTTGTTTTCTATCCCAGCGACGGTGTAAGTCCCATGCAGAAGCTTCAGATGTGCACTCAGGAGGGCAATAACGTTGCTGTTTCTGCAATTGAAGGCAATTTTGACGATGCACAGAGCGGTGTCAAGAAGATATTTACAGATAAAGCAATTGCAGAAAAGCTTGCCGCAAATTCAATGGCATTCTCATCTGCAAACTCCATAAACTGGGGCAGACTCTGTCCTCAGATTGTATATTATTTCTCAGCTTACTGTGATTTGCTTGCAAAGGGCGATATCAAAGCAGGCGATGAAATCAACGTTGTTGTACCAACAGGTAATTTCGGTAATATCCTTGCCGCTTATTATGCAAAGGAAATGGGACTTCCCGTCAAGAAGCTTATCTGTGCTTCAAACAGTAATTCTGTTCTTACCGAATTCCTTACAACCGGTGTGTACAACAGAAACCGTGAATTCTTCACAACAATTTCACCCTCAATGGATATTCTTATTTCAAGCAATCTCGAAAGACTTCTTTATTCAATTGCCGGCAGCGAAAAGGTAACAGACTGGATGAAACAGCTTTCCGAAAACGGTAAGTATGAAGTTGATGTCGATACTCTTGCCGCAATCAAGACTCAGTTTGCCGCAGGTTGCTGTAACGATGATGAAACCAAAGCAACAATTGCAAAGATTTTCGAAGAAAAGAATTATCTTTGCGATACTCATACGGCAGTTGCAGTCAAAGTTTTCTATGACTATAAAGCCGAAACAGGCGATGATACACCTGCTGTTATTGCATCAACAGCAAGTCCCTTCAAATTCAGTGCCGCTGTTCTTGAAGCGGTTGACGGAAAGAACGATAATCTTGATGAGTTCGAAATGGTTGAACGTCTTGCCTCAGTAACAGGAAAAAGCTGTCCCGAACAGCTTGCAAATCTTCGCAATAAGGCGGTCAGATTTGACGGTTGTTGCTCAAAGGACAGCATGGACGGCGTAGTATTTGATATGCTCGGTATCTGATTACATTGTTGTTGCGTTATCGTTGAGTTTAAAGGTTGAGCACTGTGTTTCACCGCATTTGCAGGCTGTTGAATTTCCGACTTCGATGCTGCCTGCTGTGCAAGCGGTTTCGCCCTTGTGATAAACACAGTTTTTTGCAAAGCAGGTAATTTCGCTGATTTTCTTATCCATTGTAGTTTCTCCTTTCATATTTTAACGGAGAATATCCGCAATATTATTATGAACTCTTTTGTTTGAATTATTTCAGGAAAGGATTTATCTTATGGCTCTTTTTGCAATCGGAGATACCCATCTTTCGCTTGCTACGGGTAAGTCGATGAATATTTTCGGCGGCTGGACAGACTATGAACAGCGTCTTGAAAAAAATTGGCGAAGACTTGTAGGCGAAAATGATACGGTTGTAATAGCAGGAGATATTTCCTGGTGCATGAATCTTGAACAGGGACTTGAGGATTTCAGATTTCTTGATTCTCTGCCGGGCAGAAAAATAATTCTCAAAGGCAACCATGATTATTGGTGGGCAACAAAGAAAAAATCAGACGAATTTTTCGAAAAATACTCACTGTCAACTCTGAACATTCTTCATAACAATACTTATACCGAAGGAAATTTTGCAATATGCGGAACAAGAGGCTGGTTTTTTGATGCCGAAAGCGATGCGGATAAAAAGGTTGTGCTTCGTGAAGCGGGCAGACTGCGTGCTTCAATCGCCGCTGCAAAGGAAACAGGACTTGAACCTGTTGTGTTTCTTCATTATCCGCCGATAAACATAACGCAGAAATGTGATGAGATATATAATGTTCTTGTTGAAGAAAACATAACACGTTGTTATTATGGCCATCTGCATTCATATTCTCATGCAGGAGCGTTTATCGGAGAGAATGACGGAATAAGATTTTCGCTCATATCAAGCGATTATCTGGAGTTTTGTCCGGCTTTGGTATACTGATTTTTGTCAATATGACTAAAATCATAGCAAAAAAACAGTAAAAATTAACTAAATAAAAGAAAATATAAATATATATAAATAATTATAGAAATTTCAAGAAATATTTGCTATAATCTTAAACGTTAAAATATCAATCGGCTGAAAATGCCGAAACGGAGGAATTCTAAATGAGCTTAATATCAGCTAACAAAACAGAAACCAATACCTACGCAGTTGAAATCGCTGTTTCAGCAGAAGATTTCAGAGCTGCCATTCAGAAGGCTTACCTCAATCAGAGAAAGTCAATTCAGATTCCCGGTTTCCGTAAGGGCAAGGCTCCTCTCATGATGATTGAGAAGCTTTACGGCCAGGAAGTTTTCTTTGAAGATGCGCTTGATATCGTTTTCCCCGAAACAGTTCAGGCTGCTTATGAAGAAGCTGGCATCAATCCCGTTGACCAGCCCCGTGACTTCGATGTTAAGACAATGAGCAAAGAAGAAGGCGTTGTTATGTCTTTCAACGTAACAGTTAAGCCCGAAATCACTCTCAAGGCTTATAAGGGTCTCACAGCTGAAAAGGCAGAAGCTAATGCTACACTTTCTAGTGCTATAAGTAATTTTTTGGTTTTAGTAGAGCAATATCCAGAGGTAAAGTTTCATTATAAATGCTACTATCACCTAACATTGCTTTTGCAGATGACTCACTTTTTTCTGCATAGCTGCTCTTAAGAGTATCTACTACATTTTGTTTTCTTTGTTCTGACGTACAATCAGAACTATTTGCATTATAATTTATATTACTCATAATGCTCATCCTCCTAAATAATATTTTTCTGGCATCTCACCAGGGAAAACAAGTTCATTCGACCTGACTCTCTTACCTCAGAGAACCATCCGCTACACGATGGCAGGCCACGCGGTGACTTTTTTTGATATCCATTCAACCAAGACAAAGCAGTACGGGTTCAGCATCGAGCTTGCGCATGGTGATTGCCTGACCTGCTGCGGAGACGAACCGTGCAATAAAGCTTGCGAACCCATTGTGCGGGATTCT
>CALAQQ010000269.1 GCA_937888485.1 uncultured Clostridia bacterium
TATAAAGAATACTTTGATGCAATTTCAGAAGGTACTCCGACTCTGGATATTTCAAATTGTCCTGACCTTGGTCCTGTTCTTATTGCACTCGCATCACTTAAAAACGGAGCAATCCTTACAGGCACAAACCGTCTTAAGGCAAAAGAAAGCGACAGAGGACAAGCAATGCATGAGGAGCTTCAAAAGCTTGGAGGCAGACTGATTTTCGGTGATAACAAAATCACGGTACCCGGACAAAATCTGAAAATCAGCGAAGAATTTCTTAACGGTCACAATGATCACCGCATTGTCATGGCAATGTCACTGATAGTTTCAGTATACGGCGGTGTGATTGACGGTGCAGAAGCAGTCAGAAAAAGTTATCCTGATTTTTTTGAAATTATAAAAAATCTCGGAGCAGAGGTGAAATTGGAATGATAGTAGATGTAAGCAAAAAAATACTGATAGTCGGTCTTGGTCTTTTAGGCGGAAGCTATGCAAGGATTCTGAAAAGATTCGGCTTTCATATAAGCGCAATAACCAAAGAGCAAAGCTCAATTGACTATGCACTCAGAGAAAAACTGATTGACGAAGGAACAACGGAAATTGATGAAAAAATAATCGGTGAAGCTGATATAGTTATCTTTGCACTCTATCCGCATATTTTCATTGAATGGATTGAACAAAATCAGAATCTGTTAAAAAACGGTGCACTAATTACCGATGTAACAGGTGTCAAATGCAGTATTGTATATAAAGTGCAGGAAATGCTTCGCCCCGATGTTGAGTTTATCGCTGCTCATCCGATGGCAGGCCGTGAAGTTTCGGGTGTTGAAAACAGTACAGACAAATTATTTGCAGGTGCAAACTATATTGTCACTCCCACTGATAAAAATACACCCGAAGCAATAAATACTTGCATGGAGCTCGGAAAACTTCTCGGATTTTCAAACGTTACGACTCTTTCACCTGAGGAACACGATGAAATGATAGGTTTCCTTTCACAGCTTACCCACTGCATTGCAATTACTCTGATGACATGTAATGACAAAGAAAATATGGAAAAGTTTACGGGCGACTCTTTCCGTGACCTTACCCGAATCGCACGCATAAATGATCTGATGTGGAGCGAACTTTTCATTGAAAACAAAGATGCACTTCTTGAACAAATGAATCTATTTATCGGCAAATTTAACGAACTTAAATCGATGCTTGAAACCGAAGATGTTGATTCGATGCGAAAAATGATGCGTCATTCAACCGAGCGCAGAGCATTGTTTGATAAAATATAATTTTTTGGAGGCAACAGAAATGAACATGGAATTCAAGCACAAATTACCTATACCTATGGATATAAAAGCACAGTATCCTCTCACACCCGACCTTGAAGCTATAAAAACAAAGCGCGACGAAGAAATAAAAGCTGTTTTCGAGGGCAAGGATGACAGATTTATTCTGATTATCGGTCCATGCTCCGCTGATAAGGATGACAGTGTAATTGATTACATAACAAGACTCAGGGGCGTTCAGGAAAAAGTTTCCGATAAGATTCTCATCATACCCAGAATTTATACTAACAAACCGCGCACAACCGGTGACGGCTACAAAGGAATGCTTCATCAGCCCGACCCTCACAAAGGCGAAGATATGTTAAAAGGCGTTGTTGCAATCAGAAATCTGCATATCAGGGCAATTAAGGAAACAGAATTCACCTGCGCAGACGAAATGCTTTATCCGGAAAACTACAGATATCTTTCCGATGTTCTGTCGTATGTTGCAATCGGTGCAAGATCTGTTGAAAATCAGCAGCACCGTCTGACAGCAAGCGGTTTTGATATTCCTGTCGGCATGAAAAACCCCACCGCAGGCGATATCTCGGTTATGATGAATTCAATAACAGCAGCTCAGCATTCACATACATTCATCTACAGAGGCTGGGAAGTTGAAAGCAAAGGCAATCCTCTTGCACACGCAATTTTAAGAGGATATGTCAATAAGCACGGTCAGTCAATGCCGAACTATCACTATGAAGACCTTATACACCTTGCTGAAGTCTATGATAAATCTGCTCTTAAGAACCCTGCAGTTATAATTGACACAAACCATGCAAATTCAGGCAAAAAGTGGATGGAACAGCCCAGAATTGCAAAAGAAGTTCTTCACAGCTGCCGTCATTCCGATGATGTCAAAAAGCTTGTAAAAGGTCTTATGATTGAAAGTTACATTGAAGACGGTGCTCAGAAACCCGAAGAAAATGTTTACGGAAAATCAATAACAGATCCTTGTCTTGGTTGGGAAAAAACAGAAAGACTCATTCTTGATTTGGCTGATATACTTTAATAACTATAAGATGTCGCTTCGGCGGCATCTTTTTTATTGAGTTTTTCAGATTTTCAAGTGTTGCAAAAATTACTGTAACGAATTATAATAAAAACAACGAAAATACGGAGCTGAAAATTATGATTTCTAAGAAATGTATTTCCTTGTTTCTCTGTTTTATTATGATTATTTCTACAGCGTTAATTCCTTCATTTGCTGCAAATGAAGATAGTCCGACAAGTACCCCTGCAATAATTAATGCCGCAGAAGAAATAACCGGAATAGTTATTAATTCCTTTGCAAGGTTACTGAATAAAATTATCGGCACAGATGAAACCGATATACCTAACGCAACCGTTAATCCTCATTCATGGACTGAATGTAACAGTGAAGCAATCCTCAGCCCCGAACTAACATTGAACGCCGAAACCTGGATTTCAAATGAAATCTCATTTGAAAGTGACAAGACATATGCCGACCCGTTCGGAGACGTTGAGGTTGAACTGCATCTTTGGGGCAACGGCAGACTATATAAAATCCCTGCATTCTGGGATGGCGGTAACACGTGGAAAATCCGTTTCGTTTGCCCATCATCGGGTATATGGTATTTCAGAACAGTTTGTACCGACACCGAAAACACTGCTCTTGACGGCAGAACAGGTAAAGTAATCTGTTCCGAATACAGCGGAGAACATGATATATATAAACACGGCTTCGTTACAACAAATGCAGGCAAAAAATATTTCACATATGATGACGGAACTCCTTTTTTCTACCTTGGAGATACCCATTGGAGTCTCGGCGATGAAACTGTTGATATGGTTAAAACAATCTGTGAAAAACGGGTCACACAGGGGTTCACTGTATATCAAAGCGAACCTATCGGAGCAAAATTTAATTTTACAAACGGTATAACGGAAGATGATTTTGCAGGACTTGCAGATTATGATGAAAAATTTGCAATAATCGCTGAATACGGTCTTGTTCACGCAAATGCACAGTTTTTCTTCACTTACTTTATGGAACCGCTTATTGCAAATAACGGTGGATATAACGGCAATGATTTATCTGACAGTACAAAATTCTATCTTGAAAAAATCTCCCGTTATTGGGTTGCAAGATA
>CALAQQ010000270.1 GCA_937888485.1 uncultured Clostridia bacterium
GCCGCCTCCTTATTCTACAATGATAGCACCGAAGCGGCAGGAATTTACGCACTGACCGCAGCGGATGCAGATATCCGAATCAATGATATGAGCCTCTTTAACTGCGCCCGAAATTGCCTTTGCAGGACATTTCTTTGCGCAAAGAGTACAGCCTTTACATTTGTCGGCATCGATTGAATATGTGAGAAGCTCAACGCATTCCTTTGCAGGACATTTCTTCTTATTGATATGAGCTTCGTATTCGTCTCTGAAATAACGTATTGTTGTAAGAACAGGATTGGGTGCAGTCTGACCGAGACCGCAGAGTGCACCGTCTTTGATTGCTTCGCAAAGCTCTTCGAGAAGCTCGATGTCGCCTTCCTTGCCCTCACCCTTGACAATTCTTGTGAGGATTTCCTGCATTCTTGCAGTGCCGATACGGCAGTGTACGCATTTTCCGCATGATTCGAGAGCTGTGAAATCGAGGAAGAATTTAGCCATACCGACCATGCATGTGCTTTCATCCATAACAACCATACCACCCGAACCCATGATTGCGCCCGTTGCGGCAAGAGCCTTGTAGTCGATAACGGTATCAAGAAGATGTGCGGGGATACAGCCGCCCGAAGGTCCGCCCATCTGGACAGCCTTGAAGGTTTTGTCACCCTTTATTCCGCCGCCGATACCGTAGATGACGTCACGGAGAGTTTTACCCATGGGAATTTCGACAAGACCGCCTTTTTTGATTTTACCCGTGAGGGCGAAAACCTTGGTACCCTTGCTGTTTTCAGTACCCATTGCGGCAAAGGCTTCGCCGCCGTTATTCATAATCCATGCTACGTTTGCGAATGTTTCAACGTTGTTGATGTTTGAGGGTTTATCCATGTAGCCCTTCTGTGCAGGGAAGGGGGGTTTGAGTCTGGGCATACCTCTTTTGCCTTCAAGCGATTCTATGAGTGCGGTTTCTTCACCGCATACGAATGCGCCCGCACCCGCCTTGATTCTCATTTCGCATGAGAAATCAGTGCCGAGAATATTCTTTCCGAGAAGATTTGCTTCCTTTGCCTGTTCAATCGCCTTTTCAAGGTGAATGATTGCAAGAGGATATTCCGCTCTTACATAAACAATCATTTCCTTTGCACCGATTGCATAAGCGCCGATAAGCATGCCTTCGATAAGGCTGTGGGGATCAGATTCAATGAGAGCTCTGTCCATGAATGCACCGGGGTCGCCCTCGTCTGCATTACAGATGAGATATTTTTCTTCGCCCTCGCTCTGACGTGCGGCGTTCCATTTGAACCATGTGGGGAAGCCTGCACCGCCCCTGCCTGCAAGTCCTGAAATCTTGATTTCTTCGATAACCTGCTCGGGGGTCATTGTCTTAAGAACCTTTTCAAGACCCTGATAGCCGTCTGCATTTCTGTAATCCTCAAGGGATTCGGGGTCGATAAGACCGCAGTGGCGCAGAGCTATTCTTGTCTGACGGTTGAGAAATTCTTCGTCTTCTTCTGAAATTATAATGTGGTCAACGAGCGAAAAATCCTTTGTTTCAACAGCCTTTACGATTGCTTCGGCATCGTCTGCCGAAACCTTTACAAGGCGGTGAATAAGTTCGTTTCCGTCGTAGATGTCAACAATGGGTTCAAGATAGCACATACCGATACAGCCTGTGCTTCCGAGTGTAAAGTTTTCGTTTCCGTTCATAAGGGCGGCAATCGCATTATGAACCTTTGCTGCACCTGCGGCAACACCGCAAGAGCCTTCACCGATGATAATACGCATTATTTGCCCTCCTTTGACTGAATTTCCTTGATAACGGCAACAGCCGAATCGGGAGTAAGATTGCCGTATGCTTCGCCGTTAATCATGATAACGGGTGCAAGCGAACAGCAGCCGAGACAAGCAACGTTTTCGAGTGTAAAAAGACCGTCGGCGGTTGTTTCACCGTTGCCGATTCCGAGATATTCGGAGATTGCGGCGCTGACTCTTTCGCTTCCGTTAACGTGGCATGCCGTACCCTGGCATGACATGATGAGATATTTTCCTATCGGTGCAAGACGGAACTGCGAATAGAAGGTTGCAACGCCGACTATATCTGCAGGGGTAACTCCGATTTTTTCTGCGATGTGATACATGACATCCTTGGGCAGATAGCCGTATACATCCTGTGCTTTCTGAAGTATGGTAATAAGATTGCTTGATGAGTCGCCGTATTTTGCGAGAACATCAGCAATCAGCGAGAAATCACTCTTGGGACCCTGACAATTACAATTGCACATGATATTTTTCCTCCTGAAAAACATTCTGATTAAAATATATCATAATAATAAATATTAATCAATAGAGTGATTGAGGATATTTTGTATAATAATGTCAAAGGTTGATTTTTGAACGGTTTTGTGATAATATTATTGTGGATATAAAGTATTACGCAGAAAGGAGAGTTGCACAATGAAGAAGCTGACAGCGTTTATATTGGTTTTGGCTATGATTTTTTCGGTGTTTGCGGTAAATACAAATGCAGTTGATATCCATGAAGCTGTGATTTCGGAATTTTCAGAAAAAGAAATCCCTGTAGAAAACGATCTTGTTCTTCATTTCAGAAAAACTTTCCGTACTCTGCTGAACAGATTCTTTTTAATGGCAAATGCCGATTTTCTTGTTTCGGTTACCGATATCAGGCTGGATCAGGAAAAAATAGTGATTGAGGTCGGCAGAGGAGCACAGCTCAAAACGAAAATCGACCCCAAAGAAGCAAGAAACAAAAATATAAAATGGTATTCGGATAATACGGTTGTTGCAGGGGTAAACAACGGTATGGTTACTGCAAGAACAGTCGGTACGGCAACTGTTTACGCAATAGCCGATGACGGCGGATTCTACGATAAATGCACCGTTACCGTAAATCCCGCAACAAATTCTGCAAAATTCACTGTTTCATATATTGATAATAAAGGAAATGTTGTTTCAAAATCCGTTTTCAACACTTCAACCACAACGGTTGTCAATGTCAATAAGGCTCCTGCTGTTACTGAGGAGGAGGGCGAATTTCTCGGATGGATTTGTGAAAACAACGGTGTTCTTTATCAGAACGGTTCAAAAATAGATGTCAGAGATTTCCATGTTTATGACGATCAGGGCATGATACAGAATTTTGATGTTATTCTGCGCGAATCGGTAAGATACGGCATAAGCGGAAATGACCCTGCTGTTACTCTTTTCGGAGGAAACGGAAACGATATTTACAGAAAAGTTGAGCCTTCGGGTGACGGCGGATATTTCGCCTGCGGAACAACCACTTCAACAACAGGCGTTTTTGCAGGAAGAAATGACACTGATTGGGCTGTCCCGTATGCATTCATTTCAAAGCTTGATTCAGACGGAAAAACAGAATGGATAAAAACATTCGGAAAAACCAATGCGGGTATATATATTAATGATATTGCCGTTCTTTCCGACGGAAATATCATTGCGGTCGGATATCACAGCATCGACAATGTTGAGATGATTGAAGAACTGGGTGCTGCCGAGGCGGTCATTTATAAGATTTCCGGTACTGACGGCAGTATTATTTCCGAAAAGACCGTTGGCGGTAAAAATTCCGATATGTTTAATTGTGTTGCTAAAACTACAAAGGGATTTGCCGTTGGCGGAAAAACAGCTTCAACCGACGGCGATTTTGAAGGATACAGCGGTAACTGTGCAATTCTTATGCATTTTGATTCGGAGATGAATCTTCTCTGGAACAAAACTCTGAGCGGTGCAAAGGGCGGTTCTGTTGACGGAATAAGCGCTGATAACAGCGGTAATATATTTATTTCGTGTATAACATCTTCAACAGACGGCGACTTTGCATCCTATAAGGGACTTATGGGCGGTTATCTTGACACGGTTATCATAAAATATAATCATTCGGGCAACAGACAATGGTATTATGTAATTGCTTCAAGCGGAAGAGATGAATTCAGAGCAATTCAGGCAGACGGTTCGGGAGGCTGTGTTGTCGGCGGACAGTATGAATTATTCACCGCACTTTCACCCGACGGAACTCTTTCGGATGTTCATAACTGCGGCGGCATAGACGCTCTGCTTTTCAGCATCAACAGCTACGGAATCCTGAACTGGACAAAGGTTCTTTCGGGCATCGGAAATGACTATATAACCGATATCGCCAAGAGTTCAAAGGGATATGCCGTAACGGGTTACACAACATCATCAAACCGTGAATTTGCATCAATGGGCAATTTAGGAGAAACTGACGGTTTTGTATGCTGTGTTAATTCTTCGGGTACAACGCTGAAATTATTCTCGCAGGCGGGAACGTCGGAGGAATCAACCTCATGTGTAGCCTGCACAGGTGCGAATGTTATGGTTGCGGGTAAAACCAAATCCAAAGACGGAAGTTTCGCTTATTATTCAGGCAGTAACTATATGGGCTATACAGCAAAATACAATATAAGTTAAAATACACCCCTTGGTTTTGAGTGAAAAACCAAGGGGTGTTATTGATACTATTCAAGATTATTAACCGTCGGTAAATTCCAATGGAATATCGTTGCGAGAATTCTGATTACAATAACCGAACCTGCGCCGATTATGATTGCAAGGGTTGTTGAGCAAAGCTGATAATGTATAAGTATGTAATAAAGAATAGAACCGATTATCGCAGCAAGGGCATAAACTCTTTTGCGAAGGATTTTCGGAACTCTGCCTGCCATGATATCGCGCATAACGCCGCCGCCGACACCCGTCAGTGTTGCAACAAAAACGGTGAGGAACATATTTTCCTCAAACCCGCAGGCGATTGCGCTGTTGACACCGCCGATAACGAAAACCGAAAGACCGATCGAATCGAAAATGTTGATAATCTGAGAATAAACGTCAAAATGCTTCTGAATTCTTTTGCCGAAGAAATAGGCTATCCAGAAAACAAGAAGAGAAGTTATAACGGCGGTTATCGCATAAACGGATTTGCGGAACGCCATGGGCGGAAGATATCCGAGAATGATATCTCTGACTATACCGCCGCCGACTGCGGTAACCGTTCCGAGAACGATTGCGCCGAAAATATCGAATTTCTTTTCGATTGCGGTGATAACTCCCGTTATCGCAAACGCAACCGTACCGATTAATTCAATTGCGAGCAGAACAGAATCAATGTTCATCGGTTTTCCTCCTCAAAAGCAGTTCGGCAAAGAAAAATACGGCACCGCCGATAATATAGCATATAATATCTTTTATATCAAAGGTTCTCCCGAGTGCCGTACTGATTATCGGGTTATTTTCAAGTCCGAGAAGCTTCACGAAGTCAAAATATTGCAGAGCTTCGATTATAACTGCAAAAAGCGTTGCAAAAACAGGCATGAGTTTTATCTTTTTCGGAATGAATATCCGAAGAAAAGCGCAGACGAGCATGACCACGAGAACATCGCCGACAAACGGGCGGACGAAATTATCGTGAACAAAAAGCGCGATTAAAACTTCCGTTGCAAAAAGCAGCGTAAATATAATTATGTAAATAAATCTCAGTTTATTTGTTTTCATTTTTTCTCTTTCTCAAATCTGCAAAAAATTCCGAGAGCAGCGAAGCGCATTCCTCTTCCATGAATCCCGCAACAACCTCGGGCTTATGGTTATAGGGGAAATCGAAAAGATTGACCACCGAACCGCACGAGCCCGCCTTATAATCCGATGCTCCGAAAACAAGACGGCGGATGCGTGAATTTATGATTGCACCCGTGCACATCGGGCAGGGCTCGAGTGTGACATACATTTCGCATTCCCAGAGTCTCCAGCCGCCGAGCTTTTTGCAGGCAAGGTCGATTGCCTCGATTTCTGCGTGGGCGAGAGCGTTTTTGCCGTATTCACGGCGGTTTCTGCCGACCGAAACAACCTCACCGTTTCGCACGATAACAGCGCCGACGGGAACTTCAAGCTCGCCCGCAGCGATTTTTGCCTGTTCAATTGCAAGGTTCATAAAATATGTATCGGTCATGATGTTACCAAGGTTGATATAACTTGTCTTCTTTCCATTTCAAGGGGTTGTTGTCTATATATTCCCATATCGCTTCGTAGTCCGGTATATCCCGGATAATATGGTCATGGTATGAACGTTGCCACAATGAAAATCCTGTTTCTTTTGTTACCAATGTTTTAAACGAGCGAATAAGTTGCGGTATGCTTTGCGTAGGGGACGATGCCTTCATCGTCCCTTCTTCATTTTCAATGAAGATTATCATATGGATATGGTTGGGCATTATAACATACTTATGCAACCCTTTTATTCCGTTAATATATTTCCTAACGATTTTTCCGTAGCTTGACAATAAAACTTCAGGGGCGATGTTGGCATCGCCCCCTACAACTTTACCCAACAGACATTTTTTATCCTTTACGCATATCGTTATAAAATATGCTCCGTTCTGAGAATAATCATAACCTCTCAGACGGTTAGGTTTTCTGTTATAAAACGGCATTTTATTTCTTCTTGCTTCTCATATCAAGCTTTTCGCAATGCCAGATATTTCTTGCATAATCGTTGATGGAGCGGTCAGCGGCGAAAATGCCTGCGCCCGAGATGTTCATGAGTGACATCTTGCTCCATCTCTCTGTATCCTGCCAGATTTCTTCGGCAAGCTTCTGTGCGTTTCTGTAATCCGCAAAGTCGGCGAGAACCATATAGGGGTCATGCCGGATAATCGAACCGCCGATTTCTCCGAACGTTTTGCCGCCGATTCCCTTGCCGATGAAGTTGATGAGATTGTTGAGCTCGGCGTTGTTGTTATAGTAATTCTGAGGAACGTAGCCGCTTTTCTTGAGCTCATTGACTTCGGAAGTGCTCATGCCGAAAATGATGATGTTTTCGGGGCCTACTGCGTCGTAGATTTCAACGTTTGCGCCGTCCATTGTGCCGAGAGTTACGGCGCCGTTAATCATGAGCTTCATGTTGCCCGTGCCGCTTGCTTCGGTACCTGCAAGAGAAATCTGTTCGCTGATATCAGCCGCAGGCATAAGAGCTTCCGCCATGGTAACGTTATAGTCTTCCATGTAAACAACCTTGAGAAGGTCTTTTACATCGGGGTCGTTATTGATAAGGTCTGCAAGAGCGCAGATGAATTCGATGATTTTCTTTGCCATGAAGTAGCCCGAAGCTGCTTTTGCGCCGAAAATATAGGTGTGGGGAGTATAATTGCCGTTGGGATTTGCTTTGATTTCAAGATATTTTGCAAGAATATTGAATGCATTGAGGTGCTGACGCTTATACTCGTGAAGACGCTTGACCTGAACGTCGAAGATTGAGTTGGGGTCAAGGCTGATTCCCGTTTTGCTCTTGACAATCTTTGCAAAATTCTGCTTGTTGGCAGTCTTTATCTTGCGCAGCTCGTCAAGAACGGCAGAATCGTCCGCATACTGACGGAGCTTTGAAAGCTCGCTTGCATCATAGACGAAGCCGTCGCCGATGATGCCCGAAAGCGACTTTGTCAGCCCGGGGTTAGCCTGGCAGAGCCAGCGGCGGTGAGCAATACCGTTTGTTACGTTTGTGAACTTATCGGGTTCAAGAGTATAGAATTCACGGAAAATAGTATCTTTAAGAATCTGGCTGTGAAGAGCGGAAACGCCGTTAACCTTATGGCATACGGCAACGCAGAGGTTAGCCATTTTGACGGCGCCGTTTGCTACGATTGCCATTCTCTCAACCCTGCCTGCATCGCCTGTAAGATTCCAGATTTTGCTTCTGAAACGGTTGTCGATTTCCTTGACAATCTGATAAATTCTGGGAAGAAGACGCTTGAACAAATCCTCGCCCCAGCATTCGAGAGCTTCCGCCATAACGGTGTGGTTTGTATAAGCGCAAACCTGTTCAACAATTGCATATGCGTCATCCCAGCCGTAGCCGCATTCGTCGAGCATGATTCTCATGAGTTCGGGAATTGCAAGAGTGGGATGAGTGTCGTTGATGTGAATTGCATTCTTTTCAGCGAAGTTTTCGAGCGAACCGTAATCTCTCAGATGACGCTGAACGATATCCTGAATTGATGCGGAAACAAGGAAATACTGCTGACGAAGACGAAGGCTCTTTCCTTCCTGATGGTTATCGGCGGGATAAAGCACCTTGCTGATAACTTCTGCCATAGCTTTTTCTTCCATGGCTCTCATATAGTCGCCCTGGTTGAACATCGCCATGTCAATTCCGTCAACCTTTGCCGACCAGAGACGGAGAACAGCAGCGCCCTTGCCGTCCTTTGCGGCAACCATCATATCGTAGGGAACGGCCTTGACTGTTCTGCAGCCGACCATTTCAACGTGGTGGAAAGGACCGTCCCAGTTATCAACAACTTCGCCCTCGAATTTGACTTCAACGGTTTTGTCCTCACGGGGAACGAGCCATACTTCGCCGCCGGGAAGCCAGAAATCGGGCATCTCGGTCTGCCAGCCGTCAATGATTTTCTGCTTGAAAATGCCGTATTCATAGAGAATAGAGTAACCCATGCCTCTGTAACCCTGATTTGCAAGGGCATCAAGATAGCAGGCTGCAAGTCTACCGAGGCCGCCGTTACCCAGACCCGCATCCGGTTCGCAGTCATAGAGTTTATCGAGCTTAACGCCGAAGGTTGCAAGAGCACCCTTGGCTGTTTCGGTGAGGTTGAGATTATAGAGGGTATTCTTGAGGGTTCTTCCCATAAGGAATTCCATGCAGAGATAATAAACCTTCTTCTGACCCTTTTCTGCCGAAACTTTATCAAATTCACGGCGTGAATCCCTGACCATGTCACGGGCGATTATCGAAAGCACCCTGTAAAACTGGTCGTTGGTCGCATCCTTGGGAGAAACGCCGAAAAGGTGTGACAGCTTTGCGGAAATCATTTCCTCGAGCTGTTTCTTTGTGATTTTCATACTGATTACATCCTCCTAAAACTTATAGCTTAATCACGGATAAAACTATATACCCTATAAGTTTACACCAAAATTGATAAATTTACAACAAATATTTTACAGATAGTTAATTTAAAATACTTGTAAGAGATAGAAATTTAGGATATAATATTAAAAAAATTTGTAAAAAATGTTTAAATCGAATAATTTTGTATTTTCAAGGTGATTTTATTGAACGAATTTTACGCTGAACCGCAGGAGCTTTATTTCCGCGGACAAAACGAAAAAAAGGGTATAAAATATATCGGACGAATTGCGGGCCTCTGCATAATCGGATATGTTATCATACAGAATATCCTCTCGATTTTGCTTTTTATGGGTCCTCTCGGTACGGTTTATGAAACCGACCCCGATTTCCAGAGCGTTGCGGCAATTTTCTTTTCTATTTCGGGTATTCTTGTTCCCTTCGGAATAGGCGGTTATTTTATAAAAAAGCGAACGGGCGCGGATATATATAATCTTGGGAAACCCGTTGACACAAAGCTCATGCTTGCTGCAGTTCCGTTCGGATTTTTTATCTGTCTTGCAGGCAACTATGTGACGGGTCTTTTTGTAAATGCCATGGATCAGATCGGAGTTCATCTCACATCTCCCGAGTATGAAGTTCCGTCGGGATTCGCAGGCAGGCTTATCTATATCGTTTCAATCGCAGTCATTCCACCGCTTGTTGAGGAATTTGCAATAAGAGGCGTTATTATGCAGCCTCTGAGAAGATACGGCGATAAGTTTGCGATTCTCGCTTCCGCCCTTGTTTTTGCCGTGCTTCACGGAAATCTCATCCAGGCTCCGTTTGCGCTTATTGCTGGCATCGGAATAGGTTATGCGGTCTGCATAACAAACAGTGTATGGACCGGTGTGCTTATCCACACCGCCAACAATCTTTATTCGGTTATACTTGAATTTATGGTTGAAGGTATTACGGACGAGGCATTGCTCGACAAAGTATATTTTGTGACAATGTTTGTTCTTTATGCGGTTTCGATTATAGGTTCGGTTATTTTTGTTATTCTGAGGAAACGGCGCAGAATAATGCCGTCATTCACAACTCTTTCAGAAGGAAGAAAAGCGCTTTCATTCACAATGAACATTCCGATGATTATCGCCCTCGCAATTATGTACGGAATCACAAAGAATTTCGTTGAATTAGGATAAAAAAAGGGAACGGTCGGAACCGTTCCCTTTTGCATTATGTTTTCTGAATGAGCTGGCAGTAAACGTAGATATTCTGGATTTTCTTTGCCTGCGATTCATATTTGGTTTCGATCACAGGCTGGGTTTCAGAGGGAGTGACATAAGTTTTGAAAGCGATTGCATCCTGACCCGGGCGCATATTAGTTATTTTCTTATACTCAAAATGCTGACCCTTGATATCAAGATAATCAAAAACAACTGTTTCAAGCGGATCTCCCGAGAAGCAACGGAGCACATCGTCAACTCCGTGCATTTCAACAATTGCTTTGGCTTCCTCGAATGTGAGCATGGAGCATTTGAACTCGCCTTCGTTAACAACGGTGCTCATTGAAGCATTATCCAGCAGCAATAACGGTAATTCTGATTTTGCCATGATCTTAACCTCCTTATCAGCAGTCTTTCAACTGCGCTTTTGTGAAAAGTTAACAAAATATTTTTGTAATGTTAATTATAACTGTTAATTATGCGTTTGTCAATATAAAATTTATATTCCATTATATTCACCAAAGAAAGATAAATGCACCCTCGGTTAACCGAAGGTGCGGATTTTTTTATTCAGCAGTAACCTTTTCGTCCGAATCCTCATTGACCTGAACGGGTCTGAACATGTTGAAGGCGTGCTTTTCGATGTCGATAACAACCTTATTGTCATCGCCGCCGTATTCACCGTCAAGAGTCCAGGGGAGGGGTGAGCCGTCGAGAGTTTCGATTTCGATATGCGAACCCTTGATAAGCTTTATATATCTTTCGTCAAAATCACGCTTCAGTGCGCTGGTGAGGGTTGACGTCCAGCCCTTGACGGATTTCGGATTTTCAACAAGAAGAACTTCAAATTTGCCGTCGTTCAGGCAAACGATATTTTTATCGAGATGGATAACCTTTGCGATAACGTAGGAGTTTGAAATCGAACCGAAAATATATTCGCTCTCAAAAACCTGACCGTCAACAACAACGCGCATGGGAATGGGATGGATATCCTTGATTTCCTTTGCTGCCTCATAGAAATATGCAAATCTGCCGATTTTGTTTTTGAGGCTCTGGGGTGCGGCGTATGAACATTCGGTGAGCGCACCGAAGGATGCAACGTAGGTGAAATATTTTCCGTTGAATTTTCCGATGTCATAGGAAAGAGCGTCTTCGTTAACGATGAGCTGAGCGGCTTTTCGAGCCTTCATGGGAAGACCGAGAGTGTTGCCGAGGTCGTTGGTTGTGCCTGCGGGGATATATCCGATAAGAGGCTTTTTATCAAGCGCCATAATGCCGTTCATCATTTCGCAGAAGGTTCCGTCACCGCCTCTGCAGATAACGATATCGTAATCCTTGCCGAATTCACGGGCATAGGTTGTTGCATCGCCTGCCTTGGTGGTGTTGAGAACGGTTATGCCGTAGCCCTCCATGCCGAAAATATTGGTTGCTTCAAGCAGGTCATCGTTGATTTTGTTTCTGCCCGA
>CALAQQ010000271.1 GCA_937888485.1 uncultured Clostridia bacterium
TGGAATGTCAATCCATCATAGAAACCAGATTTAACCAGTTCTGTTATTTGTGCAACGTGTTTGGGTGCAATATTTGGCAATGTTTCAATTATAACGTTACCGTGCGTAAGTGTCATTTGTATTTTGGACATTTCTTTCCCTTTTGACTGTTTGTTTAATTTTATGTTTTATAATATAGTTATGAATTTTGATCCTTTCATTTTTGACTCATCATCAACCGAAACAAAACACTATCTTCCCACTTTTCTTTATGACAACAATCCTCTTAATGATGTAAACTATCTGTATAATTTTTCTATATTAAAAAAATACACCTTAAATTCTGTACATGCTAATTTACATAATGAAATTCCGGAAATCGATACACTGTTTGTTTGGGAAGATGATGGAGTGAAAAGAGGAAAAAAATTTGTTTTAGAGCATTACAACAGACCGAATAAGACCGATATCATTCCGAATACGGATATTACCATGAGTTTAGCAAAAGAAAATATAAATCTTTTGCTTCCATATTTTGATTCAATGAAAAACACAGAATTCTTTTTGTTTTTTTCTCCATTCAGTATTGCCTATTGGGATGAACAATACAGACTCAATAAAATTGATATGTGGAAATCTGTCTATCTTGAGATTTGTAAAATTTTAGTTAATTACGATAATGTTCATCTTCTATTCTGGACTGATGATAATATGATGACTATTATCACAAATCTTGAAAATTATAAAGATACAGCGCACTATGTTCCGGAAATTTGTCCGGAAATAGTTGATAGAATAAACAACTTAGACGGTAAACTCACTCCTAAAAATTATATTGGTGAAATAAATAAATTTTTTGACTATATTATTCAATATGATTATCAGCAAATTTTCAACTGATACAAAACCTTTATAATTAAAGCAAACTCAAAAAGTAATGATCACGCGGTGATAACTATGAAAAAGAATTTTAAAATAACAGCCGTTATTCTGATTGTCATTTCATTGTTTGCAGGAACGGTTATAACCGTTAATCATTTTTTAGACAAAGCCGATTCAGATAATGAAATCACAAATTCCGAAACACAGACTGCAGAAACTGTTTCGGCTACCGACAACATTCTCAATCCTGAGGATATCGAGTGGAACGGTGATGATTTTGAAGCATTGAATAATGACGGACTTGTCAATATTCTCCTCATAGGTCAGGATAAGCGTGAGGGTGAAAGCAGACAGCGCTCGGATGCAATGATTCTTTGCAGTTTCAACCCCGAAACCAACAAGCTCTCGATGATTTCATTTCTCCGTGACCTCTATGTTCAGATTCCAAATTATGAGGATAACCGTCTGAATGCCGCATACGCATACGGCGGATTTGAACTTCTGAAAGAAACACTTGCTCTGAATTTCGGAATCACGGTTGACGGATGCCTTGAATCGGATTTTGAAGGGTTCAAAAAGATAATCGATACGGTAGGCGGTGTTGACATCGAACTTACCGCTGAAGAAGCCGGAATAGTCGGCAACGGCGCATCGGAAGGACTCTGCACTCTTGACGGCAAGCAGGCTCTCACATATGCAAGAATCCGTAAAATCGACAGTGATTTTCAAAGAACCGCAAGACAAAGAAAAATTATGGGTGCTGTTTTTGAAAAAGCAAAAAACTATTCTTTGACAGAACTTGCTATGTTTTTCAGTGAAATTCTGCCGCTGATGGCAACCGATATGACGGAAGATGAAATGATGGCTCTTGCTTTGTCGTTCGCATCTTCGTTCCGTGACATCGAAACAGAGAGCTATATCGTTCCTGCAGAGGGAACATATAAAAATGCTATGATAAGAGAAATGGCAGTCCTCGTGCCAAACCTTTACGAAATCAAAAAACTGATTTTTGAAGAATATCTGCCGATGTAAAAAGAACGAAATGGGTGAAAATAGTGAAAAAAGGTGAAGTAACAATTCTTGTTAACTCCTGTGATTTATATGAGGATACATGGTATCCGTTCTTTAAGTTACTGCAGATGCAGTGGCCCGACTGTCCGTACAGAACGGTTCTGCATACTGAAACTAAGGAATACAACTGTCCTTTTATGAAAGTGGAAACTATCAAATCGGGTAATGACAAATCATGGACTGCAAGACTTAAATATGCATTGAACGAAATTGACAGCGAATTTATTCTCTTTTTCCTCGAGGACTTTTTTATTCTTGAGCCTGTCAGAACCGAAGTTTTTGATAAAGCTCTGGATATTATCAGAAAAAACGATGATATAGGATTGGTTCATTTCACTCCTACTGAAAAGGAAATGCCTGAACCCGAAAATGATCTTGAGAACTGCTTCTATGAATTGCCCGTCAGAAAACGTACATTAAGAACAAGGGTTGCAGTTTCTTTATTCAGAAAAGACTATTTTTTAAAACTGTTGTACGGTGATGAGAATCCTTGGCAATACGAACGCGAATCACATATCAGATCAATGTTTGCAGGCTACAAAATCATCCGTCAGGATTACAGTTTATATCCGCCCGCATTCACCTATTGCCTTGACCACGATATAGGCATAGGCGTCACTTCAAGAAAATGGCTAAAAAACAACAAAGCATTTTTTGAATCAAAAGGAATCTGCGATGTCAATTATGACCGACTCGGCATTATGACAGATGAAATCAAAGCTGAAATGCAAAAATATCAGTCGGATATCAAAAAAATCGGATTCAAAGAATGGTTTTACAAAATAATCAAGCAACCCATAAAACGAAAACTACGACATAACTGGTTGTTCCAGGACCTGATAAACATAAAAAAATACATCAAATGGAAAAAATATTATAAGAACTATAAATAATACTTTTGATTTATTGATTTTCGAAATATGAAAAAACTGATTTTTGAAGAATATCTGCCGATATAGAATAAAAAGGTGAAATTAATGATATATCTTAAGAAAATATCCGCGCTATTGCTCGCCCTGCTTATCTGCTTTACTTGTTTTTCGGGCGGAATTGCTTTTGGAACGGGATATGCTGAATATGATGCCGAGGCGAGTAACACTGAATTTGCTCAGAAAACCGCAGAAATCATAAAAAATGAAAACAGCCCATCATCTATGCTGAGAATCATAGGCAGATTCAGTAAGAAGCCTTCGTATTCAACTTTCTCGAATGCGGAAGATACGCTTATCTCGGATGACGGAAGGTTTGTTCTTCAGTTTTCGACAGAACAAAAGCTTCTTGAATGCCTCGGAAAACTAAACTGCAATCCCAACGTAATCTATGCAGAACGTGACTGCGCTGTTTATACGGAAGCCGTTGAAGAAACAAGTGAATATTTATCCTGGGGCGTTGAGACGATTGAGGCTGATGTTTATTCGAAAGCTCTTGCCGCGTCTGCCACGGATAAGACTGTTACCGTTGCAATAGTTGACAGCGGATCTCAGGATATAGACTTTATCAAAGATAAACTTGTTGACGGTTATGACTTTTTTGAAAACGATTCCGATGCTTTTCAAGATGAAAGTGTTGACAGCCACGGAACGTTTCTTGCAAGCATCATCGCTGACTGCACCCGCAATCTTCCTGTGAAGATTATGCCCGTCAGAGTTCTTGATTCAAAAAACGGCTCATTGATAAATGCGATCAACGGTATAATTTATGCAGTAGATAACGGTGCGGATGTTATCAATATAAGCCTCGGTGCTACTCTGAATAACTGCCGTTCACTTGAGGATGCCGTCAATTACGCAGCGTCAAAAAACGTTACTGTTGTTGTATGCGCAGGCAATATCAAAAGCGATATTGCGAATTACTGCCCCGCACACGTTGATTCCGCATTGACAGTCACTTCAATCAATTCGGATTATGCATTTTCTGAAAGCTTCTCAAATTTCGGTGACAAAGTTGATTTTGCTGCACCGGGTGAAAACATAATAGGATACAATGCCTCGGGTGAAATAACTGCTTTGAGCGGCACATCAATGTCAACTGCTTTTGTTTCGGCTGCAGCAGCAATGTTCCGACTCGATCACCCCGCCTGTAACAACAATCAGGTGCGTGATGCCCTTGTATCCTGCACCGTGGACTACGGCGACACGGGTTGGGACAAATACTACGGCTGGGGTGTACTGAAACTCAGCAATCTTGCAAATTCTGACATAAAGTATGTGGAATCGGTCAGCTTAGAACAGGATTCATATACTCTTTATGAAGGCGATATGCTGGAAATCAACCCTATAATCTCTCCCGCTGATGCAACCGATAAATCATTTACGCTTTCGGCAAGTAACGGAAACATTTCGATAAACAGCAACATAATAACCGCTGTATCTCAGGGCTCAACAACGCTCACTGTAACAAGCAATGACGGTGCTTATTATGATACAATGGAAATAACCGTAAACAAATACCCCGAACTCAGAATAAAAAACAATCCGGGCTCAAAAACAATCAACTACGGCGAAACTTTAAGACTTACGGCAGAAACAGCAAACAGACCTGAAGGTTCTGTGGTATGGTGGTATGTTGACGGAACAAAAATCAGCGAAGGCGAAATTTTTGAAATAGCTCCTTCAAAAAGGAATGTCACCATAACAGCAAAGCTGGTTGACAAAGACGGAGTCCCCGCATTAAATTCGCAGGGAATTGAAATTTCCGACTCCGAAACTGTTACTGTCAATTCGGGATTTTTTCAAAAAATCATTTCATTTTTCAAAAATCTTTTCAGACTAAACAGAACTGTTGTTCAATTTGTTTTTGAGAATTAAAATAAAGGCTTGTATGGTCAATCAGTCCATACAAGCCTTTTATTATTCTATCAAACCGTTTTCAATAAGCTGCATAAGGAAATCTTTCAAATCAGCCTCGGCTTCTTCCTTGGGTACATCATAATTACTGAGCATTGCATTCAAAAGCTCATCAAAGGTCTTTTCTGTTTTAAGCTCGTCCCACAAAAACTTGCTTACCTCATTGAGTACAATAATATTTGAACCTACAGAGTTATCGACAGGCACTGCAAGATATTCACCTGCAACCTCTCTTGCAACATAACCCTGCTTTATACTTAATTTTCTGTTTTCCATATTAATTACCTCACATATAGAACTCTTTATACCACTCTGCAAATTTGCGCAAACCGTCACGAAGAGAGGTTGAGGGTTTGAATCCGAAATCTCTCTCGAGTGCGGATGTGTCTGCATATGTAACGGGCACATCACCTGCCTGCATAGGCACAAGCTGTTTATGTGCTTCAAAATCATAGTCAGCAGGCAAAACCTCTGCACGGATAAGCTCCTGCTGAAGAATATCAACAAAGTCGAGAAGATTCTCGGGACTGTTGTTGCCGATATTATAGACTCTGTAAGGCGGTACGGGAAGTCCGTCTTCACCGTTTTCCTTTTCGGGAGCGCATTGCATAACTCTCTTTACACCTTCAACAATGTCGTCAACAAAAGTGAAATCTCTCTTGCAGTTACCAAAATTGAAAATCTGAATGTTATCTCCTGCTCTGAGCTTGTTTGTGAAACCGAAATACGCCATGTCAGGTCTGCCCGCAGGTCCGTAGACGGTGAAGAAACGAAGTCCCGTTGAGGGGATATTATAGAGCTTAGAATAGGAATGAGCCATAAGCTCGTTGCTTTTTTTGGTTGCCGCATAAAGGCTGACGGGATTATCAACCTTGTCATCGGTGCTGTAAGGAATCTTTTTGTTTGAGCCGTAAACACTCGATGATGAAGCATAAACAAGATGCTCAACGGGGTGATTACGGCAAGCCTCAAGGATATTGTAAAATCCGATGATATTGCTTTCAATATAGACATCGGGATTTGTTATTGAATAACGCACACCCGCCTGAGCCGCAAGGTTAACAACAACATCAAAGCCGTATTCTTCAAAGCATTCATCAATGAGTTTTCTGTCGGCAATATTGCCTTTGATGAAAACAAACTGACTGCCGTTAAAGCTTTTCTGAGCTGCCAGAGTCATTATTTCGGCAAGTCTGTGCTTCTTGATTGAAACATCGTAATAATCATTCATATTGTCGATACCGACAATTTTTATTGAGTCAACGGTTTTCATGAGCTCTGTCACGAGATTCGAACCTATGAATCCTGCCGCACCTGTGACAAGAACCGTTTTGCCGTTAAGATTAACATTCTGAGCTAACATAACTTCACCTTATCCGTATATTATTTTATTCACTCTTCTTGCGGCATCATCGATATCAAACGAAATAATCGCCATGCCGTTATAACGCTTATAGGCATATGCACCGCTGAAAGGTACGTGATGAGAATCAATATTGAGTCCGCTTCTCATTGCATCTGTTGCGATATTACCTATAACAGAGGTAAGCTCTGTAAGGCTGATGTTGGTCTTTACAAGTCCGAATGCAAAGTTGGTCAGATCATATATTTCAGAGATACTCTTTTCGGCAATAATCTTTTTTGCAAGGGTTTCTATAACGTTTCTCTGCCTTGCTGTTCTGCCGAAGTCGCTGTCAATCTTACGGATTCTCATATATGCAAGTGCTCTGTCACCGTTGAAGTTATTAGGACCTACATTATATTTAACAGCACCGCCACTGTAATTTGTCAGATAATTAACCTCTGCCTGAGTGAGGCTGATTGTAACTCCGCCCGCTCTGTCAATGAAATCCGTTACGCCGTTGAAATCAACAACAACAAAGCGCTGGATATCAAGGTCAAAAAGCTGATTGACAGTATTGACTGCAAGTCCTACACCGTCTAACGAATAGGCAGCATTGATTCTGTTCCAGCCTCTGCCTTCGATGGGCACAAGTGAGTCACGGAGAATGGAAATCATCTTTATTGCGCCCGTTTTTTTATTATAGGACACAACAATCATCGCGTCGCTTCTGCCTCTTTCACGGGTAACATCTCTTGAGTCCGTTCCCATAACAAGAATGTTTTCGATGTTGGGGTCTTTCTTTTCAACTTTATAAATCGGAGTTTTTCCGTAAACACTTTTTACATTTTCATTTCTGCCGAAAGATGCGTTTCTGTCGAGTCCGTCATCTTTTACAGAGCCGTTTCCGCCCTTGTTTACGCTGTTTGCAATAGTCTGCGAAGCGGTTGTTGTGATATCTCTGCCGAGATCCTCTTCTCTGAGGGTAACATCCTTCCACTCCTCCGGCTGAGGATCTGTTTCCGGCACAACGTATTCATCCGTTCTTTCAACAATTTCAACCTCTTCATAAGCATTGTTATGATAGCTGATGACAAGAGGAAGCGCTATGCCTGCAACTGTTCCGATTACAATCACAAACGGAATAAGCAGGAGCAAGGCAAGTATTCTTTTTTTCTTCGATTCCTTTTCTTTTTTCATAAAAGCACCTGTTTCATAAAAACTTTTATATATTGTTTATTTTAACATAATCTTTTAAAAAATACAATATAACAACATAAAAATGCCCACGGCTTGAACCGTGGGCATTTCATCAATCAAATATAACGTATATTTCGTGTCGGAGAGTTTCAAAAACGTTGCGGATTATTCGGAAAAGCTTTTCGATGATGTTTTCACCTTTGTATTCCGTGTCGGTTCCTGTTCCGCCGTAGCATCCGATATTGTTGCTCTGAATCGGATTACCGTAAAAATCGGCTTCAGCGCCGTCAATCTTTGCTCCCGCACCGATAAGCGGAGAATCCTTTGAAAGCCTGAAGCTGTTGACATCCGAATAATCCGTTCCCGAGAAGCCGGGTACAGTGTTCATTGCACCGATATCAACAAGCGGAGTCATAACATTATAATAACAGTTATTTTCAAACACGTTTCCTCTTGACGGGTCAACATCATATGCGAAAGTTGCACCGTTCATGGGAACAATTATGTTGTTTGCGATATAGGAATTGAAAAGATTCTTGAACTGGAATTCACCGCAGTTGACAATTGTGTTGTTATAGAAGCTGAAATTGTGTTCACCCTGCGCACCGACAGCGGTTGTTGAACGTCCTTTGTTATCATTGACAGAAAGGCAATAGCGCACGGTGTTGTTATGATGTCCGCTGTGGTTGGGACAGTTACACATAAAGCGTACATTATCGTGGGAGTAGATATACTGATAAGTGCAGTTGTGGGTGTAAGAATCGAAATCAACCGCCATACCGTCGCCGATATTCTTCTGACCTGCTATTTCGCAATACTGAATGGTGCTGTTTCTGCTTCCCCAGAACCACATTGCGGCAGTGAAATATTCAACTTCACCGTTTTCCAGAAGTTCCGCGCCACCCTGACAGCAATTGATTGAGCGGCAATGGGTAACAAGCGCGCCGTCGCACATGCCTACAACAACGGCTTCTGCATCCATCTCGTGGAGATAACAATTTTTTATAAGCAGACCTTCATTATAGACGGGGTCAATGTCCTCTTCCTCGCACCAGGGTGCCTGCTCATCATTCCAAGAACCCCAGATCATAAAACCGTTTCCGCAGTTATAGACTTCGCAGTTGCTTATTGTGAGGTCATTGACCGCATATCTCGACTTTGCGGGCAGACCCTTAACCATAACCGCTGCTCTTGCGGCTGCCGCACCTCTTGAAAAATCGTCACGGCTGTGGACTGTATAGTTCTGCATATCCTCGAAATAAACATTGTCAATAACAATACCCTCTGAGGTCTGATTATAAGTATCAATCCATATACCGCCGCCGTTGGGAGCTTTGATATGAAGGTCCGATACTGTTACATAAGAACAGTCAAAAAGCTTTAACACTTCTGTTTTTTCATTGGTGTAAAGAATCGCTCTTTCACCGTCACCGTAAGACGAAATGACTATGGGATTATCCTTTGTTCCGTTACATGTAAGAGTTGAGGCGCATTCATATTCGCCGCCGTTTCTGAAAAGGAAATGAGTACCTGCTTTGATATCAAGATTTTTGAGTCCGCCAAGTGTTTTCACAGGACTGTCAATATCTGTTCCGCTGTTTGCATCGTCACCGTTTACAGAATCAAGATAGTAATAATTCCTGTCACTTTCAACGGCATAAGAGAAAAATCCCACGCAGCCGAAAAGTATTGAAACCGTGAGCAAAAGGCATAAGATTCTGTTCGCTTTTTTCATTGATACTACTCCTTGTTTTTATTCTTGCCTTTTAATTATAAACAACATTTTCTGTAAACGCAATACGCAATAAGAAAAAATACCCGACTTGTTTTTCACGATAACCTCCTGCTTCAGATTTTATATGATAGCCGTGTGCCGTATTTATAGTCAAATCGGGTATGGTGTTATTGTAACATCAGCAGGTGCCATGGCTGCCCCCATATTATTCGGGTCTTTGATTCCGTAGTCCTGAATTCTGCCGATTATGGCTTTTTCAATTCTGACCTTTGTTTTTTCATCGGAAACGACAACTGCCCCTGCCGCTGTAGCTGTCCATTGGGAGGTCGGAGTACGCTGTCCGCCGTATTCAAGCGGCATTCTGAACTGCTTTTCTGCCGAACAGAAATGTGAAGATGTTGAAGCAACTGCATGCTTCACAATTTTTGAATCAACAAACAATGAGGCTGCAACCATTGAAAGCGCCATTGTTGAACAAGCACCGTACATTCCGGCAAACGGAATACCCAGCTCTTTTATTCCGAAGGTTGTACCGATACACTGGTTAAGCAAATCGCCTGCAAAAATAACATCAATGTCACACGGCGATAAACCCGCTTTTCCAATCGCTCTCGTTACGGCATCTCCGTGAATAATACTCTCAGCTTTTTCCCATGATTTTTCGCCGACGGTTCCGTCTTCATAAACCTTATCAAATTTATCCTTGAGCGGTCCTTCTCCTTCTTTTTTCCCTGCAACAGATGCATATCCCGTTATTCCGGGTTCTGAAATAAGTGAAAATGTGTATTTTCCTTGTTTTACAGGCATTGAATCACCTCGAATTTATTTAACGCTATTTTTTCCGTTTTATATCCGTATATTCATTTTTATTCCTGTGAAAGAAAACAAAAAACGAGTAATATTTGCTCGTTTTTGTAAAGCCAATCACCTTTACGTGCTCGCACTCCACTTTACTTTTATTATCCGATTTTTCAACAGATTGTGGTATTTCTGTTAATATTATGTAATTTTACAGAAAATATTGCTTCAGCCAAAATTTTATCCGCTTTTTATCGTTGTAAAGTAAACAACTTTACTTCTGTCATTAAAACCAACTGAAATGTCCTGAGTGTAAAGCGTTTTATTTTACAGCATAATTATTTTGTTTCTGTTGACACAATATGTTTTCTTGTGATAAAATTTGTTATAAAACAAAATCGGAGGAAGATAGAAATGAAAATTTTAAGAAAAACCGTTGCTGTTATACTTTGTATTTGTATGACATTTTCTTTCTGCTTTGCAGGTGCAGTTGCAAGCGCAGACAACAGTAATGCAGCAGTATCTTGCGAAGAAGATTTGAAGAATCTTGATTTTGATGTTCCCGTTGTTTTTATAATCGGTCTTGAGGGCGAATTTTATAAAGGTCTTTCAACCGAAACAGAAGCTGACGATGAAAGAGTCTGGGGATTCCCCGCAGACCTGATTGTTGAGGTTATTTTCAAAAATCTTCCTGCTCTTTTGTGGAATCTTATTATCAACGATTACGACACCATCGCCTCTCTTTTGGGAGAAGCCGCAAATGACCTTTTCGGACCTATCGCCTGCGACACAAACGGCAAACCCGATCCCGATACAGGCAAAAAAGACGAAAGCGATTACGAAATTCAGGAAGGCTACGGCTACGAAAACGCATACAAATTTGTTTATGACTGGCGTTACGATATGAGCACAATTGCGGCACAGCTTGATGAATACATCAACTATGTTCTTGAACTCACAGGTTCGGACAAGGTTGCTCTTGTTGCAATGAGCATGGGCAACAGCGTTCTTACCACCTATCTTTACGAGTATTACTACACCGCAAAAAATTATGCCGAAAGAAATCACATTGATTCCGTTATTTATGTTGCCGGTGCAATGAACGGTGTCAATGTTTGCGAAGACCCGTTCTCAGGTAACATAAAAGTTGACTCCGTTTCACTCATGCGTATGCTCTATGAAATTTTTGACGGCAAAGGACTTTACACTTTATTTGAGGTGCTTTATACTCTCGGAATGGTTGAACCGCTTGTCAAATATGTTGACGACCTTACCATTGAGCTTCTTGAACACGGATTCAACGAAAGTGTTATTGATTCGATTGCAACAATCCCCGGTTTTTATGCACTCATGGGCAAAGAAAGATATGAAGAAGCAAGAGATTATATTTTCAACACCCCCGAAAAACGTGCAAAACACGCAAAACTCATTGAAATGAGCGATTACTATCATTATTCGGTCCAGGCAACAAATGCCGATGTTATTCAGTCGCTTCTTGATGACGGCATCAACACAGCGATTTTTGCCGAATACGGCTACACAATGATACCGCTTACATCGGATAACGACAGAATGACCGACGGCACAATTTCAACCTATTGCGAAAGCTTCGGTGCAACCTGCTCTGCTGTTGACGGAACTCTCGGCGAAGGTTATGTTCAGGCAAAAGAATGCGCATGCGGTAAAAATCATGTTTCCGTCGATAATCAGATTGACGCTTCAACATGCAAATTCCCCGACATCACATGGTTCGGAAAATACATGCGTCACACATGTATTGACAGCTATCTTGCCGATTGGATTAACCTCATAGTTTACAGCGATGAACAGAAAACCGTATGGAGCTATGAAGAATATCCTCAATTCCTTATTGCAACAGAAGATGAAACAATGGTTCCTCTGACTGCCGAAAACGCAGGTGAACCCGCAATTCCTTTTGAAGAAAAGCTTTTCAAAAATAAGGCAGAGAAGAAAATCAAGGAATTGCTCGGCATATAACAACCTTTTCGGAGGCACATGCAATGAATAAATTAAAAATCATGATTGCCGTTGCAACTTTACTGCTTATAGCATTGTCGGTATCATGTTCAAAAACCGATGATAACCTTGCTGCAACAACCGTAACGGAACATAAAGCCGTTGACGTTTTTAATCCCGTTACCGAAAAAACAAGCTATGTTAAACTGACAACATGGGTTTTTGACGAAATCACGGAAACAATAACCGAGACAGTAAAAGAAAATGATGTTACTAAAAAAACATCAAACACCTCTGCGGCAACAAAACCCGTAACAACCGTACCCACGACCACAATGCCCGAAACAACAGTAGCAACAACGACTGCACGTCAGACAGTCAAGGTTACAATTAACGAGGGAGATACCCTGACGCAGATTTTCAAAAAACTTGACGAAAACGGCGTTGCGGATTTCGATGCGCTCATGGAAACAGCGCAGAATTATGATTACAGCTACTATCCCCTTGTTGCCGGTATCCCTTCAGACCCCAACCGTTGTTTCAGACTTGAAGGCTATCTTTTCCCCGATACATATGAGTTTTACGTTGACCAGAAACCGCAGGATGCCATAGGGAAATTCCTGCGTGTCGGCAAAGCAAGAATAACCGACTCCATGAAATCTCAGGCATTATCACTCGGCTACAGCATGGATGAAATTCTTACGGTTGCTTCGATAATAGAAAAGGAAGGCGCAAATTCAAACGAGGTTTCAAAAATTGCGGCTGTAATTTATAACCGTCTTGAAGCCGGAATGAAGCTGCAGATGGATTCATCAATTTATTACATCGAACGCCATGTGAAGCCTTATATTTCGGGCGATATCAACCGATATAACAGCTACTACAACACATACAAATGCTCCGCCCTTCCCGCAGGTCCGATTTCCAATCCCGGCATGAGAACAATAAATGCGGCGCTCAATCCTGCAGATGTTGATTATCTCTATTTCTGCCACGATGAAAATGCCAATTATTATTATGCTGACACATACGAGGAGCATCAGGAGAATCTGAAAAAAGCGGGACTTACGGAATAACAGAATATAATTTACCCCCGATAAGAAGGTCAATCCTTTTTATCGGGGGTATGGTTTTGTCAGTTAAATAATATAAGTGCCGCTGTGTCAAAAATACATTCAACAGCTCGTCTTGTTGTTGTTTTAACAAGGAATGTATAAAGTGTTTCGGGAATTGCAGCTTCAAGCATCGTGTCAAATTCAGCATCAACCGTTCCGCCCTTGTATTCGGGAGCAGCACCGTTGTTGATTGTGATATCGAAAACCTTTGAGCAAAGTCCGCTTAAAACTCCGACTTTCACATAGTTGATTGTTATATCCCCTCTCGTTGCGCTGACTTCGGGGATATCTCCGCTGAACGGAATTTCAACGGTTTCGCCGGCTTTAATTATTCCCGAATTCAGAACATCAAACTCAACATCCATTCCGTTTGCAACAATCGAAACTATTCTGATTGAATCTTCACTGTAGACATTTCTTACAATGAGTGAGGTATCCTTTGAGGAAACATATCCGGTGAGGCTGTTATTGAATTTTGCATGAACGCCCTGATGAGGATTATCCGAGTATTCAAACTGAGGATATGCAGGGTCGGAATGAACGGTTTTGAGTTCATCAGTAAAAAGAAGCTTTGCACAGAGCGAAATCAGATAGTCTTCAAGCTCAAACTGAGCATGATATGAATCCTCAATAAACCATGTCTTTTCGGGAAGATATGCGCTTGTTGCATCAATCTCCATTGAAGGAGAAACGTGGTTATGTTCGGTATTGGAACAGGTTGTCTTAACACCTGTGTAGCCGTCTGCAAAGCGTTTGCCGAGTTCCGCAACCGTTGCACCGGATGCGCTGTAGGTCGGTACAAGAATATCACCGTTGAGGGTGTTTCCGAAGCACATATTGATACCGCTGCATGTAATTATCGAAACATCAATTCCTCTGTTTTCGCATTTTTCAAAGATTTCAGTCATTGATGGCATGATGTCATAGTGGATAATATCGTTGTTCCTGATAATATTTTTGCTTTCAACAGGATCAAGGAAATCACGCTTCAGGTCTTCGTAATAGTCCGGAGAAGTGATTGTGTAAATCGAACTCCAGTAACGCACAACATCAAGCATTCCGTCGCTTGCACTGTTGAGAGTTCTGTTAAGAAAATCACCGTCATTTGCTTCAAATACAGCGGCAATTCCTGTTCCCGAACCGAGAACGCTTTCAACAAAATCAACAAGAGTTTCAAGGGGCAGGTCAACCTTCTTACGGAAAAGATGGTCGGTAAAATCCGTTCCCTGAAGAGGAGGAACGTTGAGAACAGCCTTGTTGACATCCTTATCATTCATATAATAGTAGAAATAAGTTGCCGTAATAAGTCCGCCGTAACTGACGGTGAAAAGATTCACCTTATCCGAACCCGTATACTTTTTGACATCTTTTATAAATGTGCGGAGTTCTTCGGAAATCTGTATTGCATCATGGCGTGAATCATATTCAAAAACAAAAACATTTTTGAGGTCGGCATAGCCGTTTGCATCAATATAATCCATGAATTTTTCAAAGAGAATATTCTTTCTTTCCGCTTCTTTGCTGACAACCTTTTTGAGATTTGCGGCATTGGATTCGGCAGGGTCATTCTTATAGTGGACAACCGGAAAAACGGATGAGCCATCGGGGTTGCAACGCATTTTTTCGGCAATTGCATATGCACCGCCTCCGAGGGTTTCGCCAAAATTCTCAACATCGCCGAGAAGCAATCCGAAAATCGACAAAAGGAAATTCGGCATATCATCGATGATTCTGTCAAAAAGCTTTTCTTTTTTCGGAAGCCAGAGATAATCATCCTCCGCACCGTTTTCACCTTCGATATACATATAAGGCTGAAGAAAACCGGGAACAAAAATAACAGGAGTTTCTTCCTTTTCCTTTGCAAGTGCAAATATTCCGCAGCTTGAAGCGACAAGCACTGCACAAAGAATAATGCTGATAAACTTTTTCATACAACCACTCCTCAATGTTATACAAACATTTATAAATGATATGAAATTATACCACTTCATATCTGAAAAATCAATATTTCATAAAAGTAAATTGTCATAATTGAAAAAAATTGTCAGTTATGATATAATTATAGAGAAATAAAAACAAGGAGGCTCTCATATGAACTCTTTCAAAAAAATAACGGCGGTTATATCGGCATTTTCAATTCTTTTTGCTTTTGCATCATGCGGCAAAAACTCACCTGAGGTTACAACAACCGCACCCGAAACAACAACCGCACAAACTATTACACAGATTAACGAAACCACAATAGCCGAAGCAACAACTGTTATTGAAACAACAGAAGAAACGACTGCCGAAGCCACAACCGAAACCACTACCGAAAAACCCACTACCACTATAACAACCACTAAAAAACCTACCACAACCAAGAAACCCACTACCACTAAAAAACCCACTACTACCCAAAAGAAAACCACAACAACCAAAAAGAAAATAACTGCACCCACCAAGAAAGAAGACATCGTAAAACTTTATAATTCTGCCGCTGCAACAGCCTCAACCTCAAAGCCGGGCTATAAGAAATCAACCGATACAAAGCTGAGCAATCTCAACATGGGCGCTCTTGCAAGAATAAGCGCTGTCAGAGAAACCGTTGGTGATTTCCTCGGTGAAGGAAGCACATCCGAAACGGTCAAAAAGGGCGGTTTCAACGGAAAATCGCTTGTTAAAAGCAGTCTTAAGGCATCGGATGTAACCTCCGCAACCTGCAAACTTTCGGATGACGGCAAATACTATGAAATCTCAATAACCGTCAAAAACGAAACAAATCCGCTCAAGGGAAGCAGTGCCCTCGGCAGATTCACAAAGGATTATAAGGACGTTGACGAAATCAGAAGCGGTCTTGCGGAAGCAGGTGCAGGCGTCGGTGCAATTACCGTTAAAACAACAAGCGTGACCATCAAAGCAAAGATTAATGCTTCCAACAACCGTTTCGTTTCGATGACACACAACATCAAAATGTCGGCAACGCTCAACGATGTCAAATACTCGATCGCAAAGGTCAAAACAGCCACCGCCGACCTTGAAACAACAGCGAATTACACAGAATTTAAATATTGATAATGATACCCCCCTTGTTTTCGGACAAGGGGGTGAAAAATAAAAAACACCAGGTCGATTGACCTGGTGTTTTACTGGTACGAGTGTTCATAACGGATTCAATGAATAAATTGTTAACGACGGTTAAACACACATTGTTTCATGCTATCATTAATAACTGAAAGGAATTGTAAATTATGAAAAACAATATTTTATCTTGCAAATTTAACATTGATACTGCTTGTGTTGAAGTAAAATTAACCGACGGCTCTATGGTGTCAATTGATTGTATCGCAGTTAAAAATGAATATGCTGACAATATGTACGAAACATCAGAACTCGATTATCTCATCTACAATGAACCTATGAGTTATGTCAGATTACTGCTCAGTGGTAAGATGGAAGAATATCTGCAAAATAACACAGATTATACCCCGTTATCAGATATGAGATAAAAATTCAGCAGACAACATCATTTGCGGTGTTGTCTGCTGTTTGTGTTTAATTGATTGTTTTCTTATTAGAGATATGATACAATATTACTTATAAATAAAAACTAGGAGAAACTGTTTATGGGTATGGCTGATATAATTTTAAAAGATACTAAAATTATAGAATTTGACATCGATAAAATTGTAGATGCAGTATTAGCTGCTATGCCTGAATCAGACTTCGAGTTATCGAAAGAGGAAAGAAAGAATTACAACAGATTTATTAGAATAATGTCTGAAATTGAGTGGCCCGCATATATGGATGGTGATATAGACTTTCACGAAACTATAATTAACCTTTACGAGAACGGAACTATTGAAGACGTTATTGTTGCAGTACACGAGCATTATAATTCGGATTATATTGATGATTTACATAAGCGATTGGAAGAATCTGATGTCATTAACAAAAACCGTGTACCAATTATTAAAGAGGCGCTTGAACTATACAAGTTAGGATATTATTATGGAACTGTAACTACTTTATTGTCACAGATAATCGGCTTGGTAAAGGATATTGAGGTTTTTTGTGACAAAAACAGAATTCAATTTAACCCAGAAAACGAAAAAATACTGTTTAATCGATATAAAGTTTCTAAAAACAGCGAGAAGAAAAGAATAATCGCTACACTATTAGAAGGCAAAGACCGAAATGACGAAGAAAGAGAATATCTATATTTAATAGGGTATTTTCGCAGTATAATTTTTAGTGATAAATTAGATGAATCACGACTTGACACAGATGTTAGCAGAAATATGGTGTTTCATGGAGAGCAACTTACATTTGGTTCAAAGGATCAAGCCTTAAAACTAATTATCTGCATTGATTCATTATGGTGGGTATCAGAATTGTTAAGTCTTGATGTATAGTTTTATCCGTTTTATAAAAACAACAATTGTAAGGAGAAAGAAAAATGTCAAATGAAATTATAAGACTGATATGCTTCGGACTCTTTGTTCCTATTACGGATTTAAGCCTAAAATGGATATGGAAAGCGGTATATCGTTCATCTCACAAAAGAGAAAGTGATGTTGAAAGATATCGGCAAGAAAATTTAAGAATGCACAGGCGACACAGCGGAATAAATGCATGGCTGATTGATACCTCTCCGAATCCGCATAAAACCCAGCTTATAATATGGGGTTATTATATTTTGCTTTTACCTTCTCTTGCGGGTATGGCACTGAGCAATTTCGGATTGTTCACTAATGCTTTTGATTCAACTCTCAATGTTTTGAAAATTATTGTTCCTGTTATCTTTGTTGCTTCGTTTATTATCGGTCTGATTTACAAAAAGACAGCAAAGGAACTTGATTTCAGTGAGATTCAGAATGCAGAAATAACAACCCTTGAATCTCAACAGCTTGCTGATTATGCAGATAATTGGGAAACTGGCGAATTTAAAAACAAAACAAGATACAGACCTTCCGCATTGCCTCAATATATCTTTTTGATAGTTTGGTTTGCGGCACTTATTTCGATGCTTGTTTTAGCATTTACTCATAACGTAAAAAACAAGAACATACCCGAGCAAACAACAGAATCTGTTTCCGAATCGCTTGAAAAGGCAAAAATCAAGAACTTACCGATGCCTGAATTAGCTGAAATATTTACAGAATACAGTTTTTCTTTGAGCGATGAACCTTGTTATCTTGAAGGAGTAACAGATGGGTTTGTTGACAGTGTTACATACAAAGGACATTCGGTTTCATTTGCGATTCATTTATTCAGCAGTAATAAATCTGCAACTGCCGCTTGTTTGGAACGCATTGATTTCAACGGAATACAAGGAAGTGAATATACAGAAACTCCGAACGGTATAGTTTACGAGCATAACCATAAAACGGTTTATTATAAAACAATGAGTATGGACAATGTTCTGATTGAAATATGGAGTTCGAGTTTTGACAAAACAGAGGAAATACTTGAATCTGTTACGAATGTTTTGCAAAATAATTGAATAATAAGTTTAAAGCCATACACATTGACTTTTAATCAAGGTGTATGGCTTTAATTTTTTTAATGGAATTTACATTTTAAAATTATTTTCAACAAACTCAATCATTGCTTGCTCTTTATTTTGATCAGGTTCCGAAATTAAATCCAAATCGGGGTCATAAAACCAAAGATACACAATTTCTTTTGTTTCATCGTTATAACCGACAATGCCGAACTTTTTGGGATATTCTCCGCCGTCAGCTACTCTCATATGAAATCCTTTATACTCAAATTCTGTTACGGGAATGGTATAGTGTCCTTCAAGCATATCGGCTTCGACAGGTTCGGTGAGGAATTTATAGGTCTGCTCGACCTCGTGTTTCTTTGCCACATAGAAATCGTCATATTTTGCTTTAACCGTCATTGTATTTGTTTCAAATATGAAAACTATATCCTTGTCATAATCGTAGTAGACACTGTCATAACTTGCAAAGCCGCTTGGCAGAAAGTCCTCTGCTTCGTATTTCTCACGGTGATATTCATAGATATATCTTTCAACTGTCCAGTTTGAACAAGCTGACAAAACAAGCGGAATCATCAGGAATGCAACGATTGAAAATATGTATTTAATCTTTTTCATTTTACCTCCTGAGATTCATCATTGCTTGTTTTAATCTTCTTATAAATCACAAGTGAAGCAAAAATCAAAACTGTCATTATTACGACGATATGCTCACTTTCCCAAAATCCGCCAAGGTTAAATACTGCGTTATCTATTGTCAGAACAGTAAAGCCTAACGGATATAAAATAATTGCAATCGGCATCAGAAGCCAAGTGATAACACTTGAATCATCATACATAAGCAAACTGAAAACATATACAATTACAGGCAGACAAACAGTTGCCAATGCAGAATAATATAATATCTTATAACTATGTTTCTTTCCTACAATTGATAAAGCGATTAAACATAAAGAAATCAAAAACGGTGTTATTGCTGAAATGAAATCAAACAGCATCCAAATAAAGTCACTGATGTTTTTGTCCAAAAGCCAATTAAAGGGATCGCTTGACAGATATCCTGCAACCCACAGAATTGATATGGATCCAAATCCTAAAACAAACTGTAACAATTTACTTGTTTTTAAATTCACTCACATCACCTGTCCTATTAAAAATCCTCAATGTTATCCTGAATATAATTGATCACCAAAAAATTCAGATAAGGTTCGTATTCACCATCAGGAATGTAAATATCCATATAGGCATCGTTGAATTTATCGAAAGGCTTGCTTTTTTCAGATTCAACACTTTCCTCATTGCTGCTGGTTTCAACAGATTTGAATTCAATATCGTTTTCTGTCATGAACGTTTCAAGCAATGTTGCTTGTTCTTCTGCACCGAGCATTCGGAGATAATCAACGATTTTTTCAATATACTCATTCTCTTCATTGATTAAATACTGAGCTAAACCACCGTTCTGAATTTCAAAATCAAAGTTGATAACCGCTATAACCGCTTTCTGCTTTTCATTTTTCGGAATGTCGATGTTATCTCTTATCGAGTAAAGACCTTCTTCAAAGTATTCTTCGCCGTATTTTTCATCATACAACGAATAATCATATCCTCCGGCTTCTCTCAATCCTTTTCTTTGAATATCTGTCTGTGAATTGGCAAGAATAGTTAGTAGTAAACAAACGGAGGTAATAAAATGTTCAAACACGAAAAGATGCTTTTTCATCCCGTGGCGGTGGAGAGACCTAATCCGCAGTATGCGGCGCTTTTGCAGGAACAGCTCGGCGGCGGAAACGGCGAGTTGAAGGCGGCCATGCAGTATATGTCCCAGAGCTTTCGGATCAAAGATCCCGAGATCAAGGATCTGTTCCTTGACATTGCAGCGGAGGAGCTGGGGCACATGGAGATGGTGGCGCAGACCATCAATCTCTTAAACGGTCACGACGTGGATGCCGCAAAGGTGCCCTCGGGTGAGATCCAATCCCACGTGCTCTTAGGTCTTAATCCGGGTCTTATCAACGCTTCAGGTTATTCCTGGACGGCGGATTACGTTACGGTTACGGGTGATTTATGTGCCGACCTGCTCAGCAACATCGCATCCGAACAGCGCGCAAAGGTGGTTTACGAATACCTTTACCGCCAGATCGACGACAAAAAGGTGCGGGAGACCATTGATTTTCTCCTGAACCGCGAGGAAGCTCACAACCAGATGTTCCGCGATGCCTTTAACAAGGTGCAGAATTCCGGCTCTAACCGTGATTTCGGCACCACCAAAGCCGCGAAGATGTATTTTTCCATGTCTGACCCCGGTCCCAACGCATTCGCCACGGGCGATACCAAGCCTGTTTCTTTTGAGTGATAGCAAAAAGCCGCTGAAGAGTTTGTTCCTCGGCGGCAATTTTTATCTTTCCTTGTATCACAACAGTTCGGTATATTGGAATCTTTCTATTTTATCATATCAATCCCGCACTGAAGCTTATCCGCAGAGATGGCGCCCGTCGCTTGTGCAATCAGATATCCTTCTGCATCTATAAAGTATGTGGTAGGTAAGGAATATACGCTGTATGTCATAGCCGCATCGGAGTCTGTATCATAGAACACAGGAAAAGTATATCCTTTTTCTGAGATGAACGCCTTTGCGCTACTGAGCGTTTCACGTCCGCCGGTCATATTGACCATCAAGAAATGGATCTTGTTCCCAAACTCCAGATATTTTTCGTGGAAGTCAGGCATCTCGCTTTGACAAGGGCCACACCAGCTTGCCCAGAAATTCAACACGATCGGCTTACCGACATAATCCGACAGATTGACTTTGTTTCCCGATCCATCATAAACAGTGAAATCGGGAGCTTTCGTCAGTTGCCGCTTTGTATCGTCTGTGCCTGATTTATCATTTTGGTTTTCGTGATCATTGTTTTCTTGATCGCCTTGAATTAGCAGCCCGTCGGGAGCATCGTCCTTGCTAAGCTGCGTATAAAGCACCGAAGCACCGCCAATCAGAAGAACAAACACCAACACAAGTATAATTATATTTTTCCTCTTACTCATAATTCCTCCTTATCCGAGAAGACTCAGAAACCGTCCGAGCATTCCCGTTGCCATCAAAATACCGATTGCAACAAGCAGACTGCCGCTGACGATATTGATGACCTTATAGTTTTTCTTGATCCAGTTGAATGCCGATTTCAGATAATCGATCAGCACCGCGCTGAGAACGAACGGGATGCCAAGTCCCAGTGAATATGCCAAAAGCATCAGCATTCCCTCTACGATATGGGCCTGTTGGGATGCAAGCATCAGCGCCGAACCGAGAAACGCTCCCACGCAAGGCGTCCAACCGATGGAGAACACCATGCCGAAAAGCAGGGCCGAGAAGAATCCCATAGTATCGGTTTTGACCGATTGGCCGCCACCTCGGAACAGATTCAATTTGAACACACCAAGGAAGTTAAACCCGAAGAACACAACGATAAGGCCCGAGACAATATTTACCGCAGTCTGATACTCTCTCAAGAAGCTTCCTACCGTTCCTGCCAGCGCGCCGAGCACTACGAATACCACGGTAAAGCCGGTAACGAAGCCCAATGCTCCTTTCAGCGTTTTGCCGGTAGTCCGTTCACCGCCGCCTGCAAAATAGGAAATGTAGATGGGCAGCATCGGGAGCAGGCACGGTGAAATGAAGGTTATAATGCCTTCAAGAAATGCGATCACATATTGCATTTACCGTCACACCCCTTTCCGAAAAG
>CALAQQ010000272.1 GCA_937888485.1 uncultured Clostridia bacterium
GTTTACGAACACCGCAAGCAGTAATGCAAGAATTGACGATGTTTTTTTGGTTAAAGGTGTTCAGCAGACACAGACATTGACCTTTGAACAGTCTGCATTGAGTTTTTATATCGGATCAGATGAAGCTGCTGCTTTCACAGGACAGCTTGTTCAAGGTGCGAAAACAACTGTTACATATTCGTCAAATAATGAAGCCGTAGCATCAGTTGACGCAGAGACAGGTGTCGTTACTTTAAAAGATGTTGAAGGTACAGCCACAATTACTGCGAAAGCTGTTGCAACAGTAGAGTATAAGGAAGCTGTTGCAACATATATTATCGCTATGAATAAGCAGAATGAGGGTGGTGTGGCAAAACAATATTCTTTCACCATAACAAAAGAGGACTTCAATTCCACATCATATGCAGCGAATAACAATGAAAAGACTTCGATAGCGACAGCAGCAGATGGTAGTGGACTTTTTGATACAGTTAGAATCAGAGTTATTGAGCCTGTTACAAGATTGACCTCTATCGCATCAAAAAGGAGTGAGATTGAAAGAAGGGGCATTTCGGTATAACCGTTTGCACCGTAATGTTCAAAGAGCCAGAGGCTGAGATTTGAGAAGAATGTTGAAGGTTCTTCTTCAACTTCGGCTTGTCTTGCACCGACCTTGATAAGAATATTGATGAGTCTGTCTTCAATTTTATCCTGCTGACCGTCGTAGCATGCTGTGTTGTTTACAAAAGCCTCTGCTTCGGCAATTGCTGCGGCGAGCTCTGTCTTATCTTCTTCGCTGAGTGCCGAAGTGTCAACAGCCTTTGCTTCGGGAATAAGGTTATTTCTGAGTGTTCTGGGGTCTCTTCTGCCATTGAACTGAGGATAGCTGTCGGTTGAGTAAACGTCCTTGATATCATCAGATGAAAGGAGTTCTGTCGCAAGTGAAATAATAGCATCATTTCTTGCGGTTTGTTCGTGATTCTGACCGTCGAAATAGAATGTGTGGTCGGGGAGAAGACCTGTTGATGCGTCAACAACGTTGTCGGGTGAGATGTGGTTATGAGAGGGATCAGAGCAGTTTTTGCTTGTGTTAGCCTGCTTATAACCTTCACCGAGTGTTTCGCCTACGATTGCGCTCTTAACACCCATAGCGGTTGATGAAAGGTGAATAACGCCGTCAGCGTTGTCATCGTTCCACGAATTGCCGATAAGATAGAGGGGTACGTCATAGTCAACAATATTGAAAACTTCAACGCCCTTATCTACGAGCTTCTGGATGTTTGCGAGTGAATTGCACTGAGCTTCATAGAACATATCTGTCTGACGCTTGATTTCAGGTTTTGAACCGAGAAGAGCTTTTGAAGCTTCGGGGTAGTATTCCTTAGGACAAAGACCCCAGAGCATTGTAATATTTGCGGCAACATCCTCAACGAGGCAGTTTGCAACGTTTCTGAGAACGCTTGAAAGAACCTGGTCGGGGAGGATTCTTGCGATAACCTCAATCATTCTGGCTTCTTCTTCATCCATAAGAGCCTCAAGGAAACCGTTATAAAGGAATTCGGTGTCAAAGAAAGCAAGATTCTTTGTGTAAAGGTCGCCGACGATTGAAGAGCCGTTGAGTGCGGGAACGATATAAACAACCTTGTTGAGGTCATCCATAACTTCGGGATAATACTGCAAAAGTCCGTTGGCAATTGAACCGCCCATGCTGATGGGAACGATGTTGACCTTATCGTGTCCGGTTTCTTTCTTTACCATCTGGATAAAGGCATAAAGTTCGGTAACGATATCATAGTTGTTGCCGAATGAGTTATAAGCGAAATAATAGAGATGGTCTTCGCCTGCGATTTCGGAGAAAGCCTGAAGGGGAATATTATCGTAAATTTCGCCTTTTTCGTATTCGCTGCATTCCGCAACAGAATAGGGGTATTTTTCAACCTCAATATTTCCTGTGTTTTTTCCTGTTTTGGGGTCGCAGTTGTTAACCTCAAATGCGTCGAGAACAACTTCGCACAGAGCCTTGGAAAGACCGATATCGTGCTGAGTAATAAGAGTGAGGAGAGCGGGGGCAAGAACCTTCTTAACGATTGAAGCGATATCAAAAACAGCGGGGAAGCAGCTGATTTTTTCGCCGTTTTCGTCGAGAAGATAGTCGCCGTTTTCATCGAGAGCCCATACGTTGGACTGACCGATACCGGGAACAACGATTGCGGGGCAAGTGTCACATTCGCCCTTGCAGTTTGTCTTTACGGTTGCCGAAGCGGTGACGGAAAGCATGGATAATGCCATAACTGATGCGAGAACGAGAGAAATTATTTTTTTCATAATATTAAACCCTTTCCATAATAATTTTAAAAAGAGGGGAACAATCCGAAAAGAACTGTTCCCCTCTGCCAATTATTTCTTAAGACCAGAGAAAATAGGATTTAAAATTGCTCTGAAAGGAGAGAGGATTCTGTCAACAAGGCTGCCGCCGCCAAGAAGGAAGAGTGAACCCTTGCTCATTGCTTCCATGACATCTTCAAGGATGGGGTCAAGAGCTGATTCTTCTTCTTCGATGTTTTCGTAGCCTTCAGCGCCTACTTTATGAAGAATAGCGTTGAGTCTATTTTCTGAAGCTTCAACCTTTGTCTGATCGCAAATTGTTGAGTTGATGATTGCTTCGCCTTCTTCAATAGCCGCAAGAAGTTCAGCTTTATCTTCTGCTGTGAGTGTTATTTCGCCGGCAGCTTCCTTTTCAAGAACAGTATATGCGTCGGGAAGTCTCCAGCGACGGATATACTTTGTTGTGCATGAACCGTTGAACTGAGGATACTTTTCGGGGTTATCGTTAACATCCTTAACTTCGCCGAGGATGATAGCCTTTGCAAGGTTGAGAACGATGTCGTTGTTACCTACTTCGTGATGCTGTTCAAGGAAAATCCATGTGTTTTCGGGAAGAATTGATGTTGAAACATCAACCATGTTGTCGGGTGAAATGTGGTTATGGTTGGGATTTGTGCAATATGTATTCTTTTTGTATTCGATATCAGCGAGAGTTTTTTCACCGGGAGCACCTGTTGCACCGAGGGTTGTTGATGAAAGGTTGATGATACCGTCGGAGTTAACCTTGTCAGCGGATGCAACTATGCCGAAATATGTATACATCTGTTCACCGAGGTCGAGGTTTGCGCCTGCGATTGAGTCAACGCGTACACCGTCTTCGACTGCGGCAAGAATGTTATCGTTGAGGTTGAGTCTTGCTGTCTGGAATGCATCTGTTCTTGCCTTAAGAGTGGGCTTGTCGGTGAGATATCTTGCGGCAAGCTCGTCATATCTGTATGAGGGGATCATTGCCCAGAACTGCGGGCAGTTAAGCATCATTGTATCAAGAATACCGCTCATTGCACCCGAAAGAAGTGCGTTAATGCCTGAACGGGGGAAGATATGGAGAAGTGTGTTGATGAGATAGCCGAGAGTGGGGCTGTCGTTTGATTCAACAAAGATGTTTGCGATGAATTCGTGATAGAGGAATTCGTCTGAGAGATTCCATTCTCTTGCATAGAAATCTGCAACGATGTCTGTACCGTTGAGACATGCAACAGCATTAACAATCTGGTCGATGTTGTTGTGACCGTACTTTTCAAGGTAAGCGGTGAGGATTGTACCGCCGAGGCTTACGGGAAGAAGAGTAACCTTGTCATGACCTGTCTGTTCTTTAACCATTTTGATATATTCGTCAAGGTCATCAGCTGAATCCATGGGATCGCCGACAAGATTAAAGGTAAAGAAATAAACATGGTCCTTGCCGATTTCTTTAACAAGGGGTTCCATCGGAACCATTCTGTAAACCCAGTCAAGTTCGTCTTCGGTCATGTACTCGAGAGAGTGATTCCATCTCTGAGTCTTGAGATTTTCAATATGATTACCGTTATCGTCACATTTCTGGATTGAGAAAAGATCGGAAACGAGGTCATAAGCAACCTTATCAAGACCGACATTGTGCTGAAGAGCAAGTGTTCCGAGAATACTGAAAACAGCCTTGATAATGGGACCTGCGGAAAGAGCGGCGGTGTTGAGGATAAGAAGTGTGCCGCCAACCTGGCTGTCGCCATCCATAACGGGCTGGTCATTTTCGTCATAGAGATAAGTGGGTGAGTGGTTGATACCGGGAAGGATGATTACGGGTGAATGCTCGCATCTGCCGTTGCAATCGGTTTCTGTTGCTGCGGCTGCACCTGCAGAGCCTACCGAAATGAGTGTTGCGGCACAAAGTGCAAGTGCAATCACTCTTTTGAAGATTTTTTTCATTTTGAGGACACTCTCCTTCTTAATAAATATATTTAATATTAACATATATTTAATAAGAATTCAATAATTAACAGCAAAAAACTGTAAAATTTGCATAACTAAAAACAAAAAAGTGACAGAAAATCAATTTCTGCCACATTTCTTTTTCATGTCTTCAACAACGGAATACGGGATTTTCATATTGCCCGTACCTGTTCCGATTGAAATATGAGGTTTCATTTTTGCGTGAAAATCCGTGCCGCCGGAAATCATTAGTCCGAGCTTTTTTGCCATAGACTGGTATTTTTCCTGCATTTCGGGAGTATAGTCGGTATAGTATCCTTCAAGACCGCAAAGACCGTAACCTTTGAGTTCACTGAGAAATTCCGTGAGTTCATCATCGGAAAGCTTTGTAAGGTGCGGATGGGCGAGAAAGGAAATTCCGCCGCATTTTTCAATAAGTTCAATTGCTTCCCGTGCGGAAAGACGCTGTTTTTCGCAATAAGCATATTTCCCGACGGACATATATTTTTCGAAGCCTTCTTTGACGGTTGAGATATATCCTTTATCCATAAGCACTCTTGCAAAATGAGCTCTGCCGACGAAATTATTCGGTGCAAGAGCACGCACTTCTTCAAGAGTGATGTCAAAACCGAGCTCATTGAGTCTTTGACAGGTTACATGGTTGCGTTCGATTCTTAAATCTACAACCTCTTTGAGCGTATTTCTGAGGTCGGGATTATCAATGTCAATGAAGTAGCCGAGGATATGGGTTTCAGTTTTTGACATAACGGAGAATTCAATTGCGGGGATAACCTCAACACCGAGCCTTTCGCCTGCTTCAACGGCTTCACGTACACCGTCAACGCTGTCATGGTCAGAGAGAGCTATTGCGGCAAGTCCGGCTCTTTTTGCTTCTTCAACAACCTCTGTCGGGGTCATCGAGCCGTCGGATTTAAGTGAATGAGTGTGTAAATCAATATATTTTTCCATAATTAATCCATATCTGCAAAGAATTCATCGGTTTTTTCTGCTTTATATCTTCCGTTGCTGACATCAACAAGGTTCGCGTTGAAAGGTTCAACAAGGTCAAGGGGAAGTCTGAAGATAAGAGTTACGTTATCTTCAAAAATCGTATCTTCGATAACACCGCCGGCTTCGGGAACGAGCGAAGACAGTTTGCCGTAGAAATAATAATCGCAGGTGACTTTAAGCCTTGCGCACATTGCTCTTGTGAGGATTCCGCCTGCCGCAACGGCAATTGAAGCCGAATGAGAATAGGCTCTCACAAGACCGCCCGCACCGAGCATGATTCCGCCAAAATAACGGGTCACGACAACTGCACAGTCAGTAACTCCCGTTTTTTCAAGAACATCGAGAACAGGTATTCCCGCAGTGCCCTGAGGCTCACCGTCGTCGGAATATCTTTTTATACCGCTTTCGCGCAGGATATAGGCATATACATTATGGGTTGCGTCCCAGTGCTTTTTGCTGACCCTTGCGATAAAATCAAGAGCTTCTTCCTGTGTTGTGACAGGCATGATATGACCGATGAAACGGGATTTCTTGACGATATATTCATCCTGCGAGGCGGTTTTTATTGTTTTGTAGCTTGCAGCCATTATTATTACCTCCAAGTAAGCAATTATTAAGTCGGGATGTTTAGATTGACGAGATAGATTTTTGTTTCTCTGATCCTCGAAAACGCAGGCAATACTTTGTGTATTAACGAGTATTTCGGGGAGCAGGGGCGAAAATATAGCCGTCAAGATATAAATTCAAGATTTAATAATTGATTACAAACGAAAAAAGCAAAGCGGCGCATGAATATGCACCGCTCATTTTGCTTATTATTTGTTGTTAAGATTGAAACGCTTGTTGAAGCGATCAACACGTCCGCCGGTATCAACGAGCTTCTGCTTTCCGGTGTAGAACGGATGGCATTTTGAGCAGATATCAACACGAAGGTTTGCCTTTGTTGAGCCGGTTGTGATAACCTCACCGCATGCGCAACGGATTTCGGTCTGTTCATACTTAGGATGGAGTCCTTCCTTCATCAATGTCACCTCTTTCGGTATATCCATAAACATAACGGAGCAATTTTATCATACACAGCAGAAAAAAGCAAGTCTTTTTTGAAATTTTTTTAATTATAAGCAAATTTCAATGCTTTTTCCGAGTCTGAACGAGTAAATAACGGTCTCTTTTACCGGAATATCAAGCACTTCCGAGAGACAGCGGCGATAAATCGAGAGCTGTTCTTTGTATTTTTCTGCAAGTTCTTCACCGCTTTGTGCTCTGTCGGTTTTGAAATCGACAATAACGAGTGAACCGTTTTCAACAAAGGCGCAGTCTGCAACGCCTTCGATAACAACGCATTCATTACCTGCTTCGTTTTCGGGGATGTCGGGTTCGGTTTCACTGAGAGGTATGCAGGCTGTGAACGCGTATTCCTTATAGACTTTTTCAGCGGAAAGAATGCGTTTTGCGAGGCTTCCCGAGAAAAATTCGGCGATAGCTTTTTTATCGACAACCGAGGCTTCTGTTTGTGTCAGCATACCTTCGCTGACAAGTCTTTCAAGCTCATTTTCAACGCTTTCGCCTGCTTTTTCATAATCGGCATACTGCATAAAACGGTGGGTTGCCGTGCCTCGCTGGGCAGGTGAGAGCTTATCTTTGCCGACAAATGACGGCTTTCGTGATGCAAAATATTCTCCGCCGATTTCTTCATCGTCTGCTTTTGAAGCAATTCTCTTTGCGATAATTCCTTCAAGTGATGAATAGGGATATACATAGCTCAGACGGTCGGTTATTTCGCTGAGAATAATTTTATCGGATTTCGGAGTAACAACATCGAAAACAGCGGAGGTTTCTTCTGCTGTATCTCTGATAATCTGAGTTTTCAGCGGGATATCGCATTCAATTGCAACAGAAGAATCCGCCATTGTTTCGTTACGCAGAGCGTGGGCATCGGGATGTCTTATAAGTGCCGAAAGAATGCAGTCGGAATAGCTTGAAAAGCCGATAACCTTGAACGGGTCAATGAGCTTTTCTTTTCTCGTGTTTGCAACGATTCGGGAAAGCTCTTTGTTCCAATCTTTGCTTGACGAAAGAACAATGAGTTTTTCTTTTGGTCGGGTAAGCGCAACATAGAGAACGCGGAGTTCTTCGGAACGTTCCGCTTTTTTGATTTCGAGAACGGCGGCAATTCTGGTGAGCGAATCAAGTTTTGCCTTGCCTGTGCTCGTTTTTATACCGATACCCCCGGTCGGAGAAATGAGCAAATCGTCGACGGTGGAAAGATTGCTGTAAGCTTTTTCGCACGCACCGAGGAAGCATACGGGAAATTCAAGACCCTTGCTCTTGTGAATGGTCATGATTTTAACGCAGTCGGCATTTTCGGAATCCGATGATGATGAGCGGATATCGTTGCCGCTTTTCGCGACAGAATCAAGGTGGCGAAGAAATCCCGAAATACCTTTTCTGCCTGTACTTTCATATCGGTTGGCAAGGTCAATGAAGCTGTTGAGGTTTGCTCTTCGCTTCGAGCTGTCTTTCATAGCTCCGACTATTGCACCGTAGCCTGTTTCTTCGATAAGCCTGCGGACAAGTTCACCTGCGCTGACTGTGCACGCAACGAGCCTCATATCTCTGATTTTTTCAAGGAAATCCGTTGCTTTTTTGTTGCCGTTTTCAGAAGCCTGAATGACACACTGGTAAACCGAAGCTTTTTTGTTTGCCGCACGCATGAGAGCAAGGTCATCGGGAATGAATCCGAAAACGGGAGAGAGCATAACGGCGGTGAGGGGGATATCATCAACGGGATTATCGATGATTTTGAGAAGTGAGGTCAGAAACATAATTTCGGGTGAAGCAAGGAAATTTTCTTCCGTTTCACAGCTGAACGGAATTCCTCTTGCCGTGAATTCGTCAATGAATTCCTTTGACGAACGCTTAACGGAACGCAGAAGGATACAGAAATCCTTGTATTTCGCCTTTCTCTGACTGTCGCCGTCGGTGAAAGTCATGCCGTCGGCAATCGCCTTTTCGATATAGTCGGCAACATATTTTGCCTGAACAGTGCGGAAATTCTCTTTTTCTGTTTCGAAAAGACAGATTTCCGTGTCGGCACCCGTGCTTTCCGGATATGATGCGGCGGCTTCAAGATGTTCTTTTTCATCGTATTCAAGACCGCCCGCATCCCTGCTCATGAGGGCGCTGAAAATGTAGTTGACTATATCCGTAACACCCTTACGGCTTCGGAAATTCTTGCCGAGGGTTACTCTTGCAGGGTAGTTTCCGTCTTCGTATTCGGAAAGACCGTCACGGCGTGCGAGAAAAATTTCGGGCATCGCCTGTCTGAAACGGTAGATGCTCTGCTTGACGTCACCGACCATGAAAAGATTGTTTTCATCCTTTGAAATCGCGGAGAAAATCATGTCCTGAGCTTCGTTGACATCCTGATATTCGTCGACGAGGATTTCGGCATAGTTTTCGGCAAGCGAAAGAGCGAGGGGTGTTTTGGTATATCCTCCGTCGGAGGGTTCGACGAGAAGTTTCAGTGCAAGGTGGAGAGTGTCGGAAAAATCGGCACCGTTTTCCTGCCTTTTGAGCTTTGTGAATTCATCGCCGAATTTCATAACGGCGGAAATCAGTTCGTTTATTACGGGAGCAAGATATTCGATATCTTTTTTGTGCTCTTTTTCGGAAACATAATATTTCGATGCAAATTCAACAACCTGTTTTTTATAGGCATTTCTTGTGTTTTTGCAGATATCCTTTGCGGGAGCATCGTATCCTCTCGGTGCACTTGACATTTTCGCGAACTCTGTTTCCGCGAAAGCCTTGAAGATACCGTCCCATTTTTCGGTTGAAATCTTATCGAGGAGTTTTTCGAGAATAATAAGGTCATCCTCAAATGCAGGTCTGTATTTTGCTTCAAGTTCGGGTTCGTCTGCAAGGAGAGATATGCAGTGTTTTGCATCGGCGATGCACGAACAGATGAACTGTATTGCGTAGTTTATTATCGTTCTTCCCCAGGGGCTTTCTTCAATTTCCGAGGGATTGTTGAATTCATCGGAAAGGGATTTCAGCCATAATTCGGGGAACGGGTAAGCCTGAGAAAGAGAATGGAGTTTCAGAATTGCATCGATGAGCTTGCCGTCGTCGCGTGTGTCGCTGATTAACTCCGTAAGCTTCATGAAATTTTCGCCCTGTTCCTTATAGAGTGAATCCGCAACCGATGAAACCGCCTGTGAACGGAGAACAGCGAGCTTTCCTTCGTCGAGCAGACTGAAGTCGGGTGCAATTCCGAGAACGTGGAAGTTTTCTCTGACAAGACCTATGCAGAAAGAGTCGATGGTGCAGATGTTTGCACAGGGGAGCATGAGCTGCTGACGGCGCAGACGTTTATCCGAAGGATTGAGTGCAATCTGTTTTCCGATGGCGGCGTGGATTTTTTCTTTCATCTGTGCCGCTGCGGCTTTTGTGAAGGTTACGATAAGCAGGTTTTCAACTCCGCAGGGATTTTCACTGTCGCATATGCGCCTTATTACTCTTTCAACGAGAACTGCCGTTTTACCCGAACCTGCCGCCGCACTGACAAGCAGAGTTCCTTTTCGCGCATCAATCGCTTTCTGCTGGTCCGTTGTCCATTTCATCTGCACTATCCTCCTTCTCCAAATTTTCAAGAACCGTTTTCAGGTCGTCATCAAAGAGAACCCTCTGCGGTATGTTTTCTTCATACGAACAGACCGCTTTGTAATCGCAGTAGTCGCAGACGTGTTTATAGCTGTCACCAAAGGCGGGAACGGCTTCGATTCTGCCTTCATGGAGTGCGTCAGCCATTTCGGCAAGAATGCCGTCTGCCTTTTCCTTGAGTTTTTCAAGTTGTGAAAGACCGATAAGTGAGCCGACAAATTCTCCTTTTTTATATTTTACGGGGATATAGGTTCCGTTTTCGGTTTTGTCCATGGCCTTTATGACCTCGGAATTATCCAGAACAATTCCCGTCATGGTGCATCTTTTCTGTCTTTCGGCTTCGATTTCTTCATCGGTTGCACCTCTCTGCGCCGAAACAAGAGGCGATTTTGCGGGATAATAAAGCACTCCCGCCGGGGTGAACTCGCCGTATTTATCCTTCCCGTTCTCCCAGAGTGTGAACAGATAAATAAGCATCTGCATATTAAGACCCTGAACAACATCGCTGAGGCGGAAATCCTTGCCCGATGATTTGTAGTCAACGATTCTTATATATTTTTTATCATCAATAACAGCTTCGTCAACCCTGTCTATTGCACCCGAAATGATAACCTTTCCGTTTTGTGTTTTTACCTCATAGGCAGGAATTTCGCCGTCATTTCCTATCTTTAATTCAAAATCGGCAGGAGTGAAACTGCTCTGCGAAAGCTCTTTTATGAGCCTTTCCGCAACGTCGCATACGGAATAGATGAGCTTATTGAAGAGATAAATGAATCTTTCGCTTCGGTTTTCACCGTCAAGCTTTGAGTTGAGATATTCGGTCAGCAGAGGTCTTATATAGTTATGAATATCCTCGAACGCCATTGATGTGAGCGAATCACGGTCAAAATCGGTGAGAAGCTTTTCGAGAGCATAATGAATTATGTTGCCTCTCTGCATGGGGTCAAGCTCTGCAACTTTTCGGGGCATCGCCTTTATGCCGTATCGGCAGAAATATGAGAACGGACATTTATAAAAGCTCTCAACTCTTGATGCCGACATATACATGTTTTTACCGAAAAGAGCTTCGGCTGTTTCGGGGTTTTCAATTCTGAAATTACGGTTTCCCGTTGCTCTGTCAAGGGCTGAAAGCCTGCCCGAATAATCGGAATCGTTTCCGAAATATTCGCATAGTGAAGCATAAAGAGAATTGTTTTCACGCTTGTTTTTGGCAAGCTGTTCGAATGCGAGTTCTTTTCCCTCAATGAAATACATGCCGTTTTCTTCTTCGGCTATAATTTCTCTGCATTCGGGAAAAAGAGTTTTGATTTTGATATACAGTTCGGACGGATTGAGTTGTTCGCCTTTTACATTTCTTTCGGGACAGCACACAAAAAGCATATCCGAAGCACAGCAGAAGGCGTTGTATGCAATGAGCTTTTCTTCTGCGAGCTTATATTCGCCGAAATCGGAAAGCTCGATTCCGAGCTCACTCATTTTTCTTCGGTCTTTATCCGTCAGAGCCGAACCCGATGATGGAACGGCAGGGAAAACTCCGCTGTTTGCACCTGCAATGAAAACGATTTTCGGTGCAACGGTGCGTATTCTGTCAGCCGAACCGATTGTTATTTCGTCAAGACCCTGAGGAAGAGAGCCTACCGTCTGAACGCCGAGCATGAGCTCAAACATATCCGAAAATTCTTTGGCGGTCAGATGTCTGCCTTTTGTAAGGGTTTCTATGCTTTCGAGCATATCGATAATGATATCCCAGAGTCTTTCAAGGTCGAGAGCAAGTCCTGTTTCGCCTTTGAGAGCAAGATTTTTTGCAAGGGTACGAATATTTTCGGAGGCATTGATTTTTTCAAGGAATGAGAAAACTGCCGCTGCCGATTCTTCGCCTTTTGAGTCGGCAAGCTTTTCTTTCAATTCATAAAGAGGAGAAACTATCCTTCTGCGTAAGGAGTTGAGATAATCAAGTTCATCTTTTTCTTCCTGTCCGATTTCTTCTCCGAAACCTGCAGGGTTCTGTGTCCATTCACGAACCCACTGAGAGCCGTTTATGCTCCAGAGATAGGAATAATTTTCAACTGCAGAAATTTCTTCGGTTGTAAATCCCGAAAGACATGTTTTAAGATAGCGCATGAGCGTTTCGGTGCTGAATCCGTCGGAAGCAATATCGATTGCACTTTCAACGAGCGCTGTCACTGGTGAAACATCAACGGGCTGACGGCTGTCCTCAAAAACAGGAATACCGCATTTTTTCAGTGCACTGCGAAGCGGTGACTCATATGCGGAGCTGTCACGGGCGATGACTGCGATATCACGGCATCTGTAACCCTTTTCACGAATGAGTTTTTTTGCAGTGCAGGCGATAAATTCACATTCGGAATAAATGTCCGGTGTCTTGCACAGCGTAATATTGGTGCAGTCTTCCTCATAAACATTCGGTGTGAGCGAGAAAAGCTCTTTTTCGAGAGCTGCAAGCTCCGGAGATGAAAAACGTTTGAAATCCGGCGGAAAGTTGTTGAATTTATTCCTCATTGAAAGATACTGCGGTTTTGCAACGGCAACCCCGTTTTTCTTTGCGATGTCGATGAGTCTGCGTGCCGTTCTTTTGGTATGAGCGAACAAATCGGTTTCATCGTTGCTGTTATCCAGATTATCGGTGCAGAGGGTGACATAAACCGCCTGTGACTGAGAAAGCATACGGCTTATGATTTTATATTCCTGCATTGTAAAACCGCGGAATGCATCGATAAAAACAAGACGGTTTTTGAAATAATCCGTATCGGGGAGGATATCGTAAAGCTCTGTCAGAAGATCGTCGGGGTTGAAATAGCTGCCCTCGGTCATGGCGTCATAGGCATCAAGCACGGTTGTTATATCACCGAGCTTCATTTTGAGGAGACCGTCTTCGGAGGCTGCAAGTGCAAGACGCACCGAATCCGAAGAAACAGCGCTCTGTTTGAATTCGGCTGAAAGTGTGATAAATTCGGAAATGACGGACCTTGACGAGGTGTGTTTTCCGTAAAGAGTGAGCTTATCTTTTACGCTTTCAAGAGCCATCGACATAAGAACTGCCTTTGACGGTTCATCGAGCCTTCTGCGTTCATGCAGGGCAGGTCTGCCCACAAGCTTTTCTCCGAGACTTGTGAAGCTTAAAACATCGATATCCGCCATGGCTTTTGTGCCGATTTTTTCGAGCATGATTTTTTCGGTCATAAAAGAAAACTGTTCGGGCACAATTATGGTTATTTTTTTGTGTCCTCCTGCGGAAAACTGTTTTATTAAATTCATGATATGGGTGGTTTTTCCTCCGCCCGTTGCCGATAATATCAGATAGAGCATGGATATCCCTCGCTAAATGTTAATAGTGGAAAATTAATAGTTAATAGTGAAAAGTTTCGGATAGGCTCCGCCTATGACCGATAATATATTGGGTGTGGGCTTTGCCCACCCTGAACTTTTCACTTTTACTTCTTCACTTAATAAATTATTATACCATATTGCTGTCCGTTTGTCAGTACTTTTACAAAGCAGTTGACATAATTTTTTCAATGTGCTATTATAAGAAAGCTATTTTATTTTTGAAAGGAGCAAATCCGGAATGGATGACCCCGGCCCTGCGATTCAGTTAGCGGCAGCCGCAGCTGAAGTTTCAACAGACCCTCTCTCTATTATTCTCAAGGTATTGCTTTTGTTTGTGCTCATTATTGTCAACGCATTTTTTGCGATGAGCGAAATTGCAATCATTTCTCTCAATGACACAAAGATGCAGCGTCTTGCCGAAGAGGGCAACAAAAAAGCAAAGCAGATTGTAAAACTTACGGAAAACTCAAGCAGATTTCTTTCCACCATTCAGATCGGTGTAACGCTTGCAGGCTTCCTTACATCGGCATCGGCATCTCAGAACTTTGCCGATATGCTGACAAATGCTCTTGCAAAAACAGCCGTTGCAGATGCAGTTCCCATTGGAATTATCAACGGCGTATCAATCGTTGTTATCACAATCGTAACATCATATTTCTCGCTTGTTCTCGGTGAACTTGCCCCCAAGAGAATAGGCATGCAGATTCCTGAAAAGATTTCTTTCAAGGTTGTGGGAATACTCACCTTTGTTGCCTCGGCAACGAAGCCTTTTGTAAAGGTTCTTTCTCTTTCGACCAATGCGGTTGTCCGTCTTTTCGGATTCGACCCCAATGCCGATGAAGAAGAAGTTACCGAAGAAGAAATCAGAATGATGGTTGATGTCGGCGGTGAAAAAGGCGTTATCGAAGACACTCAGAAAGAAATGATTGACAATATTTTTGAGTTTGACGACCTTGATGCAGGCGATATCATGACTCACAGAACAGAAATGACCGCAATCGAAGTGACCCGTTCTCTTGAAGAAGTTGCCGAGCTTGCAGTTGAAAACGGCTATTCCAGAATTCCTGTTTTTGAGGATGACCCCGACAGCATTGTCGGTGTTCTCTATGCAAAGGACTTGCTGAAATATGTCGGACATAACATTCCCTCGGATTTAACAATTGCTCAGGTTATGAGAAAGGCGCTTTATGTTCCCGAAACTCAGTCCTGCGGAGATTTGTTTGAGGCTATGAACAAGAGCAGAACCCAGTTTGCCGTTGTTGTTGACGAATACGGCGGAACTGCAGGTATTGTTACTCTTGAAGACGTGCTTGAATCCCTCGTCGGCGAAATATATGATGAGCATGACGAGGTTATTGAAGAAATTGTTGAGATTTCTGACGGAAAATACAGGGCACTCGGAAGTACGGGAATAGATAAATTCTTTGAATTTTTCTCTCTTCCGGACATTGACGAAGATTCAGACATAACTACTGTGAGCGGTTTTGCCGCACATACACTTGAAAAAATTCCTGATGAGGGTGACTCCTTTGAATATGAGAACCTCATCGTTACCATTACAAAAACAGACAGTAACCGGGTAGTTGAATCTGTGGTGACGGTTTTCCCCAAGGAACCGGAGCCTGAGGAGTGATATTATTAAAAGGTTTTTTAAGTTTATATTTGATGTAATGTCCTCCTCCAAAAAGGACAGCATCGGTGCATATACTGCAAATGCAGCGTTTTTCATCACTGTATCGTTTATACCCTTTATAATGCTGCTTATAAGTATACTGAGGTTTTTGCCCCTGGGTGAAAATCAGATGATTGAGCAGGTGGCATCAATTTTTCCTGCAGCGGCAAGGGATATTGCATCTACGATAATCGCAGAATCCTATGATAAGGGTGGCAGTGCCTTAATTTCCATTGCGGCGGTAACAACGCTGTGGGCGGCTTCTGTAGGAATTCATTCCCTTTCCAAAGGAATAGACCGCATTTATAAAAATTTTGTGAAAACCCTTGCAAGTTGGGGAAATAATGGTATAATAATAGTATTGTTTTATTTTACAGGAGGATTTTTTCAATGAATACAGCTCTTTTAAACGTAATGCTGACAGCAACAGCAAATGCGGCTGCGGCAGGTGACCCCGCTGCACAGCAGGCAAGTATGACAGGTTCCATCATTTATATGATTTTCTCTTTCGGTCTGCTTTTTGTTGTTTTCTATTTCTTTATGATTCGTCCACAGAAGAAGAAGGAGAAGGAAGCAAAGCAGCT
>CALAQQ010000273.1 GCA_937888485.1 uncultured Clostridia bacterium
CGGACTGCGGCGAAGTTTTCGAAACCGAAACAAAGCCGGCATCAGGTCACACCGCAGGAGAGCAGATTTGTCGTGCTGCTGAGAATGACAGCGCAGCCGATGCCGATTTGTTTTCGACCGCGCTTTTTGTAAGCGATTTGGAAAGCGGAAAGCGGATGGCTCAACAGGAGGGGATGGCAGTACTGTGGATAAAGGATAAATCGGAAAAAGAATGTAACGAAAGCATGAAAAAGATAATAGCTAAATAAAAAAGGCTCCGCTTTTGCGGAGCCTTGAAATTCACCCATATCGTTCTGGAATTCTGGGGCATGCTTCGCTACGATTGCATGAAGGAGCTTGCCTGGGAGGGCGGCTACACCAAGGACGAGGTCTTGCAGCTGCAGAAGGATGGCAAGCTGCGCATGGGCATTGAAAAGACCGTGGGCTACGGCTCTGTGGCTGAGAAGAATCTCGCCGATGCCGTCATCAAGTCCGCAGGCGGCGCAGTATGGCTCGACCCGAAAAAGACCTCGCCCTACGATTTCTACCAGTATTGGAGAAACGTTGGCGATGCTGACGTGCTTAAGTGCATCCGTATGCTCACTTTCCTTCCTCTTGAAGAAATTGATGCTATGGATTCATGGGAAGGCAGTCAGCTCAATACCGCAAAGGAAATCCTTGCATTTGAACTTACAAAGCTTGTTCACGGTGAAGAAGAAGCAACTAAGGCTCAGGCTGCTGCAAAGGCAATTTTCAGCGGCGCTGCTGACCTTGATAATATGCCTTCAACAACTCTTTCCGATGATGATTTCACAGACGGTGCAATCGATATTCTTGACATTCTCATGAAGGCTGAAATCACAAAGTCAAGAGGCGAGGGAAGAAGACTTGTTCAGCAGGGCGGTATTTCCGTTGACGATGCAAAGGTAACGGATTTTGCAATGAGTTTTGCAAAGGATGCTCTTAAAGAAAAGCCCATCGTGGTCAAGAAGGGCAAGAAGATATTCCATAAGATTGAGGCATAATTATGCTTAACAAAAATGAGAAGTGTGCTGTCTTTCTCGATATCGACGGCACACTGCTTTCCGACAGCTTTATAATTCCCCCCGAAAACCTGAATGCAATCAAAGCCGCACAGGAAAAGGGACACCTTGTTTTCATCAATACGGGTCGTTCGCGAGGAAATATTCCGCCTGTACTCATGGAGCAATTCAAGGGATTTGACGGAATTATATCGGGTATAGGCTCAATGATAACCATAAACGGAGAAACTGTTTATAAGTCGTTCATGTCCGAAGACCTGATAAAAAGAATTACGGAATATGTTTTTGCGCATCCCGAATACTGGGCGCTGTTTGAAGGCGTTAACGATGTATATTCCGTTACCAACGACAGATATGCCTTGCGTGATTATCAGATACCGCTTGAAAATCCCGATGATTACATGAAGATATGCGAAGGCGATAATATTCAGGTTGTTGCGATGGGAAAAACCGTTCCCGAGGATTTCAAAGAGCTTTTCAAGGATGACCTTACCGTTTTTCAGTTTGAAACCTATGCTGACCTTGTAAAAAAAGGTTTCAACAAGGCAGAAGGCATAAAAAAGGCGATTGAAATTGCTGGCATAAAGCGTGAAAATACCGTTGCAATCGGTGACAGCAACAATGACTTCGATATGATTGAATATGCGGGTGTCGGAGTTGCCATGGCTAATTCCCAGCAGACAATTCTCGATATCGCAGACTATGTGACATCGTCAAATCATGAGTGCGGTGTTGCAAAAGCAATTAATGAATTACTTCTTTAAAATGAGGCAGGATTTGAAATCCTGCCTTTTTTATATTGCCTATATAATATTTATCTGTTATAATTTACATATATAAAATAAAAAAGGAATGCTGGTATGAAAACTGTTCTGAATTTACCGTTAAAACTTCATAACAAAACAATAAAAAACCGTGTTGTTTTTCATCCCATGGAAGGATGCGACGGCACTTTTCAGGGTGCGGTTGACGAGCTTACCCGAAGAAGATATCTGCGTTTTGCAAAAAGCGGCGCAGGCATAATCTGGTTTGAAGCAACTGCCGTTACCGAGGAGGGCAGAGCAAATCCGAGACAGCTTTTTCTTAACGAAAACACAAAAGAGTCGTTTAAGGTTCTTATCAGAGAAATAAAAGAAACCGCAATTGCGGAAAACGGTTTTGAACCGATAATTATTGTTCAGCTTACTCACAGCGGAAGATTCAGCAAACCCAACGGTACACCCGAACCGATTGTTGCTTATCGAAATCCACACTGGGAAATCGGCAGGGAAAATCAGCCTTATACGGTTGTGACCGATGATTATTGCAAAACAATTCCCGAAAAATATTTTGAAGCCGCAGTTCTTGCAAAGGAGGTCGGTTTTGACGGCATTGATTTGGGTTACTATTGGGGAGAAGACAAGGCTGCTGAATTTGCCGAAGCTAAAAAAGTTGCTGACGGTGAAGGTATTGCCATTGCCAACTACATTGTAGGTAATAACTTTGGTAATGCTGCCGCAGAAGACCGCCTGGATGCTGAAATCGAAAAAGTCAAAACTGCTTTGGAAGAAGCCGCATCTTTCGGCTGCAAAGCTTTGCGTGTATTCGGCGGCGGTTATGGTTTGGATTGGGCGACTTACAGCCCCCGGATCGCCGATGCTCTGGCTGCTTGTGTGGATACTGCAGAAAAATACAATGTGGTCATGGCACTCGAAGACCATGGCGCATTGTGCAAAAACTCTGCTGAACAGCTTTTTTACATCAACAAGGTCGACAGTCCTTATTTGCGCGCAACTGCTGACATCGGCAACTTCTGGCTGCCCGGCGGCGAACTGCCGATTGTCGGCGTAAGCAGCATTGCTGAATATGCTGCTATGGTGCATGTCAAAGACTATGTTTTTG
>CALAQQ010000274.1 GCA_937888485.1 uncultured Clostridia bacterium
AGGACGGCAGAGGCTATATCATCCGTGTTGTTGAAGAAGAACAGAGAAGAGGTCTCCGTTCAATCAAGCTCGGTTTTGATGTTGAGAAGGTTTACGAATGCAACATGATTGAAGAAGATAAGGAAGAAATTCCCGTCAGCGACAATGCATTTGAATTCATGCTCAAACCCTTTGAGGTCAAAACATTCCGTGTAATTTAACAGAAAAACCGTCGGTGTTCAAATGAACTCCGACGGTAATTTTTTATTTATATACAAACTCGTAAACCTTTGCCCATGAGCGTACTCTCTTTGCGTTATATTTCTTGGGCATCATTGCGCAAGCGGCAACAGCTTTACCCATTCTGACACCGCAGGCAATAATCTTCTTAAGAAGCTCGGGATCCTGACAAACCTGCTTCGCCTGATTGATGAGCGCTCTCGGATCAATATTCATGCTTCCGAGACCGGTGAAATCCGCACCGATTGTCATAAGGTCTTCATTAAGAATGCCGTTATCCATTACATAATCCACTTCTTCGGGAGTAAGGCTGAGAAGAAGAAGTTTTCCGCAGGCAAGAGGAGCAAGCCCCGCGCCGAGCTCTTTATAATATCCCTGCTGATACTTCCAGAGGATTTCGGCGGTAAACGACTGATTTTTATCGGCAATAACCGCGTTTGCAAGAACTCTTGATGCCTTAAGGCAGTTTGCAATACCCGAACCGATGAGAGGGACTGTCATAAATGCGCTGTCACCGATAGCGGCATAGCCGTCAGCAACCATAACCGAAAGCGGCTGACGAACGGGAATTTCAACAAACTGACCGCCTCGGATAATTTCCGTGCCGAGTCTGGGGTTTGTCTGACGGAGAAAATCCGAGAATTTTTCAACATCTTCAAGAGTAAAATCTTCAAAGCGACCCATGAGAAGGTCTGTATGGTCGTCTTCGGATGCAATCCAGTTAACACCGAGTTCTCCGCCGGCAAAAAGCATAACCTTAAATTTAGCCTCAACCGCTTCATCGCTTGCTTTGTTGAAAAATGCCCTGTAAATCGTTATTTTCTCGTTACGCGCAACTTCTTTTTCAATTCCGAACTCCTCGGGAAGATTTGATCTGACAGGAGAATTCATTCCGCACGAGTCAATAACAAGGTCACCGTAGATATCACCTTTTTCGGTTTTGATGCCGACTACTCTGTTGCCGAGAACTATCGGTCCGAGTACCTTGCATTCATATTCAATTTTTGCACCGCATTCAAGTGCATGATTTATGAAATGCTCATAAATATCTCTGCGTTCCATCTTGATTTCGAGATTTTCCTTGGGAACATGCTGACGAAGACCTGTTTTCATTGAAGGTCCGAAGAAGGTCATATCCTCTTTATATTCATATTTATCCTTTGGGGGCATGGGCATTCCTGCAACTGCAAGAGCATCAGGTGCAAAAATATCGGTCCAATCATAACCGAGAGTCCCTTCTTTTTTCTGTTCATAAACTGTAACATCAAAACCGGCTCTTGCAAGAATTGCGGCAACAGCTATACCGCCGTGACCGAGACCTGCAACAATAATTTTTTTGCCCATGTTAATCTCCTCTCATCTTTGCATTCTTATATATTATTCTAACATAAGAAAAAGAAAATATCAATGTGACAAATGTAACAGTTTGCATAAACAAAAGGAAGGGTCGATGCTGACATCGACCCTCGGTTAATTATTTGATTTACTTGATAATCTCTTTAGCACTTGCTGCAAGACCTGCAAGCGACTGAATATCGCTGGGAATAATAAGCTTTGTTGCCTGACCGTCTGCGGCAGTCTCGAATGCTTCAAGGCTCTTTATTGTAAGATAACCCTGACCGGGTGCAGCTTCGTTAATAAGCTCAATTGCCTTTGCTCTTGCCTGTTCAACCTTAAGGATAGCCTCAGCTTCACCTTCCGCTTCTCTGATTTTTGCTTCCTTGATAGCTTCTGCAGCAAGGATTGCACTCTGTTTATCTGCTTCTGCGGCGAGAATCTTGCTTTCCTTCTGACCTTCGGCAACAAGGATTTTACTTGCCTTTTCACCTTCCGCAGTAAGAATCGATTCACGGCGCTGACGTTCTGCCTTCATCTGCTTTTCCATTGCATCCTGAATTTCCTTGGGAGGAAGGATATTTTTAAGTTCAACTCTGTTAACTTTGATACCCCAGGGGTCGGTTGCTTCATCAAGAATACCTCTGATTTTTGCATTAATGATATCTCTTGAAGTCAGAGTATGGTCAAGCTCCATTTCACCGATGATGTTACGAAGAGTTGTTGCTGTAAGATTTTCGATAGCCGAAATAGGTCTTTCAACACCGTATGCAAAAAGCTTGGGGTCGGTAATCTGGAAGAAAACGACTGTGTCAATCTGCATGGTTACGTTATCCTTTGTGATAACAGGCTGGGGCGGGAAATCAACAACCTGCTCCTTAAGTGAAACCTGCTTTGAAATTTTTTCGATAAAAGGAATTTTGATGTGGAGACCTGTCTGCCAGGTTGCGCTGTATGCTCCGAGTCTTTCAATAACATATGCCTTGGACTGCGGAACAATTTTGATGTTTAAGACAACAATTAAAATCAAAAAAAGTGCGAGTAAGATTAAAATAAATCCGCCTAAAAACTCCATAGTTATTTCCTCCTGAATTCTTTATTTAAAGTTAATTATGCGCTTTGACAATAAGTTTTACGCCTTCGATTTTCTCAACTGTCACACGCTCGTCTTTTTTGAAAACAGTACCGTCCGATGAACGTGCCGTCCATGTTACGCCGTTGACATGAACCTGACCCTTGCCCTCGATGTTATCAATATCCTCTGTAACAACCGCAGTCTGACCTATACAACGGTCCGCATTGGTGGGCTGAAGTTTTTTAGCTGTAATTTTTTTAACAAGAGGACGTGTTGCAATCAGAGCAACGGCTGAAACGGCAATAAAAACTATCCACTGAAGCCACGGCTGTAATCCGCCAAGCTCTGCAACCAAAGCTGCCGCCGCACCTGCTGCAAACCAAATTGTTACAAGCTGAGCTGTTACCGCCTCTATGATAACGAGAACAACGAGCAGAACAATCCAGAAAATCATCATTGCATATTCCATATAATTCCCCCTCTTTATATTGTTTGTTTAATTATAACATTAATTCTTTTAAAAAACAATAGTTCGTGATACCTTTCAGAAGATTTTACAAACAGTACATAAATCAGTCAAACAGAACATGAACAGTGTTATAAACGAACTCAACTGTTTGTCTTAAAAACGGATTTGATACAATTTTATATAACCATACGGGCAGGGAACTTTCCATACGACTTTCAAACCCTTTATCAACAAGACCCGTTGCACCGCTTGCATTTCCGTTATCAATCATGATATCAAAATCCGAAACACAGAAAGGATTAAGGCTTCCTACCTCAATATAGCTTACTGTTATTTCTGCCGCAACAGAGCCGACCTCCGGCACTTCACCGCTGAACGGAATTTCAACCTTTTCGCCCGCTTTGACTGTTCCGATTTTTGCAACATCAAAGGTTAAATCAACACCGTTTGTATTGACCGCAAAGATTCTTATATCTCTGTCGGTTGTCAGGTTTTCAACAATAAGCTTTGAATCTTCGGAGGTTAAATAACCTGTGTTGCTCTTATCAAATTTAACATGAATGCTTCTTGACACATGATTCGAATATTCAAACTGGGGATAATCGGGACTTGAATAAATATCAGTTATTTCATCGGTAAGAAGAAGCTTCGTTACAAGCGAACGGGTATATTCCTCATAATAATACTGACCGTGATACTGCCCGTCAACAAACCATGTATTTTCGGGAAGATATGCACTTGAAGCATCAATTTCCATTGACGGCGAAATATGGTTATGCTCAGGATTATTGCAGGTTGTCTTAACACCCGTATAACCGTCGGGAAATCTCTTCCCGAGAGGCGTGCAGGTTGCACCGCTTACTGCATAAGCAGGAAGAACAATATCGCCGTTATGTTCACCGCCGAGTGCAAGTTCACTGCCGGTTGAACAGAGGAGTGAAACATCAACGCCTTTTTTCTGCATATTCCTCAGCATCTGCGGAATTGCAGGCATTATTTCATAATGAACCTTATCGCATTTTTCAATAAGCTCTTTACTTTCAGCGGGGTCAAGGAAGTCAGCCTTAAGCTCATCATACAAATCAACCGAACAAAGCGACCATATGCTTCCCCAATATTTCAGCGCTTCCATGAGTCCTCCGCTTGCACTGCCGATTATTTCGTTTACCGTTTCAAACTCGGCATTTTCAAACCATCTTGCAATATCATACATTTCATTTTGTTCTTCATCATCTTTCTCTCTCTGATTCTCCGATGACAGCAAAAATAGAGGCTACTGCTTCCCAAGTGCTTTCAGGAATACACGTACCGATTTCATGCAGACTTAGTACATTTGTAAGTATGTCATTTTCTACAACTGGAATATCGTTTTCCTTTGCAATTTCAATCATCCTTTCTGCAATTGCACCGCTGCTCTTTGAGGTTATGAAGGGAGCATCTGCGTTTTCAGGATATTTTAGCGAAATAGCGGCCTTTATGTTTCTCATTCTAGTCAAAAGCCAGGGCGGAATAGATCACTGCCACAGAATTGTCGTTCATGCCGGAACAAAACATTTCTCCAAGCCGTTTTTCTTCATCTGAAATCTGGGAAGTCAAAAGCGGCGGTAATGTACAGAACCGAATTTCCGAAACCTTGCTACCTTTAAAATATAGCATAAAAGAATACTTTTTACACATATTTGAGCATTTTATTTTGATTTTTTCCGTAGATTTGAGGATTGTATTTATTAAAACTCTAATTTCTCCATTCCATTTTGTGTTATGGTAGTTCCATTCAAAGGGCAATGTGATCCAGTGGAGTTCATTTTCTTTGTTTTTAATGTGGTTGCTAAGAGTAAGGATTCCGTCTTTTCTTTCTTTTTTATCATCTTCAAAAAGAGCTTCTCTCAGTTCAATAGCTTTTTGATAAAAAACTATTGCTTCATTATAGTGATCAATTCCACCAAGCAGCGTTAACGTATCTGCATAATTGGAATATCGAATCGCCCTGAACTCTCTAAAATCAATGTCCTCATATTCTTTCGCTGCTTCTTCAGCAGCGAGAAGAGCTTTGTAATAATAATCTAAACTTTGTGATAGATTTTCCTTTCCTCCCAATTCACCACACACATAGGCGTATTGATTGTAAGCAGTCGATACGGTTGCTACACTGAAATTATCTATATTTTCTTCGGCATATGTTAATGACTCGTCTACCTGCTTGTTCACATTCGATGCAAAGTTCAAAAAGTCGTTCGCACATTTTTTCAATGCGGGTCTTCTTTTTCTTCGATTCCTCGCCATTAGTATCGATTGAGCCACCAATATCGTTAAAGTTGAAACTTTATTCATTGACGGAAATGAATGGCATCAGCTTTTTCCCTCTCATTTCATTGAAGACTTCGCTAATATGTTGGCAAGTGTAACTAATGATCGATCGGATGATGCAAAGTGGAGAGCTTTAATGGCTGAACAAAAAAGAGCTTGGACTGCAGAAACTGATAATTTAGTTAGACCACGTTTTAAAAGAGATCATCGCTCTCAGAAACGAGTCCAATGTGCAATTAACAATAAAGATTTTTACAATCATTTTGTTGCCAAATATTCTGTTAATTTGGTATAAAAATTTTATTTGATTTTTTTCAAAAAATTTGTTATAATATATATGTAAGGTAAAAAAATACCTACTATCCTCTTGTCCAAGAGGAAATCAATGAGAAAAAGGAGAAATTCACTATGAACAAGTTTATTTCCGGTCTGCAGGATGTTTCCAACTTCACTCGAACCGAGAATGGTGCTGTGACTCATAAGACCACTAAGAGCGATCTGCTCGACATGTTCGCTATGGGTGCTGCATACCGCACTCGTTCCGATGAGGATGTCATCCTGATGTTCCAGAAGGCATATAAGGAGAACCCTGTTTATGCCCTCAAGTGCCTGTTCTACATCCGTGACGTGCGCGGTGGCCAGGGTGAGCGTCGCTTCTTCCGTGTTGCCATGCGCGATCTGGCTACCCAGAATACTGATGCGGTAATCCGCAATATCCAGTATATCCCTGAGTTCGGTCGCTGGGATGACCTGTATGAGTTCGTTGATACTCCTCTGCAGAATGCCGCTTTGGCTATCATGAAGAAGCAGCTTGCACTGGACGTCCAGTGTAAGACCCCTTCTTTGCTGGCTAAGTGGATGAAGAGTGAGAACGCAAGCTCTCCTGAGACCACCCGTCTCGGCAACATCACCCGCAAGTATCTGGGTATGACCCACAAGGAATACCGCAAGGTTCTTGCTACCCTGCGTACTCGCCTCAACGTCCTTGAGAAGTTGATGTCTGAGAATCGTTGGGACGAGATTGAGTTTGATAAGATTCCTTCTAAGGCTGGTCTTATCTATAAGAACGCTTTTGCTCGTCGCGAT
>CALAQQ010000275.1 GCA_937888485.1 uncultured Clostridia bacterium
GTTCGTCCTCACGCTCAATACGGGACGATTCCTCCTCATCGAGGGAGGATTTCACGAAGCCGCTGTCGATGCCGTAGTTTTCAATAAGCTCCTTTATTTCCTGAGGAGTGGGACTTATAACGGAAACCCAGCAGCCTTCGGTAAAATTATCGGTCAGAGCCATTCTGCCGTTTGTGTAAGTATAGAAATTGATCATAGCAAAGCATAGCCTGCGTATGCAGACATTCCTCCTTTCGCCTGTTACAGAGATATACAGGCAAGGAGAATCAGCTTTATTTGCAGATACAACGATGCGGTATATATCTCATAGACATATTATTCATACTATTCCCATAAGGGTCGGAACTCATAACCGCACCACCTTTTCGTTTTATTTGCAGGGATAATTCCCCTTATACATTATATCACACAATTCGCATTTTTACAAGAGATTTTTTTAAAATTGTTCAGATAAAATTGATTGCAGCAAAAAGGACACGTTTTGCGGTGTCCTCAATCTGTAGAAAAAGTTATAATAAATGTTTTAAGGGGACGCTTTCTCTTGCAGAGCGTCCCCTTAAAATTAGTTTATAATCGGTCTTAACTGAATTCCGTCGAATGCTGCTGCTACCGCTTCGGGAATAAGCTCAAACTGTGCCACAAGTGATGCAGGCTTACGTAGAATATCATCCTGTAACATAGGCACAAAATAATAATTTTTTCTGTTGAAAAGCTCTCCGATATTCTTCGCAGAACCCAACAGTGAATCATTTGAAGCTATGGCAAGCACTACAGGTTTTCCGCTTCTCAGATGTGATTTAACCGCCATTGTCACCGCTGTGTCAGTTATTCCGCAGGCAAGCTTCGCCGCCGTATTCGATGTACAGGGCGCTACAAGCATAATATCTGTCATGTTTTCAGGGCCGATATGTTCAGCTTCTGCTATATCGGATATAACAGGTCTGCCGCATATATCCTCCAGCCGTTTCAGATTTTCCTCATTGCTTCCGAAACGTGTGGACAGTTCTGCCACATTCTCCGACATTATGGGAATAAGCTCCGCACCCCTTTCACGGAGAATTTCCGCCTGTCTGAAACAGCGTTCAAAAGAACAGAAAGAACCTGTCATCGCAAATCCGATACGTTTTCCCTTGAAATCATCACTCACAAATATTTCCCCTTTCATTAATCATTCCGATAACAGTTTCCGCTTCGGCATATCCTGCGCTGACAGGAGCGTTTTTCCCAGGCAGTCCCAGAGCGTGAATATATCTTATTCCAAGTTTGTCAGCCGCCTTGAAATCCATACCGCCGGGTTTTGAAGCAAGGTCAATAAACAGCGTATCTTTCGGGAATTTCTCCAGCATATACCCCGAAAGAACGAGTCGGGGAACTGTGTTGAATACAAGGCAGTAATCGCCGTTTATATCCTCTGTGCTGATACTTTCAATACCCATAGCGGCTGCTTTTGCTGCCCCTTTTTCATTGCGTACAGCTGCGGTAACTCTGCTTCCGAAGCCCTTTAAAATCTGAGCAAGCGCCATACCGATTCTGCCCAGTCCCACTATGAGAACAGGTAAGCCGTTAAGTGTAACAGACAGACGTTCAAGTGCAAGCATAACTGCCGCTTCCGCTGTGGGAACGGCATTTTTTATTGCCAGTTCCTCTCTGTCCATGTAGGCGGATATTTCGTGGGACGGAAAAAATGCTGCTGTTTTTTTCTCAGCTGTTCCCGTAAATATTACGGCGTCCTCTGTCAGCAGGTTTTCCACTGCTGAAACTGTTAATTCTCCCGAATACAAAGGCGAAAACAGCTTTCCCGCTTCATCGGGGGGAGGTACGGGAAGCACTGCAAATCTGCATTTTTCCGATGCAGGCTGTACACCTGAAATTTCCTTGAAGGCTGTGTCATCAAAGCCTGTGTAACAGACCTCAAAATCTCTGCTGAGCCGCTGCGCACAGTAAATCTGCCGCAAGTCGCCTCCTGCAATAAGTATTTTTTCTTTTTTCATTGGCTGCTCCTTTTTGAATCTTTTTTCTACTTCGTATTATATGGCTGTTTTGAAAAAAAGGTTACAGTAAGAGTGTGCTAACAATTTTTTCGTTTCCGCAAGTAAACAATCCAGCTTTTTTCATTTTTTTCTGATATAATATAAAGGAACCTCTAAAAACCTTACTCACAGCTGAATTTTTATGACAAAATCCTTTACTGCACTGTCATGCCTTGTAAATGATATTCGTCATGTACGAAATTCCGCACGTGTTCCGGTTTTTAGAGAACCCCATAATTGTGATAAAAATAACAAAAGGAGGTTCTGTGTGAAAACCGTTGAAATATTCTCAGACGGTGCTTGCAGCGGTAATCCCGGACCCGGCGGCTATGGTACAATTCTCCGCTTTGGAACAATTGAAAAAGAACTTTCCGGCGGCGATGCACATACAACAAATAACCGTATGGAGCTTATGGGAGTTATCGCAGGACTTTCCGCACTGAAAGAGCCTTGCAAAGTAATACTCACCACCGACAGCAAATATGTGGTTGACAGTATAACTAAAGGCTGGGTTTACAGCTGGCAGAAAAAAGGCTGGAAAAAAGCTGACGGAAAACCTGCTCTCAATGTTGACCTGTGGGAAAAACTTCTACCCTTGCTGGAACGCCACGACGTCACCTTCAACTGGGTCAAAGGTCATGCAGGTCATCCCGAAAACGAAAGATGCGACCGCCTTGCCGTCGCTCAGAGAGATATACATTCCTGAAAGAGGTTTAATATGGAAAGAAAAAGATTTATTTATGCCGACAATGCGGCAACTACAGCTGTTTCAGATGAAGTTCTCAGCGCTATGATGCCGCACTTCCAGACGGCTTACGGCAACGCTTCAAGCATTTACGAATTGGGACGAAGTGCTCAGCGTGATATTGAAATTGCCCGTGAAAAAGTTGCAAAGGCTATCGGTGCTGATCCCATTGAAATTATCTTTACCAGCTGCGGCTCAGAGTCCGACAACTGGGCTATCAAGGGCACAGCTGAGCAGATGGCTAAAAAAGGAAAGAAACATATCATCACTTCTGTAATTGAACATCATGCTGTACTCCATACTACGGAATATCTTGAAAAACAGGGCTTTGAGGTAACATATATCCCCGTTGACGATAAGGGACTTATCAATGCCGAAGATGTCCGCAATGCTATCCGTGAGGATACAGCACTTGTAACAATTATGTATGCCAACAACGAAATCGGCACAATTCAGCCTATTGCCGAAATCGGCAAAATCTGCCGCGAGGCAGGGGCGGTTTTTCACACCGATGCCGTACAGGCCGCGGGTAAGACGGAGATCGACGTCAGGAAAACGCCGGTCGACATGCTCTCGCTGAGCGGACACAAGTTTCACGCGCCGAAAGGAATCGGCATTCTGTACGTTCGCCGCGGAGTGAAATTGAAGCAGTTCATGCTCGGCGGACACCAGGAAGGCCGCCGCCGCAAAGCGGAGCTCCTTGACGCGCGAAAGGGCGAGAGAGTGGGAGGATACTTCCATCACAACGTATTGACAACCTTTTTTCTTCATAAGTGCAAACAAGCAAAAAATCCATATTTGCGGCAATGCCGAAACAACGGTCGCCGCCAAACTCACATTCTAATTGATTTCCGAGATATGTTGCATTGTCATCAAGGAATTTTACGGTCTTTCCGTTAGGAAGACGGTATTCGAGGTTGATATAACCGCCCACGAGAGCATTAAGCTTTTCAACCTTCGGCATTCCTTCGATATGTAAATCATTGAATTCGCTGATGAGCTGTTGCTTGAATTCCTCAAACTTTTCTGCACCGTCAAGATTTTTATATTGCTTCCAGTAATTCAGCTTCGGCAGCATATCTTTCATATAAGCACGAGCCTGTTCCGAAGAAAACTCTTCGTTTGCCATATTCTGCACGCAGACCTCAATTAAATCATCCATATTATGATACATATATTCGCCGTCAGCATAGCACCATTTACAGTATTCTTCGTTAAAAAAGCCGTCTGTTTCCTTGCTGATATTACAGTCTTCAAGCGGCATACCGCAGCATTGGCAAACGAGTTTTTGCGGAGAGCCTAAAAGAGTATTGATTGAAACATCAAACAGCTTTGATAAAAGCTTCAGAGTTTCCGTGTTAGGGGTTGTTTCACCGTTCTCCCATCGGCTGACCGCCTGGCGGGTAACAAAAACCTTTTCGGCAAGTTCATCCTGTGATAAACCTTTTTTCGTTCTGAGTTCAAGAATAATATCTTTTGTTTCCATAAATTTATCACCTCAGTATTATTCTAACACCGAATGTTTTAATGAACAAGCAACTCGCTGTTGCTTTTGCTTGATTAACATGAATTTATCTGTGAGCCTTGAAATCTATTCCTGCTTTTCTTGCTTGACTGCACAGGTCTTTTGTCTGCAATTTGTATTCCTTACCGTCTTTGATGAAATGAGTTCCGCATTGTCTGAATTCAAAGGATACGTTTTTACGAACACACTGTTCTCTGATATCAAGTGCCCAATCATAATCAAACGCCCGTGCACAATAATCCGACTCTCCGCCGACAACTACAAGTTCAATATTATCAAGATACGGTTCGATATGTATTTTTTCAAGCAACGGTTGTGCAGTAATACATTTGTGCTTTATCGGAAGTGATTTGAATAATGACAGTCTTTTATCCGCATTTTTTTGATTTTCAACAGTACAGCACACAACAACATTCTCATATCCATCGCCCCAATCGTCAGGGACACAATCTGCAAACCTTTCTATTCGTTTAGTGAGAAAAAGAAAAGTACAGTCTTGTCGTTGTTTTATCATATCCCAGCACTCTTTGCGCCACTCGTCCGCTTCTTCTATCAGAAAATCCGTTGAAAAGCAAAGGTAAACCATTCCTGCTTTCATTTTGTAGTTTCCGTTTTTTAACCGCTCAACAGGTTTGTAAAAATCTTTTGTTTTTATAATATCGTTTGTATTAACACCACGTTTTGCATCGCCTTTGTGTATATAGCAATGCAGACATCCTTCACTGCATTTTTTACAACCTCGCCACGGATTCCACATAGCCATAATAAACACTTCTCCAACTTCTTATTTATCTATCTCTTTTTCTTCGGTAACGGGAGTTCATCATACATAGCGTTGAAAAGCTCTGCAAGAAAATCTCTGTTGTCAACATCATCGACGAGCAGCATTTCTTTTGCTCCCTCATAAGGCAATTCAAAAGTTGCATCGGGCATAAGAGCAACAGCCGATTTGACGGGCTTCACAAGCAGTCTATCATCATAAATTCCGCCGATGATTTTGCCTCTATAGTAGAGGATATATTCTCCCATCATCGCTCTGTATGTTACATCATCCAGTTCGGATAACTGTTCTAAAATGAATTCCAAATATTCCTTACTTGAAGCCATAATGTACCTCGTAAAAATTTTTATCATCTTAATCATATCACATAAAGCCTGAAAATTCCACCGTGTTTTTTGTGCCGTTCATATACAAAGGTACTGATTACTCTGCACATATGGAAATGATCAGACCGTGTTTTTTGCCCCGCTTCGTGCGGGGCTTTTTCTTTTTGTTCCGCTTACTTGGATTTGTTATAAAATTTTTCTCCAACCTTTGGAACATTTTGGCTTTCTTGTGTCGTATATGGTTGGAGGGCAAAATCATTATCACAAAAGAAAGGAGAATTTATGAAGAATTCAAACGACTCTCTTATTCTCGGTATTGACCACGGATACGGGAATATCAAAACAGCAAACAAGACTTTTGGAACGGGTGTTTATGTGAGCGACACCGAGCCTGCTTTCAAAGACAATTTGCTTACGTGGAACGGTAAATATTACACAATCGGTGAAGGTCACAAGGAGTTCGTTGCCGACAAAATACAGGATATGGATTACTATGTTCTGACCTTGGCAGCTGTCGCTTACGAGCTTCGTGCACGTGGACTGCGTGAGGCTAAAGTTCACTTGGCGGCAGGTCTTCCTCTGACCTGGCTCACTGCACAGAAGGAAGCTTTCCGCAGCTACCTTTTGCAGAACAAAGAGGTTGAATTCAGCTTCAACGGCATTGACTACAGGGTCGAGTTTACGGGTGCGGATATTTTTCCGCAGGGGTTTGCCGCTATTGCGGACAGAATTCACGAATTCAGCGGAACAAATATGCTCTGCGATATCGGCAACGGTACGATGAACGTTATGCTTATCAATGAGAAGAAACCCGAAAACCGAAGATGCTTCACGGAGAAATTCGGCACTCAGCAATGCGTGATTCAGGCAAAAGAAGATATGATGCGCACTCACCACGCAACGGTTGACGAATCGGTTATCACCCGTGTGCTTCGTTTCGGCAAAGCGGATATTGCGGATGAATTTCTTGAAACGATTACGAAATCCGCAAAGAACTATGTTGCCGAGATCTTCCGCAATCTTCGCGAACACGGCTACGACCCGAGAATGATGCGACTGACGGTTGTGGGCGGTGGCGGATGCCTGATTAAGAATTTTGCCGACTGCGACAAATCACGAATTACCGTTATTGATGATATCCGTGCAACCGCAAAGGGTTATGAACGGCTTGCAACGAGGCAACGAAAAAGAAGTGGCAACAAATGAATATCAAGAAAATATCCGTGCGATTTAACCTTGATAAAGAAGCTGACAGCAAAGCTTGGCACTATCTTCGCTCTGTCAAAGGTCAGTCATACACTGAAACAGTAATCAATGCTCTGTTGAATCACGACCTGGCTGACCTCATTGAAGAAAAATTTGTCGGTATGAAACTTCAGGCACCACCCGAAGAAAAACAAATAAGCGAGATTGAACAAGAGGAAAATGATGATATCATCTTCAATTTTCTCGACAGCTTTTAGTGACGGCATTTTTGCCGTCACTTTTGTTATGCCGAAAAAACTATGACGGCACTTTTGCCGTCAACCCGAAACGGACTGTTTTGATAACCGCCCTCCTAAACGAAACAGTCCGCTTCATTTTGAGAAACGGATAAATCCGAAAAATATCTGTTTCTTCAGTCTTAGCAAGCATTGGATTTATTGTAATAAATCCGCTTGCGGGGTAAACCCCGAGAATCAAAAAAGAAAGGAATGAACATTATGCAGAAAAGAATCCACCGAGTAACCGTTTGCCTTACAGAAGAAGAACACCTCAGGCTCAATGAGATGTGTAAGGCAACCGGACTCACAATGTCAAAGCTGATAAGATTTCTGCTCAGCGGCTATTTACCTGCACAGGCTCCTCCTGCCGAGTATGCTGTGCTGATAAAAGAACTGCGTGCAGTCGGCAACAATCTTAATCAGCTTGCAAGAATCGTCCATTCGGGCGGTTATCTGAATACTGCCGAGCTTGAGAAAGCTTGCAAAAAATTCAATGAGGTTTCGGAAAAGGTTGACGAAGCCTTTGCACCCAAAAGAGCATGGCAGTAACTAAAATATTCCCCATAAAAGGCAGGATTGGCAAATGTATCAACTATGTAATGAATCCCGAAAAGACAGTTGAAGCTGACGGGTGGAGTTATGTTGACGGCATCAACGTAACTCCCGAAACAGCTGAGAAAAATATGATGTCCGTAAAACGTCGCTACGATAAGGAGGACGGGATAATGGCTTATCACGTAATTCAGTCTTTTGCACCCGGTGAGGTTACACCCGAAGTCGCACACGAAATCGGAATGAAGCTTGCCGAGAGAATGTGGGGCGAGAGGTTTGAAGTTGTTGTTTCAACTCACCTTGACCACGAGCATATCCACAACCACTTTGTTTTTAACTCCGTATCGTTTGTTGACGGGAAGAAGTATAACGACAATAAACGGAATCTTTACAGATTGCGTGAGGTATCCGATGAACTTTGCAAGGAATACAAACTGTCGGTTGTTATGAATCCGAAAAAGTCAAGAGGTATTCCGTATAACGAGTATATGAACGAAAAGAATATGAAGCTTACAAAGAATGCGATTATCAAAACCGAGATTGACGAAACGATACTCACATCAATAAGCCGAAAGGACTTTTTCAATCAGATGAAAAAGAAGGGATACACCTTTAATTTCACAAGCCGATACTCAACGGTTTATCACCCTGCGTTCAAAAGACCGACAAGGCTTCTGACTCTCGGTGATGACTATGTTCCCGTGAATCTGATAAAACGCATTGACGAAAGCTGGCGCAGATACCCTGTTAATCTTCCGCCGCAGGATAACCTCTACAGAATGTATATCGGTGACGAGCCGACAGTCGGTTATGCACAGACCTATGTGCGGTTTATAACCATTGTTGAAGCGGTGAGGAAAAGACCGGATAACAACAGAGTTGCGGTTAAATACCTTGCCGATGAAATACGCAAGCTTAACAGGCTCGTTGAACAGCAAAACCTTTTGTGCGGTAACGATATTGAAACCCCAGAACAGCTTGAAGCCTACAAGCAAGGCTGTAAGGATGAGATTGCAGAGTTAAGTGAGGCGAGAAATATTCTGCGAAGCAAGCTGAAAACTGCTCAGAACCACGGTGATGAAAATGAAGAGCGAGAGCTGAAAGGGTATATTTCAGATCTTACCGGAAGGATGAAAATACTGAGAAAAAATATTACCGTTTGCGAAAGGATTGAACAGAAGAAGCCTGAAATCGACGAGAAGCTTCAGGACATCAAAGAAATTTACCAACCAACCAGAAATAAAAATTATGAAAGGAGCCGTTAATATGGCAAACAGAAAATTAAAATCTGCGGTTAACATACCGCTTGAAAAAATCCGTCCCTTTGAGGGACACCCCTACAAGGTTATTGATAACGAGGAGATGAACACCCTGATTGAAAGCATACAGGAGCAGGGCATTCTCTCACCGCTTATCGTAAGACCGCTTGAAAATACAGAGGATGAATACGAGCTTATCTCGGGACACCGCAGACTGAGGGCAGCACAGAAGGCAGGGGCAAAAAATGTTCCTGTCTTTATTTATGCCGTCAGCCGTGATGAAGCCGCAATAATGCTCGTGGACAGCAACCTGCACAGAGAACATATCTTGCCTTCTGAAAAAGCTTTTGCTTATAAGCTTAAGTTGGAGGCTCTTAAACATCAAGGTAAAACTTCGTGCCAACTTGGCACGAAGTTGAGAACAGATGAAGAAATAGCAGAAGACACAAACGATAGTGCAAGACAAGTACAGCGCTATATCCGTCTGACATATCTCATCCCCGAGCTGCTTGACCTTGTTGACGAGGGCAGAATTGCTCTCACTCCTGCAGTTGAGCTGTCTTACCTTACCGAAGAACAGCAGTATTCTCTGCTTGGAACGATTGAGGTCGAGGACAGAACACCGTCACTTTCGCAGGCAGTCCGCTTCAAAAAGCTCAGTCAGGCAGGTCAGCTGACCGATGAACTCATCGACTCGATAATGCAGGAAGAAAAGGCAAATCAGCGTGAAATGTTCCGCATGCCGATGGAACGTTTGCAGAAAGCATTGCCCGATTTGAAGCCGAGTCAGGTTGAGGATTTCATCATCAAAGCCATTGTTTACTATCAGAAACACTTGAACAGAGGAAAGGACAAGGGTGCGAGATAATCCGCACATTTGTAAAGGAGGTTTGTAATGAGTAATATTGATATAAATAAAATAAGCGATGACCCCGAATACTGTTTTGCGGCTTTGAAGCTCATTGAGCAGTTATTCAGGGACGGCAAAATACCGGAATATATGTTTCACAATATTCTGAAAGACTATGCGGATATTGTGGACGAAAGCAAGTTCATCAAAGGAAATCACAATCAGACAAAGGAGGACACAATATGATAAATTCAGATTTCGGAAAGCGACGGGTAGTAATCTATGCCCGAGTTTCCACAGACCACAAAGAGCAGCTGTCGGCGCTTGAAAATCAGCTGGATTGGTATGAGCCGATTCTCAAGGCAAGACCCGAATGGGAGCTCGTTGACAGGTATATTGACGAGGGTATCACGGGCACATCCGCCGAGAAAAGACCGCAGTTTATGAAAATGATAAGGGATGCCAAGAAAAAGAAGTTCGATTTGATTATCACCCGTGAGGTTTCCCGTTTTGCCCGTAACACGGTTGACACCCTGCAGTACACCCGTGAACTTAAGGCGATGGGCGTTGAGGTTTTCTTCATAAACGATAACATCAAAACCTTTGACGGTGACGGCGAATTGCGACTGACGATTATGGCAACCCTTGCGCAGGACGAAAGCCGAAAAACATCGGTGAGAGTTAAAAGCGGTCAGCAGACATCAATGGAGAACGGTGTGTTCTACGGCAACGGCACCATTCTCGGCTACAGGCGAGTTGAAAAACTGCTTGAAAACAACAAAAAGCACGTGGACTTTTTCATCGACCCCGTGCAGGCTGAAACGGTAAAGCTGATTTATGAAATGTATCTTGAAGGTCACGGACTTATGCAGATAAAGAATGAGCTTGAACGCAGAGGCTACAAAACCGCAACGGGTAAAAGCAGGTGGTATGAAACGGTCATATCCAACGTTCTGAAAAACTCGTTTTACTGCGGTATCATCACCTACCACAAGGAATATACGCCCGATTACCTGACACAGAAAAAGGTCAAAAACTACGGTGAAATCGACCTTGTGCAGGTCAAGGGCAGACACGAGCCGATTGTATCGGTAGAAGATTACGAAAGGGTGCGAGCAATTATGGCAAGCAAAACAGCTCAATGCAAAATGAACGCAAAGAAAAGAAGTCTGATGATTGGCAGAAGACCGAGAACTACCGTATGGGGTAAGCTGCTCATCTGCGAATGCGGTCACAAGTTCAACACAAGGAACTGGTACAGAACGGCAACACAGTCAAACATCGGTTATCAGTGCTACGATTCCGTGCGGACAGGCTCTTATGAAAGCAGAAAAAGGAAGGGGTTGCCGCTTGAGGGTATCTGCCGTACCCCGATGATACCCGAATGGAAGCTGCAGTTGATGGCAAACCACATCTTCCGCAACTATCTTATGCAAAGGGACAAGGTGCTGGCGCTTGCCAACTCGATGCTCGAAGCTCACATCGGCGACACGGGTGAAACAGTCGATTACGAAGAGATTATTGAGCAGAAGAAACGGCAGCTCGCAAAGCACAACCGAAAGCTCGACAACTATATCGAAATGAGGGCGGAGGGTGATATTGACAAGGACTCGTTCACCCAAAAAACATCGGAGCTCAGAGCCGAAATAAGAAAGCTGAGTGACGAGATTGAAGCACTTGAAGATAAGCAGAACGACGAGCCTGAAATTGTGGACTACAAAGAAAAGCTGACGGTGCTTCAATATGCCCTTGTGCAGTACACAAATCCCGATGAAAACGACATACCCGAAAGCATAATTGAAGCCTTTGTTGAGAAGATTGTTGCAAAGAAAGACGGCTTTGATTGGTACCTGAGATTTGACGGCGACCCGAACGATCCGCTTCACCTGAAAACCGAGGGCAGAAGGCGCCAAAACAGCTCTGTATCAACGGTTGGGGGACACCTCCCAACCACTCCTTTCGGAGACGCAGGCAGCTATTAAGGATATGTAATCTTTTAGTATAATTTTATATATTGAGTTATAAACCGACTCCCTCTGCTATGAAACGGCAGAGGGAGTTTATGTTTCTTGACTTTGAGTGTACCTTATTTTATAATAAAAATAAAGATAAAATTTGGTGAATATCTATGTTAATTGATTTTCAGAGTGATTTGTTTCACGCATTTTCAGGATGTGCATTATGAAGAAGAGAACTTTTTATACGGAAATTTCATATGTTTTGGGACTTATAATTATGGCTTTTGGCACTGCATTTACAGAAAAGGCTGACTTTGGCATGTCGATGGTGGTAGCGCCCGCATATATAATACATTTGAAAGTGTCGGAGTTTCTGCCGTGGTTTACATTTGGCGTGTCTGAATATATGTTTCAAGGCTTTTTGATACTTTTAACCATCGTGGTTGTGAGAAAATTCAAACTGTCCTATTTGTTTTCTTTTGTAACGGCAGTGATTTACGGAACACTGCTTGACGGTGCAATGGTGCTGATTTCATCTTTACCCGAAAATACAATTGTGCTCAGAATAATATGGTATATTCTCGGCATTTTATTATGCACATTTGCGGTTTCTCTTTTCTTTCACACCTATATTTCTCCCGAAGCCTATGAGCTGATTGTGAAAGAGATTGCATCAGAATTCAAACTCAACATAAACAAGGTGAAAACAGTCTATGATTATACAAGTGTTGTGCTTGGAATTATAATGTCTTTTGCGTTTTTCGGCTTTGGTGTATTCAGAGGCATAGACATCGGTACAATACTCTGCGCAATTGTCAACGGATTTTTAATCGGCAGATTTTCAAAGCTTCTCGAAAAGCACTTCGAATTCAAAAACAAATTCAGAATTCAGAAGTATTTTGAATAACTATTATAAATTATCTGAAAACTCCCTCTGTCAGAAAGGCAGAGGGAGTTTTGCGGTTTATATGATTTATGATGAAATCTGAACTTTGAATAATGTTTTGTTTTTCGAAACAAGCAGCCTTCCGAAGAGCAGGTTGCTGAAATTATTGACGGTTATTTCCCGAGGGGGAACAACGGGATATTCTGCGTTGTATGAATTGGAATTGTGTTTCGGATTGACCTTGGTGAAAAGATAGTTATTTCCGATTCTGTGAACATAGAAGCCGTCGATTTCTATTCTTTGAGGCAGATAGCAGGTATAACCGAAATCGTGATCCTCTGAATTTTCCGCATCGATAATATGACTTGAAATACCTGTGGGATAAAATTTACAGTTGCGGATAATTAGCTCGCCGTTCCAGGTTGAGCCGTAATCTGAACGAAGGGCAATAAAGCTGTCGGATAAAACCGTAGTATTCTCAATCAAAGCCGTTCCGCTTCCTATCAGCTTTATTCCGTGATGACCGAGAACGGAGTTTTTAACCGTTGCGTTGAGGACACCCTGATGTGCATCGAAGCGTGAAAGCGCACAGCCGTCATAAACCAGATTTTTGCAATAGTTCGTACCTGCAATTCCCCAATAATCGTTATCGGTTATATTGTTTGTCTGGTTGCAATTAATGAACTTTGCATTGACTGCGGTTGCGGCGCCTATATCATAAGTGCCCATTGCAACCGATGTTCCTGCAGAGCCTGTTGTGGAATACTTTTTATGACCTGTAAATGTGCAGTTTTTGACCGTCACATAAGCACAGCACGAAAGGCTGACAAAAGCCGAATAAGGTGCTCCTGTTTTACCCTCGTTTTTAATGTCATGGTATATTCCGTCTATAACGGTGTTTGAACGTCTGACCTGAATTCCTCTTGCATAATAGGTGTATTCGGAAGCGGCATTGTTTGCAAGAGTCGTGAATCTTCCGCCTTTTACGGTTAATATTCCGGTGTCAATAGGATAAGCCGTGGCAGAGGTTACTGAATCAAAATCCCAGATAAGCGGAGTATCTGCTGAAATGTTTCCGTTTTCGTCAACGAGAATGACATCTGTCTGATTGCTGCCCGAATTCTGATTTGCACCCTTGCGGATATATCGCTTGACATTTGAATCCGTAAGAACGACAAGACTTTTTCCGTCAAGTGATGTGCCTATGCTTTTTGCATCGGATTTAAGAGGAGTAACCTTATCGGTAATATTCATACTGTTCTGTGACGGGGAAACATTGAATATCCAGGCACTTCTGTTTTCAACCTGAGTGTCGTCAATTACAAAGCGTGCGGTTGACCAGTCGGTATCGGTCATAATGCAAGCGGTTTTGTTTGCACCGCCGATATAATATGTTGCGGTTTCGTTCGCAAAGACGCTTAAACCGTTTGCGTTTGCATATTCGTGGGTTTTTACGATAGCTTCAAGGTCATCTGTTTTGCCGTCACCCACAGCTCCGAAATTCTCATATGTAACATAATCAGTGAAAGTTTTGTTAAACTCATAACCGTCTGTAAAGTCATAACTGCCACTTGAATTCAGCAGAACTTCATCGGTAAAAGCGGTTATTCCTCTTGAAATTCCTGTTTTTGAACTGCCCGTAATACAGACATTACCGTTTTCAACCTTAAGACTGAAGCTGTCTGTATCATTCAGAGCTTCGTTAATTACAAAAGCATTTCGGACATCGGTTTTGGATACGGTAATCTTTTTGCCGCAAGCTTTATAAAACTCATCGCAAAGAGTTTCGGCGGCATTGGAGTACAGAGTATCGTTTTCACAGTCAGGAATAACAACGGAGTATTCACCGATAGAAACGCCGTTTACCGTTATCCCGTCAAGCTCTCTTACAATATACGGGCTTTCATAGTTACCCTTTGCAAGCTCATTTTTAAGCTCAATTTCAGAGAAAAGCTGCGAAAACGGAGCTGAGAAAGCTGAAATAACGGACATTATTACCGCAACTATTTTTGAAAACATTTTTCATCACCTTTAAATCTGACATTTTGGAAAGATATATTTTTATTATATCTTTCATGCCGAAGATTTGCAAGAGTGAGTATAGAAACACAGATGCGGTTTGTTTTAGGTTGAATAATCGGGGCATATATGGTAAAATAAGCTGATGATGAATGAGGGGGATTGAGAGTGGCAGGAATGGGAGCAATGCTTATCGGTATGATAACGGGCGGTATAGCCTGGATTTGCTTTATCATAACGACTCTTATATTGAGTGTTGTGATTTTTATCGATGCATATCGACACAATATGAAGGCGGTTCTTTGGGCTGTAATGGCGATTCTTTTCAATTTTTACAGTCTGCCTGTTTATATATTTGTCAGAATAAAGATGGCAACCCTCAAATGTGCTTCGTGCGGAACAAAAGTTGGTCAAAAAAAGAAATACTGTACCGTATGCGGTGCGGAAGTTCCAAATTTTGATGACGGAGCAATTGCCAAAAAGGTTATCAAGTATGTTATTATTGCTCTTGCGGCATTCGGCATTTTGGGCGGTGTTTATGTAGCGGTAGTAACAGAACTGAATCTCTGAAACCAGGTTACGGTGTGATGAATAACAGCATAAAAGGAAGGTATATATGAAAACAACCGAAAAAATTCTGAAAAATGAAAAGCGTGAGCTCGAAAGACTCGGAAAAATGCAGAACAGAAGCTCAGGCAGCAGATATTTTCTGATTTTGCTTATACTTATTGCGATAGTCAATATCCTTGATGAGGTAACGAGCAATCTTACAGTTACGGTGCAGTCGTCATTTGTTACGGAATTCTTTGTGAATAATCCGTTCATGGGAAAGTATTATTCATATGAAGACGGTCTTGCTTTCCATTCGGGAATAGGCGTTTTCACCTATGTTCTGGGATTGTTTACACCGTTTTATAAGGCGCTTGCCGATAAATGGGGCAGAAAACCGCTTTTTGCCATTTCAACTCTCGGCATGGCAACGGGTCTTCTTGTTATTCATCTTTCATCAAGCTACATAATGTTCCTTATCGGCTTTGCGATTATCAGCTTTTTTATGGGTCACGATATTCAGATTATCTATATTCTTGAAGAAGCTCCCGACAAACACCGCGCAAAGATTTACAGCTTCCTCAAGAGTTTCGGAATTCTCGGGGTTATCCTTATTCCGACCCTCCGAGATATCCTTATGGGTAATGATGCGACAAAATGGCGTGAAATCTTCCTCGTGCCTGCACTGATTGGTTTTGCGGCGGTTGTGCTTGTTGTTATTCTGGCGAAGGATACCAAGGTTTTCATCGGTGAAAGAATCGAATATCTTTCACGCCCCTACGAGGAGAGACAGGCTGAAAAAGCGCTGAAAAAACAGCAGAAGGTAGCTCAGAGGAATCAGTCGGGCGTTTTTAACGGCGTGAAATATATTTTTGCGAATAAAGATACCAAGATGCTGATTATATCCCATATTATCTTTGATGCGGCAATGCCTGCTATTGCTCTTTATTTTGAATCGTCAATGCACCGTGCGGGAATGAGCACAAGCGATATAACAAAGGCTCTGTTTATGGTGCCTGTGATTTATGCGGCAATAACCTTTCTTTCGGGATTTATTGCCGACAAGGCAGGAAGAAAAACAACGGTCACCCTCTTTTCGGCAACATGTGTTATCGGATATATTCTTTTTGTAGCAGGTATTCTGAACGGTTGGAATCCTTATCTTGTCGGTTCGTTTGCCGGACTTTATCAGGGCTCGTATTGGATTGGCAGAGACTATATGAATGTTATGATGACCGAAAAAGTTCCGACGGATATCCGTGCATCGGTTGTGGGTGCAGAGGGCTTGCTGGTTATCATAGGTCTTGTTGTCGGATACGGAAGCATTATTGCCGGTATGATGATAATGCCGATATGGTGGGCATGTCTTACAATTTCAATCCCGACTGTTACCGTTGCAGCAATTCTTTTTGTACTTAAGGTTAAGGAAACAAAGGGTGCAAACCTTGATGAAATTGGTTGAAAACAAACAAATTTTTTGCTTTATAACAAAAATCTTGCATTTCCCAAAAATATTGTTATAATTAATTTGACATATGCAAGGAGGTAGCTATATGAAAAAATTTCTCTCAGTTATTCTGGCAGTCGTTATTATCTTTTCGTCTTTCGCAACAACCTTTGCATCGGCAATTGTGCCGGGTCCCACAGTTTCTGTCGTTTCTACAATTGATTTGTTGGAAAGCGATCCAATGACTTCATGGATTCTTGCTCCGCTTCATCTTCTGGAAGATATCATTCCCGAGGAGTCCTATAATGAATTGATTAATTTTTTGCTTATGTTTGATTTTGTTTATCTGACTACAAAGATTATGGGTTCAATTAGATTTTAATAAAAAACATAAAGAGCTGTCGATACGGACAGCTCTTTTTTTATTCAAAGAGAGTTTTAAGAAATTTGTTTAAAATAGCAGTTGAAGATACTTGGTATCTGTGTTTTGGGGTTTATTGTTTTTATCAAAAATCAAAAGAAAAATAGAGAAAGAGAAATTATTGAAAAATGATGCTCAAAGTGATATATTTGAGATATAACTATGCAAAGGGGTAAATATAATGAAAGTAATAATGATGCTTCCCGACGGCATGCGTCCCGATTCGCTTGCAAATATCGAAAAAGCACAGAGAATATTGAAAGAGTCATCCTATTCTCTCAATGCTGAAACTGTTTTCCCTTCGGTTACTTTGCCCTGTCACATTTCGCTTTTTCACAGTGTTACACCCGAAAGACACGGTACAACAACCAACACTTATATGCCGCAGGTCAGACCTGTTGACGGTTTGTGTGAGGTGCTGAAAAGAGCAGACAAGAAATGCGCGGTTTTTTATAACTGGGAAGAAATCCGTGATGTTTCCCGCCCGAATTCTCTTGCACATTCATGCTTTTATGCGGGAAGAAGAATCGGTTATAAGCAGGCGGGAGAGGAACTCACCGATGCGGCGATTGATTATCTGAAAAAATATGATACCGATTTTACTTTTATTTATTTCGGTTATCCCGATATGCAGGGACATAATTTCGGCTGGATGACGGATGAATATATGGAAGCGATTGAAAACAGTTGGGATAATATTGAAAAGCTGATGAATTCTCTCGGCGATGAATATACATATATCATAACGGCGGACCACGGCGGTCATGACAGAACTCACGGCAGCGAAATGCCCGAAGATATGCTTATTCCCGTGATAATCAAGGGTAAGGATTTTGACGCTGGAAGAATTCTTGAAAATGTCAATATAATCGACCTTGCGCCTACTGTTACAAAACTTCTCGGAGTTGAACCCGACGGTGAATGGGAAGGCAAGTCACTGATATAAAAAAAGACCCTCTGTCCGAAGACAGAGGGTTTATTGCTGTCAGAAATTATGCGATTTCCTTAACGCCGATGTGAATGCCCTTCTCAAGATATTCGAAGATTGTACCAAATACCTTGTTGTAGGGGATATCCTTAAGAAGACCGAAGAGACCGCCGAAAATCTTTTCATAGAGATCTGTTTCTTCAAGGAACTTCATGATCTTGTGAACGGGGATGCTGAGATATTTGCCTTTGCATTCTGCAACGTGTGCATCAAAAGCGTTTCTTGTTACAACGATTTCGCCGCAGTAGTCGCATTCGCCTTCGAATTCAAGGCAAATGCCTTCGTGAATCTTAAGTTCTTCTTCTGTAGCAAAGTCAGCGCCGCATTCATACTGGCAATCACGGAAATAACCGTCGCAGTTAGCGAGATGCTTATTATATGCAGCTTCGTTTTTGTAAGTTTCATTGCAGTAGGGGCAAGTGTTTGTTGATGCAAATGCAACTGTTGCTGTTGAAAGAATGCAAACAAGTGCAAGCACGATTGATAAGAACTTTTTCATTATTCTTATCTCCTTTCAAATTATTTTTTTGGCGCATTTCACGTAGCAACCATATATTGTAATAATCCTATCATAAATGAACAAATTTGTCAATATGTATTAATAAAATGTTAACGCCGTATAGAAAAAATTTTTGATTTTTGTTATTTTCCCCAGTTGTAGGGTCTGTCTATGAAGTCGACGGTTTCTTTATCCTGAGGAATAATTGCAAAGGATGAAACTCTGTCAAGACCGTGGCTTTTGAAGTCGTCATAGAGCTTTTCATTTTCTTTGAGCCTTCCGGGATTGAGGAAGATGAATTCGCCCATGAAAAGATTGGATTTATAGTATCGCCAGCTGAGCTCGGCAACCTCAACGTTGAATTTCTGCTCTTCGGTTATGTCGGAATTCAGCGCAAGGTCAAACAGAATATCGCTTTTGGCAACGGTATAAGGTGAACAGAATCCTGCCTGATAGTGCCAGTCAAAGTCAAAGGCGTGGGCTGTTGCTTTTGTCTGTGCCGTCTGGAGGTCAATATATTCCTTGATATAGGGAGCGGCTTCCTTGCCGTAGAAGGCATTGAGAAAATCGTTCATGTGATATTCAACATCGCAGTTGACATCCCACTGAAGCTTGCAGAGAAGATAATTGCGGAGTTCGTTGAATGCAGCATAATGACCGTCACCGCAGTTGTAGATATAACCCGTTATGCCGATGTCGTGCATGTATTTCATGGTTGACTGCATTGTTTCGAAGTTTGAGAAAAACATAGCAGTGTTAAGGAAATTAATTGTGTAGTCGTAGATATATGTTGTGTCCGCAACCTTGACCCAGTTTGCAAAATCCTCGGCAATCTGAGGGGCAGGGTCACCGTAAAGCATATCGAATGTTTCATTCTCGATTCCGTCCATCGCACCGCATTCGGTAAGGAGATGGCTTCTGCATGCTTTATGAAGTCCGCAGAGAACGGGCGCAACGTTGGGATTGCAGCGAAGCGATAAATCTGTCGGAGGTCTGTCGGTTTCATTATAGGCATAGAAGGTGAACATGAAATCGGGGAACTCATCATCGAGTGCATCGGCAAAATTATTTGTAAAGATAAGCGTCGGTGCACATACCGTGCCGTATTTTTCGTAAAGAGCTTCACATGAGTCGCAGTGGCAGTAATTCATGTTATCTTTCTGACCGATATGAATATATTTTGCATCGGTTTTGCAGTTGAGAATTGCATTTCTTCCGTTTTCAACCGCAATCGGAAGCACGTCGGGGTGGGAAAGGCAGACGTGGTCGGTGCTTCTTGTGCCGTCGGGCTGAAGAGCAAAATATTCGGGATGCTCTGCAAAGAGTGAATCAGGAACAAGGTCGGTTAAAGTGACGTCCCATAAAACGTAGGTCAGCGCACCGCCGTATGCCGTAGCTTCTTTCCAGAAAGAAACGTTCATTTTTGTTCTTGCGCGGTGAGCGTCGTTTGTGTCTTGACAGTCATTTCTTCTGACTGAAAATGACGGTTCAACTGTACGGTTTATATTTGCATCGATGATAACATCCTTGTTTTTGGGAACAACTTCAAGCGTCGGCGTAAACCAACGAACGCCAAGATATTCTTCAAGGAAGGTATAAACGCCGTAGAGAGTGCCTCTGTCACTTCCTCCCGAAATATAAAGATTTTTGCCGTCGGATTTAAGTGTGAAGCCGTCATCGGCTAAATCTTTAAGCTCCGAATTTTTAATAATAACAGCGTTTTGACTGTCGGAAATCTTGTTTTCTGTTATGTGTTCAATTTCCGCACCGCTTATTTTTTCGATATATGTCTGAAACTCGTTGACGGCGGTGAGTATGCACTCCGATGGGTTTTCTTCCGTTACAATAACATAATCCGTTTCGCTGTTTTCAACGATATACATCGGAGTTTCAATCGTCGGAGCAACGTATTTATCTCCGCCGTAATTGATGTTTGTGTTGAGGGGAATAATTCCAACGGCAAAAAGAATAATCTCAAAAAGAGAAAAAATTGCTTTGATTGTTGCCATATGCTCAGCCTCCTTTATGCTCTAAATATAATTTATAGAAATAAAAAAGTCAAGGCTTACTGTTTTTTCTTGAAAAGTAAAAATTTATATGGTAATATCAAACTATAAGGAGGCGGTTTCATGTGGAAAATAATAAGAATATTAGTTTCTGTTTTCGTGGCATTTGAAACACTGTTCACGGGAATTTTCGGTGGAGTTATGCCCAAAAGTGTTGATGTGCCTGAGGTGACAACAGGGGAATATACTCAGTACGTTGACCCGTTTATCGGTACGGGCGGAACTCCCTGGACCTGCGGAATGCTCAGTCCTGCGGCAACGGTGCCTTTCGGCGCAGTCAGACTCGGACCCGACACAACCTTCCTCGGCGGTATTTATATCACCAAAATGAACACCTCGGGTTATTATTATGAGCAGGCGCATATCAAAGGCTTCAGCCATTCCAGACTTTCGGGTACGGGCGCTGAAGATTACAGCCATTTCAGAGTAACTCCCGCAATCGGCGACAATGAGCCCGCGGTTATGACTTATTCCCATTCAGATGAAACCGCAGCTCCCGGTTATTATGCGGTTTATCTTCCCACGGTCGGCTGCCTTGCGGAAATGACGGCTGATACACACACGGGTATTCACCGTTACACTTTTAACACCGATAAAGATGCAAGACTTTATATCGATGTGACAAGCGCTTCATCAAACAAAACATCAAAAGACGGTCATGTTTCCTATGATGAAAAATCGGGGATAATTACGGGAAGATGTATAATTGACGGTCAGTTTTCGGGAAGATTTGACGGTCTTCCCGCATATTTTGCTGCGGTTGCGAATAAACCCGTAAAAGCTTTCGAAATCAAAGAAAATGACGGCAAGGTCGGGATTGACCTCAATTTCGGCTCGCTTAAAAATGAGAGCGTTGAGCTTAAAATGGGCATAAGCTATGTAAGCTGCGAAAATGCGCTTCTCAATCTTAATGCAGAAACAGACGGTAAAAATTTTGATGCAGTCAGAGAAAAAGCGGTTAAGTCATGGGATGAACGCCTTTCAGCAATCAAAATCGCTTCCGACGATGATGAAATAAAGACCGTTTTCTATACAGCACTCTATCACGCAATGATAATGCCGACGGATTTCACCGACGTCAACGGAGAATATCTCGGCTTTGATAAGAAAGCACACAAGGCAGAGGGTTATACTTACAGAACGGATATGTCGCTCTGGGATACCTGCAGAACAACTCATCCGCTTTATACCCTTATTGCCCAGGATATTCAGACCGACTGCCTCAACAGTCTTGTTAATATGGCACAGCAAGGCGGCGGAAATCTTCCCCGCTGGCCCATGGGCGCAGGATATTCGAGCTCAATGTTCGGCGATTCGGCAAATATCGTTATTGCGGAAAGCTATCTCAAGGGCATAACCGATTTTGATGTTGAAGCGGCATATGAGGCAATGAAATATTCATCGGAAAATGCTACAAACAAAGCGGGCAGAAACTTCATTGAATTATATAATGAGTACGGATACATCCCCAATGATGCTGAGGGAGTCAGAAAATCCGTTGCATGCACTCTTGAATATGCATGGCAGGATGCGGCAATTGCATCTCTTGCAAAGGCTCTCGGCAAGGAAGAGGATTATCAGAGATACACAGAAAAATCCATGTATTATAAGAACGTTTTTAATCCCGAAACAAAGTATTTCCAGGCAAGAAATGCCGACGGCTCATTCGTTTGGAATTTCAGCCCGTATATAACGGAATTTTATGATGCGGTTATGATAAAGAAATTTGCAAACTGTTATTCCGAGGGCAGCGCAAGGCATTGGAGATGGGCGGCACAGCATGATATTGAAGGAATGATCGAGCTTTTCGGTTCGGAAGAATATTTTGTCAGCGAGCTTGAAAATTTCATGGAAGATGCATCGCTCACAAGAGCCGCAATTGATCCCGGCCACGGTTACTGGATAGGCAATCAGCACGATATCCACACTCCCTATCTTTTCAATAACGCAGGCAGACCCGACCTTACGCAGAAATGGGTGCGCTGGACTCTCAAAAACCGTTTCAGCGATGATATCAACGGCCTTGACGGCAACGATGACGGCGGAACTACAAGCACGTGGTATGTTTTTTCGGCGCTCGGATTCTATCCTCTTGCAGGCACGGATAAATACTGGATAGGTTCACCGAATATCGATTCGGCAGAAATTACTCTTTCAAACGGCAAAACGCTTAAAATCACCGCAAATAATCAGAGCGATAAGAATATTTACGTAAGCGGAGTAACCCTCAACGGCGAGAAACTCAACGGATTCTACGTTACTCACGAACAGCTTATGAACGGCGGCGAGCTTGTTTTCAACATGAGCAACACCCCGAACAAATAAAATCAAAACCCCCGGCTCAGCCGGGGGTTTTGATTATTTGAGAAGTTCTTTAAGCGTTGCAACGTCTTTTGAGAATTGCAACGGGCTGTCACCTTTTACGAATTCAAGGATATAATCGGTGTTCTTACTTTCCTTTTTCAGGACTGCGATGTATTCTTTCCATTCATTGTTGCCTTTGAGGGGGTGCCTTATTCCGAGCTTGCCCCAATGGAAAACGTGAACTCCGTCAACGTAAGGTGCAACGGCTCTGAGATTATCAAAATCGGCTTTGACCCTCAGGGGTTGCCAATATGTTGCGATATTCTCACGGTTTACCGCTTTCAGAAATTCGAGCGATGATTTGCCGTTGTCGTTGAATGTGCCTTCATGAAATTCGAAAGAAAGGGTTATGCCCTTTTCCTTTGACATATCGCAGAGCTTTTGTGTTTCTTCAACAAGGGAATCAAAAAGTTTTTTATCCGTTTTGTCGCTTGAAGAAGTGCCGAGCCAGAGGCGTATTCTTCTGCATCCGATTTTTTCCGAAACGGAGAGAATTTTTTCGAAAAGCTCGTAATCCTTCTGACCGATTCTGTAGTAACTGCCGTAGGAAAGAGGTTTTATGCCGTATTTTTTCTGCAAGGAAATAACCTCTGCAAGTGCGTTTTCATCGTCGGGAGGAAGGTGGATATCTCCGCCCCATTCGATATATTCAACGCCGTTTTCCTTTGCGATAATGCAGATTTCTTCTCTTGAAAGCTTGCGGAAGGTGACGCTTGTAAATCCGAGTTTCTGCATATTACTGTCTTTCTGCCGAATATGCGATATCAATGCTCTTTTTGAAAAGCATGAAGTCATATTGCGGTCTCCAGCTGTCGCCAGTTTCAACGTTATTTTTGAATTCTTCCTCGGAAAGAGGAGTGTTGATTACGGAAACGCCTCTGAGCTCATCGCCTTCTTTATATACGGTGTCCCAGAATGCGTGGTGACCGATATATGTAACACTTTCGGGAATATAAACATAGGTCATCGCCTGGTTATAGCTGAATGCGTCGGATCCGATATATTCAAGTCCTTCGGGGAGTGAATTATATACAACGCCGAGAGATGCTTCATCGGTGAAGTGAGTGTCGGTTACATCGCCTTTATAGCTGTAAACTCCTTCAAGAAGAGGAATTTCAAAGAACGCAAGAGTTTCAATCGTTTTGACACCTTCGGGAATATAAACATTCTTCATGTTTGCATAGTTGAAGCAAAGCTGACCGATTTTTTCAACCGTTGAGGGAACAACATATGTGAGAACGTCTTTTACATACTGCTCATAGTTTGCATCCTCGGGAGCAGGCTCGGTTCTGTAACCGTTTTCATCATACTTGGCATGACCGTATTTTTCTGCAAGATAGGTGTCATGGTCGCAGGGACGGCAGATGATTTCGGTTTTGCCCTTATTATAAAGAACGCCCTCGATATCGCAGTAATTGGGATTGTTTTCGTCAACCCTGATTTCCTGTAATGCCCAGCATGAATAGAAAGCTTTTGGGTCAACATAATCAACGCCTGCACCGATGTTGATAACCTTGACCTTTTCATCGCAGTTGAGTGCGTATTCACGAACGGAGGTTATCTTTTTTGTTTCATCCTTGGAGATGATGAAGTTTGTATTTACATCGGGATTCTCACGGTCATATTCAATGCTTGAAACAAAGTCGATGTCAAGAGTTGTTATATAACCCGTGTTGCTGAATTTTTCGAGTTCAAAACCTGATTCGGTCTGTTTATATTCAAAAGTATCCTTCTGAACTGTTCTTACGCTGAAATAACAGGAAATCGAAACGGCTATGATGATAACAATTGCGAAAATTGCTTTTTTCATACCGTAATGCTTGAATTCCTTACCGATATGAGGAGCTGAAAGACCTTCAACCTGATAGGTCCAGATTTCATCCTCGGGGATATCAAGATGAATGGGTTCTTCAACGGGAATCTGTTTCTTTTCTTTCTTACTCATAATATCCCCTCCTTAACCTTTATATCCGCCCGAAGCGGTAACGCCTTCTTCTTCGGCTTTCTTTTCCATAACTTCGGCACGGCGTTTGAGAACTTCCATAACCATGTTCTGCTTCTTGCTGTCATAGTCCCAGAAGAGGTAGGGAATGGTCATGAGCGCAAATCCGATAACGTCAACGATAATCGGAATAACGATGATGCTTCTTCTTGAAGCGTCGATAAAGAGAACATCCCAGTTGGAGTTGAAGCCGTATTTGAGAAGCATGAGAGGAATGATAAGTCCTACGAACGAGGTGATAGGACCTGTAAACCAACCGAAAACGCCTGCAAAGCTTTCGAGTCTTTCGCCCGAAAGATACATCTGATAGTCACCGATACGCACGTTCATGTCGTGACCTGCGGTTGTGGGAACGGTCTTTGTCATTTCCATGAAGAAGAGAACGGCAACGCAGATTGTTCCGCAGAGGGTGAGGTTATCGCCGCAGAACCACATTGCATAGGCGATAAGACCGTTGCCTATTGCTCTTGTGAGCTGATAGAAAATCATAATCTGTCTGTATGAAAATCTCTTGAGGAAATAGGGAGAGAGCAAATCGGGCGGAGTTCCCGCAAAGGAAATGAGCATAACGATGAGGCTGTAGGGGAGACCGCTCAGACGGAAGGTATAGAAATAAAGAATCGTAACAAACGGAAGCATACCGTTTCCGAGAGAGTCGATAAGACCGACGATGGTGTTGATAAGCAGATATTTGTTTCGGAGAACGCCGAACATACCGTCCCAGAATTTAATCTGAACCTTCTTTTCAACGGGAGGCTGGGGGATTCTTTCTTTGATTCTGCCTGCAAAAATCATTGTGAATGCGGCAAGAACGCAGAAGGTAATGGGAATAACGTATCTGTAAACATTGATATCAGCCCATTCATATCTGAGCATACCGATAGCTGCGGGCATAATTATGCCGACAATTGTGTTAAAGAAATGAGAAAGCTTAACGGGATAGCTGCGCACAAGGATTCTTTCCTGAAGATTGGGGCTTATGCTCTTGGTGCAGATTTCCATGTTGTTGGCAAAACCGAAAACGTTGTATGTTGCGAAAAGAAGGTTTGCAACCCATACTCTTGTTGCAACGTCGGGAATGTTATAAACGGGAAGCCAACCGATGAGGATAACCATTATGCACTTGGGAACAACGTCGCAATAGAGCGAATACTTGTATCTTCCGAATTTGGGAAGAAGCTTTTTGCGCCAGAAAATATTTCTTGCGCCCACCCAGCCTGTGTAAAGGAAATGAGTGCCGAATGTTTTGAAACACGCCGTTGCATTCATGCCTTCAAGACCGTTGAGATATGTAATGAACGGACTGGTCTGGTTGAAAAGCCGTGAATAGTCGAACAGAATTGTCGATATGCCGAATATCATCATCAAGGCATAGACGAAATAGAATTTCTTCTCGGTTTTCTTGGGAAGGAAGCCGAGGTTGTCACAAACGAACCACCACATCAGCGCTGAAATATAGCCGAGGGGCATATTCAGAATGCCGATAACGGAGAAGGTGAGATAGGGGAGCTTATAGTGGTGCATGATGAGATAACATGAGGAGAAGAATCCTATGTATTCAAGCACCTTTGAGCCTGCGTAGTTGCTTCCGACGGCAAAAAGAACGTCCTTATATTCCTTGTAGGGAACGTATTTGCCTTCGGCGGGGGTGTTCCAATGGGTTTTGATTTCGGTAAACAGCGATTGTACTTTGGCAATCAGACCGTTCATGAGCATTGTTCCTCCTTTATCTGTAAAGTTCCATAATTTCTTTTATAGGACCTGCGAATTCCTTGGAAACCGAGGGGAGTGATTTGCCTTTTTTGATAAAGGAATTATAAATCATGCCCTTCTTATCGGTTGACATCTGGAATTTTGAGATAACTTTGGTAAGTTCCTGCTTTTCATTCTTATTTTCAAGATATACGCAGTTGCCGAGAGCGATTTTTATATCAGAAACAGCCTTTGCGGTGACGGTGATTCTGACTGTGTCACCGTCTTTTTCTGCTTTTGCATCGTAAACCGAGCCGTCAACGGTAACATTTGCATCAGCCGAAACGATATCCTTGAATTTAATAACGAAGGTTCTGTTTTCGGGAGCAACATTCGTAATTCCGTCTGCCTTTGAAACGGAGAAATCAACCTTGTCTGCTTTTTCGGAAACTGTGAATGCGGTTTTGAGATATTCGCCGTTCTGATATGAAAGGGTATCACCGTCGTCTTCATAGAGGGTGAAGGTGCTGTTGCCTCTGTAAACAAGAAGTTCGAGGGTTTCGGGGTTTGAGCAGTCGTTTGTTCTGTCGTTGGCGCTCATGGGAATGATTGCACCCTCTTTTGCGAGAACGGGAATATAATCGATATCACGGAACATCTTAACAAACTTGTTGCCCTTATAAATTCTGCCTGTAAAAATGTCGGTGTATCTTCCGTCGGGAAGCCATACATTGACTCCTGCAAGATTTGTTCTGAGAGAGGTGTGTTCGGTGATGGGCGCAACGATGAGTTCTGTTCCGAAGAAAAATTCGTTTCTGCATTCATATGCGCTCTTATCTTCGGGATAAGCATAGTACATAGGTTCACAGATAGCTCTGCACTCGGTATGAGTGCGGTAATTCATCGTGTAGATATAGGGGAGAAGCTTGTGTCTTAAGCGGAGAGCATCGGTTGCGATTCTCTGAACAGGTCCGCTGAAATTCCAGGGTTCCTTGCCTGCGAATTCGTTGTTTGTTGAGTGAAGTCGCATAACGGGACTGAAAACGCCGAGCTGTACCCAACGGAGATAGAGCTCGTCGTCTTTTTTGCCCATGCAGTGACCGCCGATATCGTGGCTCCACCAGGGATAGGCGATGTTTGATGCCGTTGCGGTGAATCCGGGCTGAAAATCGAGGCTCTTCCAGGTCTGGGTTGTGTCACCGCTGAAACCGAGAGGATATCTCTGACTGCCTGCACCGCAGAATCGTGAGAGAATAAGCGGTCTGTGGTTATCTTTGGCGTTGTCGAGGAAATGATAGTGATTGAGTGCCCAGAGAGGGTCAAGACCCTTGACAGCGGTATTTTTGCCCTGCTGCCAGTCAATCCACCAGAAGTCGATGCCCGCTTTTTCGAACGGATGATGAAGAATATCAAAATAGTTTTCGGTAAACTTCTTATCGGTTATATCAAAGGGAACGGGCTTCTTTTCGGCAGGATTCTGACCCATAGCCTTGCACATATCTTCATATTGGTCCTCAAACCAACGAACACCCATTGAGGGGTGAAGATTGAAGGTTACGTGGTAATTATCGTCTTTAAGCTTTTTGAGGAATGCATAGGGGTCGGGGAAAAGCTCGGTGTTGAAGCTGTAACCCGTCCAGCCGACTGACCACACATCATAGACATATTCCATAAAGTTTCTGTGGTTTGTAACCTTGTGAGCGTCTTTTCCGAATTTTTCTTTGATTTTAACCCAGTGCCAGTCCATGTCAACCGTTGCAACGGTGATAGGTATTTCTTCCTCTTTGAACTTATCCATAAGGGTTAAATATTCTTCTTGAGAATAATCTTTGTATCTGCTCCACCAGTTGGAAAGAGCATATCTCGGAATGAGCGGAACTTTGCCTGTGAGTTTATAAAGGTCGGTTGTTGCACCGATATAGTCATTGCCGTAGGCAAAATAATATTCGTCTTTTTCTTTGTTTTCACGGGGGAGAATTGTTCCGTCGGGTTTGAGTGCAAGGGTTTTGCTGTCGTCAAGAATTGCAACTCCGTTTCTTGAGCATACGCCGTCGGAAAGTCTGATTATGCCTGCTGTGATATCGAGCGTACGGCATGTTCCTTTGAGGTTGCCCGATTTATAGTTTTTAACCGTTCTGCCGTCAGCAAGTTTTATCGAAAGCATCTTTTTGGATGAAAGCGAATATGTGAAAACAGCTTTTTCAGTTATGATTTCGATTTTATTTCCCGACTCTTTAACGTCGAATTTTGCATCTCCGAGATTTCTGAACCATACGCTCTGAGTAGGTTCATCGCAGAATTTGCCCTCGTTCTGAACTTCGACACGAAGAAGGCAGGGGGTGATAACCGTAAGTCTTACGGACTTATATGTAAGGGTCTGATTTTTGTCTGCAAGCGGTGCGCAGTCAATTTTAAAGCGTTTTTCGAATTTTTCCATAGCATTCTCCCATTTTATTGATATATTTATTATATATTGTTTAATCGGTAAAGTCAATTAATGCTTTATTTTATATTTCATTTATGTTATTATATATTCAGAAAAAAGCAGAGGAGAATAAAAATGACATTCATGGCATTCAAACGCATACTCATGGCGGTTATAATGATACCGTATTTTCTTTTTAACTATGCATTCAATGACTATGCATATCCTGCGGTAAGTACATCGGGTGCATATGTTTTTTGCTATTTTGTCGGCAACGAGGTCAATGAGCAGAGAATTCATCTTGCAGTCAGCACAGACGGTTATAATTTCGAAGCGCTCAACAACAATGAGCCGATAATCACGCAGACCAAAGGCACAGGCTGTGTCCGTGACCCGTATATTCTCAAGGGCGTTGATGAAAATGGCAAGGATTGTTATTTCATCATCGCAACCGATATGAATGCTCTTGAGGGTTGGACATCAAACCACAGTCTTATTACCTGGCGTTCGTATGACCTCATAAACTGGACGGATGAAACCGTTATTGATATCCGTCAGTTTGAGGGATTTGAAACAACAAACAGAGCATGGGCACCTCAGGCTATCTGGGACGGCGATAAGGGAATGTATATGGTTTACTGGGCAAATTCAACTGCTGAAAACGATACTGCGGGTCATTACTATGCCTACACCAAGGATTTCAAAACCTTCGAAACCGAACCGAAGGTGCTTTTCGGAAGATGGAATGAGGTCGACCCCGAAACGGGCGAAACAAGAAATATCCAGTGCATTGACGGCGATATTATTTACAACGAAAAAGACGGTTACTATTACCTCTATTTCAAAGAAGATTTAACTCAGAAAATCGCTTATGTTAAGTCAAAAGACATGACGGGACCTTATAATACGGACTACACAATCTGCTCCCTCAATTGGTGGGGAGTTGAGGGAAGTTCAATGTACCGCATAACGGGTACGGATGCATGGATGATGATTATGGATGAATATTCGGAAGGAACATTCTTTGCACAGATGACAAGGGATTTTGAAAATTTCAGAAGAGTTCAGCGCTCAACCTATTCGCTCGACCATCTAAGACCCCGCCACGGCTCGGTTGTTGCTGTTTCGGAAGAAGAATATTTTGCACTTGTAAATGCTTATAACTAAAAGAAAACACGGTGTCGAAATCCGACACCGTGAATTTTTATTCCGTTTTAGGAAGTGAGAGAGTAACCTTGAACAAATCGCCGTCAACTTCAACTCTGAATCTGCCATTTTGCAATTCGCAGAGATTCTGAGCTATCGAAAGTCCGAGACCGCTTCCTTCGCCCGAACGTGAAGCATCGCCTCTGACAAATCTCTGAGTGAGTTCGTCTGCGGAAACATCAAGAGGGTATTTCGAAATGTTCTTGAAAACTATAGAAGCGTATTCCGTGCCGTCGGCAACCTCAACATAAACCCTTGTGCCTTCAAGAGCGTATTTTCTGATATTCGAGAAAAGATTTTCGACTATTCTCGATGTTTTCTGCGAATCGGCAAACACCGTAACGGGAACGGGAGGAGTTTTAAGAACAAGACCGATGCTGTAGCTTTTGAGTTCATCCTCATGTTCACCGACTGCCTGGGTTGCGAATTCACAAAGATTTATTTTTATCGGATGGATTTCAATCGCACCCGATGAAGCTTTTGAGGCTTCAACCAAATCTTCGATAAGCTTTTTCATTTTTGCCGCTTTATCATCGAGAACGTTGATATATCTCTGTGCGGTTTCGTTTTCAACATCGCATTTTTTGAGAAGGTCAACGTAGTTAACGATTGAGGTAAGGGGAGTTTTGAGGTCGTGAGAAACGTTGGTTATAAGCTCCGCTTTCATTCGCTGGTCTTTGACTGCGCTTTCAACCGCATTCTGGAGTCCGTCCTGCATGGAGAGGATATCCTCCGCAAAGCGGCGCATGAAGGGAGGCATGAATTTTGTATCAATTTTTCCGTTAAGATTGCCTTCTCTTGCCTGTGAAACACAAGCCATTATTCTGTCAAGCGAAACAAAAATGAGTGCTGCGAACAAACCGACTGCCGTAAAGACAATGAGTACAATAAAGAAAATAATAGTGAAATCTGCACTGCCCCAATCGGTTGCAAGACCTACCCACATTCCCATGAGGAAAAGAAGCAGAAGCACTGCCGCTGTTGAAGCAAGGGACACAATTTTGAATTTTGTTCCCTGTCCCTTTGAATAATCACAGGCAAGGATATATTTTATTTTGTCAATTTGCTTTCTGAAGAAAGCACCGATTTTTTTGAGTATCTTATCAAAAGGTTTAAGGATAAATGCAAGGAGTTTCCAGATGTTTTTAAGAAGCCAGCCTGCAAATCTGAAAAGCTGATAACAGAGAGTATGCTTCCAAAATGATTTGTTGCGGATATTGCGGATAAGGCTTGCGATAAGTCCTGTGATTATCATGAAGAAAATGCTTGCAAAAGCACCGACAAAGATATCGGTGAAAGTGCCGATGAATTTCAGGAGAGTTGCAGTGAATCCGTATTTGAGTACATTCGAATGCAGGATTTCATCGGGAAATGCTTCATATATCACAATAAATACCGCACCTGCCGCCGCCAGTGCTGCAAAGCATGCACCGAGAATCCAGTTGATTCCGGTAGGAATTTTATCAAAGAAATTGAGAGTTATTCCGTTTGCCGTTTTGCCTGCAACAGAGAGAAGATATATGCACGCCGCACAGGCAATAATAAAGCTTACCGCAAAAAGAATAAGGCAGGTTGTGATGTTGCTTATCGGTGCACGGAGGAAGGAATTATACGCTCTGTGCGAAATCATGAACGGATCTGTAACGTTGCTGTCAAGAGCGAATGAAAAATAAGCAACGGTGTTTTGAGTGTTTGTAAAATACATCTGACTCTGTTCCAGAATGCTGATGTTATTGCCGAAAAGCCACTGACTGAACTCATCGTAAACGCTCGGAACGCTTTTGTATTCGTTGCTTTTAATAACTTTATATGTACCGTTTATGCTCGCTTCAACGAATTCTCCGCCGAGTTTTGCAATAATCTGTTCTTCGGTATCGGTTGCGGTAACTCCGCAGTTTGTTTTGATTTTACCGTTTCCGATTATCGCATAATTCACAGTTTTGATTTGATTAAGAATATAGCCATATGAAAAATGCGTTATGTTGTTGTGATAAATTTCAATGAGATATGCCTCTTTGTTTGCTTCAACTTCTTCAAGGAAGCGTTCTTTTGTTGATTCACCGTAGCAGGTATAGCCGTTTATGGAGTTTATAGCCTGGAGTGCTTCTCCGATATCCTGAACCTCAAGAGGAGGCTGACCGTTGCCGGGCAAATAAAAACGAAGCTCATATCCGCCGTTTTTTTGATATCTTCCGTTGCCGTCACTTCCGACCCATACGGATGAATCATTTGAAGCAATTGTCCGTTGCGTGGTTTCCTCCATAACTGCCATGGTATACGGAACGCCATTTTCATCCGTCGCTTCAATAACCTTCATTGTAGTCGGAATTTCGGCTGCGGTTGTTGACTCAACGGGAGCATCGTGAGGATAAACCCTTGAAACGTTGTAGCAGAAAAAGCTGTCTTCGTGTTGCAGACCGCCTCGGTAATCAAACAGATAAACAAAATTTTTATAAGGATATAGATATCTGTAGTTGTTTTCATCAGTTACATAAACTTCGATTTCCGAGTTTTCGAGAAAATCATAAGCGGATGAAACTTCTGCAACAAGTGCATCATAATCAGCCAGAGCTGTTTGGTAACGTCCGCTTTTTTTGAATTCCTCAAAGCTGTCAAAAACCTGATCGTCCAACTCGAAATCGCTGATATAATAATTCTCAACCGAATTCATCAGCTCACGGAACGCGTTCGTATGTGTATAGTGATATCTGCCTTTATCATAGGTATTGTAGTCCGCAAAGCCTCTTATAAAGAGATTTGCAAAGTATCCCGATGAGAAAAACATGATAACCGCAATGATGATTGCGGCGGTTTTTGTTCCCTTGGAATATTTAATATTTTTCGATTTTGTAGCCAATTCCCCACACCACCTTTAAA
>CALAQQ010000276.1 GCA_937888485.1 uncultured Clostridia bacterium
CAAGTCCCGATAACAGTGCAAGATGCATGGCAGAGGATTTTTTTGTTCCGTCATGAGCTGCTCCAACCTTTTTGCCATTTTTTGTTGCCGCAACAGTATAGCCGAGTTTTACGCATGTTTCCGCATTCAACAACGGACCGTTTTCACCTAAAAAGTCCGTTTTAAGATTTCCATATTTTACATTTTCCGATACAATCGCACCCGAACCGATAATTTTACCCGGCCATATAAGAACATTCGGCTTTACGCTTGCGTTTTCACCGATTACACAGCCTGAACCTGCAACACTTCCCTCAAACATCGCTGCACCTTTTTTCAACGCCGCACCCGAGCAAACAACCGCACCCGTTACTGAAGAATCTGCAGAAAGAGAACTGTTTTCAAGAACAGCACTTCTTCTTACCCTTGCATTTTCTCCGATAAAGCAGTTATCGTCAACAACAGCATACGGACCAATCACCGCACCGTCAGCTATTTCAACATCCGAACCGAAATATACGGGAGGATTAATTCCGTAATCTCCGTCGGGAAGATTATCCTTGAGATAAATTCCGCTTGCACTCTGATTTACAGGCGACTTAAATTTACCGTCAAAAATATCTCTTTGACATTTCAGAAATGCATCTGTATTGCCAACATCGCACCAATATCCGTCAGTATGATAACAGAATATCGGCATATCCCTTTCAAGCATCAGAGGGAACAAATCCGATGCAAAATCATATTTCTTACCTTTCGGAATAAGCTTCAGACATTCCGGGTCAATTATATATACACCCGTATTGGCAAGGCTGCTTATCGCCTGACTCCATGAAGGCTTTTCAAGAAAACCTTGCACTCTGTTTTCCTCTCCGACCTCTACAACACCGTATTCACGGATATCATCAGCATCTGTTGCAACTATTGTCACCATTGCACCGCTTGCTTTGTGATAAAGCATAATTTTTTCGATATCAAAATCGCATATCGCATCTCCGCTTATTACAATAAAAGGCTCTTTGAAACCATTCGCCGCATTTTTTACGCTTCCTGCTGTTCCCAGAACCTCATCTTCTCTGATGAAATCAAGCTTCAGATTTTTATATCCCTGTTCATAAGAATTTTCAATAATATGAGGAAGATAACCGAGGGTTACCGCCGCATTGGTTACTCCGCCAGAAATAAGTGTATCAAAAACATATTCGATTATCGGCTTCCCGAGTATCCTTGCCATTGGTTTCGGAGCAGTGCAGGTCATGGGTCTGAGTCTGCTCCCTTCACCGCCCGCCATAATAACAGCTTTCATAAAATCCTCTCCTGTATTTTTATTCTGCTATATTATTGGCAAAAATATCAGAAATAACCGATTTTCTATTGTTAATTGAAAAAACAAATGATATAATGATAAAAAAACTGTTCAATCGGAGATTAATATGTCTGAACTTAAAAAAGTTGATATTTTTACCGACGGTGCGTGTTCGGGAAATCCCGGTCCAGGAGGATGGGGTGCGATTCTGCGCTACGGCGGTCATGAGCTTGAGCTCAGCGGCGGTGAAGCATCAACAACCAACAACCGCATGGAGCTGACAGCCGTTATAGAAGCTCTAAAAAAGCTTAATCAGAAATGCGAAGTAACAATCTACACGGATTCAAAATATGTTGCCGACGCATTTTTGCAGGGCTGGATTTGGAACTGGATGAAAAAAGGCTGGAAAAAATCCGACGGAAAGCCTGTTCTCAACCCCGAATTATGGCAGACTCTCTGGAGTGAAATTCAGAAACATGAATATAAAATTGTCTGGGTGAAAGGTCATGCGGGTCATCCCGAAAATGAGAGATGCGACGTTCTGGCAACCACTCAAGCGGCAAAATATTCGGTATAAAACCAAGGAGATTTGTTATGAAAATATTCGATATAATTTCCGTTATCCTTTGTATTTCAACCGCAGTCATTACCGTTTTTTCTCAATTTCTTCCGATTTTCAAGAAAAAACCTCTTCACTCAAAAATGCTCTGTTCATCGCTCTTTTTTCTGACGGGTGTTTCGGCGGCTGCCGCAAAAGACTTCACTTCATATTCGCTTCTGATGATTGCCGCATTGTTTTTCGGTCTTCTCGGCGATTTCTGGCTCGATTATAAAAACAGCAGATTTTTCATGACGGGCGTTCTCTTCTTTTCAATCGGACACCTCATTTATCTTTACACCTTCATTATTCACTGTCAGCCTTCGCTTTTATCCTATTGGAAACAGATACTTCTCGGTTTCCTCGGCCTTTGCGTTGCGGCAGTGCTCGAGGTTGTGATTGATAAAATCAGATTCCCAAAAGGCAGAAGAATAATGATTCTTTATTCATTTCTTCTTATGTTCTCATTTATCTTTGCCGTTTCGAGAGGCGTTGTTTCAATCATAAACGGCAATACGGAATTCGGTTACTGCCTCGTTACGGCAGGAGGATTATTCCTTCTTTCGGACACCTTCCTTGCTGTTTCGCTTTACGGAAAGCCGAAACTCAAATGCAACGATAAGCTCGTTGCTTTAACATATTTCCCTGCGCAGGCATTATTTGCATTAAGTGTTTTATTCAAATAGAAAGAACAATAAACACGGACTGTTTCATTACGAAGCAGTCCGTGTTTTTCTGTCATACATTGTCCCGACGGTGCATAGATTTTTACAGAAGCAAAAAATCAATGAATCCGGAGGAATTACAATGGCTGTCAACAATATTTATAACGATATTGCCGCCAGAACGGGCGGAGATATTTACATCGGAGTTGTGGGTCCCGTCAGAACAGGAAAATCCACATTCATCAAAAAGTTCATGGAAAATATGGTTTTGCCGAACATTGAAGATTCTCTTCGCCGTGACAGAGCAACGGATGAACTTCCGCAGTCATCGGCAGGCAGAACAATAATGACAACAG
>CALAQQ010000277.1 GCA_937888485.1 uncultured Clostridia bacterium
ATATGAATAAAGCTCTTGATTTCTACGAAAACAACAAAAGAATCGGTTCAATCGCGGGCTATACTCCTATGATTAATTTCCCCGATGATTATAAAAAAGATGTTTTTGCCGCTTTTCGTTCATGCAGCTGGACCTGGGCAACATGGAAAGACCGTTGGGACGGCGTTGACTGGGAACTTAAAGATATGAAAGATTTCTACAATTCTCCCAAGCTTATCCGCCGACTCAATTCAAACGGCAGCGACAGATTCATGCGCCTTTACCGTCAGACAAAAGGTAACGGAAGCTCGTGGTCGGTAAGATTTGGTGCTCATCTTGTAAAAAACAATCTTCTTACGGTTTATCCGAGATATTCATATAACAGCAATATCGGTTGCGACGAATCGGGTGTTCACAGCAAATCGGATGACAACGAAAAAATGCGTGTTGATTTGTCAAAGGCAATCGAAAATCCAGTTCTGACTGATGTTGATATCGACAGCAGGATTCAGAAGATTATGAAGAAACACTATTCCTACGGCTTTGTATCAGAGGTCAAGAAATTCATTGCAACGGTTTTAATCGTTATCAAAGAAAGATTGAGATGAGATAATGGAAAATCAAGCTCTCATAAGTGTAATAATCCCCGTTTATAACGTTGAAGCGTATCTGCGCGAATGCGTCGGAAGCGTTCTGAAACAGACATATCAGAATTTTGAAATCATCCTCGTTGATGACGGCTCAACAGATTCTTCGGGCGATATCTGTGATGAATATGCAGGTAACGATGAAAGAATCTGTGTTATCCATCAGAAAAACAGCGGACCTTCAAAGACAAGAAATACGGGACTTGAAAACGCCACTGGTAAATATATTTATTTTCTTGACAGCGATGATTATATAGACAGCAACGCTTTGGAACTGCTTGTCAATACCGCAGAATCAAATGATGCTGACCTTGTGTTCTTTGACGCCCGTTCGTTTTCTGATGACGGTGCGGAAATCAGACAAGGCTACGTTATCAACGGCACGTATAAAACAAAAAGCGGATATGAAATTCTGACAGAGCTTCACGATAATAAAGATTATCATTGCGCAATCTATCTTTTATTCATAAGACATCAACTTCTTGTTGACAATAAAATCACATTTCTCGAATCCGCATATTGCTCCGAGGATATGCTTTTCACTTATCAGACATATTGTTCAGCCCCAAAAGCTGTTCAATGCAAAAACACCCTGTATCACAGAAGATACCGTTCAGGTTCGATTGTCACCTCAAAAAAATCGCAGCGACATTTCCGCAGCTGCCGTGATGTTTATGAAGAAGTCAGAGATTTTTCCGAAAGAATCGGCAAAAACGGAGACTATATGGCGACGGAATATACCGTACGGTGTGCATTCAACGCACTTGAAACCTACAAGAAGATCCCGAAAGAAGATCAGACTGTCTGCAAGAGTGAATATAAATCACTGAAAAAAGATATTCTGTCTCACTCCGCATTCGGCAACACCGCACTCAGAATGCGTTGCTACGGAAAAATGTTCTGGTTTATATATAAAGTATTTGACAAGGCAGTCGGAAAACTGCTGAAAGGATAAAAATGAGCAAGAAAAAACAGCTTATGTTCATAATGCCCGTTATGAAGGGCGGCGGTGCGGAAAAGGTTGCCGCACTGCTCCTCAATGAATTTAATAAAAACGGATATGAGTGTGAGCTTGTTCTTACAAACTCCGACAGAAACGAGATTGTTGACCGCGGGCTCGATTCTGATATTAAGCTCACCGTGCTTCGTGAAACTTTTGATAAGAACGGATTGCCGAAAAAACTCTTTATCACTCTGTTCAGATTTTTTGCTTCTTTCGTATGCAAAATTCCCGAAGCTCTCGGCCAAAAAGTTCCCGCAAGTCTTGCCCGTCTTTCGTTCAAGGCTCAATATTATGATGAACTGAATGCTCTCAGTAAAATTTTCAAAGCAAGACCCGATGCATCAATTCTTTCATTCCTTCAGCCGTCAATCCCCCTCACTTTGCTTGCTTCGGAAGGTCTTCCCAACAGAGTAGTTGTTTCTGAGAGGGCAGATCCGTACAGGCTTCTCAAAAAACGCTACGGATATAACTTCATCAGAAAATACTATCAGCGTGCCGATGCCGTTGTTTTCCAGACAAACGATGCAAAGGCAGCATATCCCGATAATATTTCCGAAAAAGGAACCGTTATCTTCAATCCCATAAACGATAAACTCCCCGAACCGTACTTCGGAGAAAGGGAAAAATATGTCACTACATTCTGCCGTATTTCAAGGCAGAAAAATCTGCCCGTGCTTGTTGAAGCATTTGCAGAATTTCACAAAGAATTCAGCGATTACAGACTCAAAATCATCGGTGAACCCCAGAACGATGACGACAGAGCATCGCTCAACGAAACAAAAGCACTTGCCGATAAACTCGGCATTACGGATTATATTGACTTTATGCCTTTCAGCTCAGAGGTTCACGGTATGATTATCCGTGACACAATGTATATCAATTCATCGGATTACGAAGGTATGTCCAACGCCATGCTCGAAGCAATGGCTATCGGTATGCCGGTTGTCTGCACCGACTGCCCCATAGGCGGAGCAAATGCGGTTATAGATAATAACGAAAACGGAATTCTCACCGAGGTCGGCAACGCAGATGAATTGTGCGAAGCGATGAAAAGAATCGCAAGTGACAGCGAATTTGCAGATAAACTTTCACATAATGCATCGCAAATAAGATATAACCTGTCACTCGATAACACGGCAAGAAAATGGATGGAGCTGTTGTAAATGAACAATTTCTACCCTATAAAATCAAAAAAAGAACTCGGATTATTTCTCGAAGAAGACAAAAACGCCTGTTTCGGTTCAACTGAAGTAAGCTTTGAAAAAAAACTTCGAAATCCCTTTAAAAATAACTTGTTTAAATTCTTTAAGCTTCTTAGAAAATATGAATATCTGTGTTTCAAACGTGATTCGAGCAAAAGCACTATTCTTTCCAGATTAATTTCTTTAAAAATAAAATTGGTTGACATCAGAAAGAATAGACTTTCTCTTAAACTCGGTGTTCAAATCAACCCCTTTGCATGCGGAAAAGGCGTAAGAATATGCCATCCGAATGTGATTATCAACGGTCGCGTCGGAGACGGCTGTATATTCCACGGCAACAATGTTGTAGGTAATAAAAAAACAGGTCTGAAATATGCTGTTCCCGAAATTGGAAATAATGTCGATATCGGAACAGGTGCAATAATTATCGGAAACGTAGTTATTGCCGATAACTGTTCTGTCGGTGCAGGTGCGGTTGTTACCAAATCATTTGCAACACCCGGCACGTTAATCGCAGGAATTCCTGCAAAAGAAATCAGCGGAGAAAAATAATGGACAAAAAAAGCTTGCTTATCGTTATTCCTCACCTTACTATCGGCGGAGTTCAGAAAACTTTTGTTTCCGCTTCAAAAGCATTGGATTATGATAAATATGATGTTACTCTTTATCTGAGAAAAAACCGCACAGACCTTCTCGAATATATTGACAAACACATTAATGTCATTGTTAATACCGATCCTAACCGCTATTACAGAAAACCTTATGCAATTGTGCTTCAGTTAAAAATGCTTTTGAATAAAGTTTTGGGAAGAAAAAGTAAAGCCGATTCCTTAGAGCGTGAACTTTCGGATAAAATCCTTGAAGATGCTATGCGATATGAACAAAGAACTTATTTTTTATCAAAAAAATATGATATTGCAATGGCTTATGTTCAGGGATACACGGCACTTTTTGTTGATAAATGCATCGATGCTGAAAAGAAAATAATCTTTTTCCACACCAGCGTTGACGAAATGCACGATATGCACAAATCAATTCTTCCCGATTTTGACGAAATTGCAGCGCTTCATAAAGAACAAAAAGAACTTCTGGAACAATGGTATCCCGAAGAAAAGGCGAAAATTTCAATTGTTGAGAACTATACAGACAAAGATCTGATTGTATCTCAAAGTAAAAATATAACCATTGAAGAAACCGACAGTAAAACTGTTTTATGTTCTTGCGGAAGATTTACTCCCGTCAAGGGATTTGATATGGCTGTGGAGTCCGCAAAGATTCTCAAAAACAACGGTGTTGATTTTGTCTGGTATTTTGTCGGAGACGGTCCCGAAAGAAATAATATTGAAAAAAAGATTGCAGAAAACAGACTTGAAAACAATATTGTCATTACGGGAATGCAGAAAAATCCTTATCCGTATATGGCGGCTTGCGACATTTATGTTCAGCCTTCATATGAGGAATCCTGGGGATTGACAATAGCCGAAGCACATCGACTGGGCAAGCCCGTTATCACAACCGCAACAGTAGGCGGAAGAAAACTTGTAAAAAATGATGTAAACGGCATTGTTTGCGGAATCAATCCCGAGTCAATAGCAAAAAGTATAATCACGCTTATTAATGTTAAAGAAAAATATAATCATATAACAGACAACCTTAAATCAACCAACTACTCTCACGAATTTGAGAAATATAAAGAGCAATGGAACGCTCTGTTAGAGGGGTGAAAAAGTGAAATTCAGCATACTCGTTCCCGTATATAATGTTGAGAAATATCTTGAGCAGTGTGTTGAATCACTGCTTAACCAGACCTATAAAGGCGAATATGAAATAATTCTTGTCGATGACGGTTCAACCGATTCATCGGGTACTCTCTGCGACAGATATGCAGAAAACAACCCTGATAAAATCAAGGTTGTTCATAAAAAAAACGGCGGCCACACTTCAGCAAGACTCGAAGCTATAATAAACGCAACGGGTGAATACAGTCTTTTCTGCGATTCAGATGATTTTGTTGAAAATAATCTTTTGGAAACAGTGGATAATGCCCTGAATAAGAATCCCGACACTGATATGGTTATGTATTCATTTTGTTATTACGAAAACGGCAATAAAAAACCTCGTAATATATCTGTTTGGAATGACATAGAGATTTTTGAAGGTGAACAAAAGAAAAAGCTTTATGAATTGCTTATAACAACACCGTATCTCAATTCACTATGCACAAAAGCTGTAAAAACCGAAATTTTAAAAAACGATCCGACTGATTACAGCGTTTTGAAAAATAAAGACATTGCCGAAGACGCTTACATCATTTCATATTTTATTACTGCTTGCAAAAAAATCGTAAACATTAACAAACCTTTGTATAATTACAGAACAAACAGAAAAAGTATTTCACGTTCATATAATCCGCAAAAAATCGAAAGAAAAAATATGCTTTTCCTGTATCAGCGCTTTTTTGAACTTCTTCCCGTCTGGGGGATGGATGATGAGGAAACAGCAATCAAAATATACATCTCATGTTTCAATAACGCTTTATATCTTCTACGAAAACACTATGAGTATGCCGAAAACAAGGCTGCCCGTAAGACAGTTTTTGAATATAACTGGAATTCTATGCTTTTTGATGAAATAGTCTCTAATCCCGAAAAGTATGGAAATGAAAACAATGTCAAGCTTTACCGTTTGCTGATAAACAAAAAATATATTTCATTGTATGTTTTTTTTCTTAAAAAGAGATTTTATGATTTTTTGAAAAAAACAAAAAGATCACTAAAAGGAGTGTGATGTATCAGATGAAACCGGAAAAAGATCTTGTTTCCGTAATAATGAGCAACTACAACACACCCGAAGAGTATCTCCGAGCATCTATTGAAAGTATATTAAACCAAACCTATCAGAATTTTGAATTTATAATTGTTGATGATTGTTCAACCGATAACTCCTTATCAATAATCGAATCGTATACAGACGACAGGATAAAAATCATAAGAAATTCTCAGAATCTCGGCATCACAAAATCGCTTAACCGAGCCCTTGCCGTTGCCAGAGGCGAATTCGTGGCAAGAATGGATGCTGACGACATTTCTCTTGAAACCAGATTTGCAAAACAGGTTGAGTTTCTCAAGAATCATCCTAATCATATAGTTTGCGGTACCGGTGTAAGACTCATTGGTGATTGGCAGACAAAACACAATGATGAGTTTGTTTGCAGACTCATTCCTGATAAAGAAACCTATCAGATACATTTGCTTTTCGGTAATTATCCGAATATCGTGCACCCTTCTGCAATGTTCAACCATAACCTTTTGATTGAACATAACATAACATACAATGAAAACTATCCCCTTGCTCAGGACTACCGCATGTGGGTCAGTTGTAGTGAAGCGGCGGAGTGTGCAAACATTCCCGAAACCCTTCTCAAGTACCGTGTACACAGCAAAGCTGTTTCAAACGACAAAAAAGAGCTGCAAAAAAACATTGCAATTCAAATAATGCAGGAGCAGCTCGATAATCTTCATATCAAATTAGATGAAGATTATGCAGATATCCACAAAGATTTCCTTTTCAGCCGTAAGCCATATGATATCAAATGCAAAAAATGGATAAAAATACTTTTAGCTCAAAACAAAAAATATAAAGTTTATAACCAAAAGAAGCTAAAGAAAATTCTTTGGAAAAAATGGACTGAAATATCGTATTTCGGTCTTGTAAAAGCAAAAAATATTAATGTGGCACTTAAAATTGCATTTCAAATTTCACCTAAGTACTATTTACAATTGGTTTATTATTGGATAATAAGAAAAAGAAGGAATTCATAAGAATATGCTTGTACATTTGGAGGTGTAATCTTGAAACATATAGTATTTGTTATTGGCAATTATAAAAACGGAGGAGTAGCACGAAGATCCACCAATATCGCAAATGAACTTGCAAAAGCGGGATACAACTGCACAATTTTGGTTACCGGAGAAATGTCTGAAACAGTATTTTTTGAAGTGCATGAAAATGTAAAAATCGAAGAATTAAAAGAATATCAAGAAACTAATCAGACAAAAGAAAGATTTAAATCGGAAACAAAAACCGAAAGAAAAATTAGACTTTTAAAGAAAATACAATATTTAACACCATTTTGCAGTAACCTTTCTGAAAAAATTTCAACAAAGGTAAAAATTTTAAGAAACGGAAAAAAATTGTTGCCTTATGTTTTGACACATAAAAACAGTATATATATACCGTTTGGTTCGTTTTTATTAACATCGGTTTTCTCTGCATTAAATAATAAAAATGCAAAAATTATTTATGCAGAAATAAATTCACCAGAAATAGACTTTCCCAGAAAAAAAACTGCTAAATCAGAATATTTTAAAGTCATTTCAAAAATCAATTGTGCAATTTTTCAAACGGAAGATGAAAAAGCTTTTTTTGAAGGATATATAAAAAATTCATGTGTAATTCACAATCCGATTTCAGACAAATTGCCAGAGCCTTACACCGGAAAAAGGAGAAAAACGGTTGTTAATTTTTGTCGCATAGCAGAACAGAAAAATCTTAAATTATTAATAGACGCTTTTATTGATTTCAAAAAGACAAACCCCGATTATACCCTTGAAATATATGGTAATACCGTTGTAGAAGACGAAAAGAAAGAGTTAAAAAGGCTTATTAATTATACTAAGTCTGTTAATGCACAAGATTCTGTGTTCTTTTTAAAACCAAGAGCCGATGTTCATTCCGTTGTCAAAGACTGCTCAATGTTTGTTTCTTCATCCGATTTTGAAGGTCTTTCAAACTCAATGCTTGAAGCAATGGCAATAGGTCTGCCCTGTGTATGTACTGATTGTCTCGGCGGAGGAGCAAGGGAAATGATAAAAAATGGTGAAAACGGTTTGCTTGTACCGATGAACAATGTTGATGCCCTTGCAAGCACAATGCACAGAATGGCAAATGATATAAATTTATCTCTTAAATGCTCCAAAAACGCAGTTCATATACGAAACGACTTGTCATTAAAACAGATTGCAAAAAAATGGATTGAAGTTGTTGAGTCAATATGATTACGGTAATATGACAAATAAAAGTCTTCCTAAAACATGTGATAATTCCTACGGCATTACAAATACGGAACCATTTTCTGATAGTCCAAACTCATTATTATCAAATAAACAATCTGTGATATGTCAAAATAATCAGTCAATTAATACTGAGGAGAAATAACTATATGCTCTTAATTGAAAAAATATATGAAATAAAGAAAAAAATCTTTGCATGGCCTAAAAAATACCTGACGGTTAACGGATTATACACATGCATTCTTCCTGATAAAATGTATGTTAAAAAAATGTACAAATTAAAACTCGGTAAAAAAATTAACCTTAAAAAACCACAAGGATTCAACGAGAAACTGTGCTGGCTTAAGCTTTACGATCACAAAAGCATATATACAGTTATGGCTGATAAATACAAAGCGAGAAATTATATTTCAGAAAAAATTGGAGATGAACACCTTGTTCCTCTGCTAGGCGTGTGGGATTCTCCTGATGAAATAGATTTTGATTCATTACCTAATGAATTTGTTCTTAAATGCAACCACGATAACGGAGTTATTATTTGCAGTGATAAAAATAAACTTGATATTGAAATAGTAAAAGCTGATCTTTTTTGCCATTTGAATAGAGATTATTATAAAAAACACCGCGAATGGCCATATAAAAATATTCCAAGAAAAATTATTTGCGAAAAACTTTTGAAAAATTCTGACGGAAGCCAGCTTTTGGAATATAATGTGTTTTGTTTTAATGGCGTTCCTATGTTTTTTAAGGTAGGCAGTGTGTTGCTTGATGGAACTCACGCAAAAGATTTTTATGATATTGAATGGAATCACCTTGAATTGAAAACAGGTGCTTCGGCAGGTGACATTTTCTCCAAACCAATTCACTATGACAAATTAATCGATTATGCCAAAAAGCTTTCAAATAACGCTACTCATCTAAGAGTTGATTTTTATGTTTGTGATGGCAAACTCTATAACGGAGAACTAACCTTTTTCTCAAACGGCGGTCACATGAACTTTACACCTAATGAATGGGATACTATATGGGGAAGCTATCTTACTCTTCCACCAAAACATAGGAGATAATTATGACAGAGCAAAAATGGACAACCGTTGTTAAAGCTAACAACAAAATAATTGATATGGATCTGAAAGGCCTAAGCAAAAGCAAGGATCTTATATTTCTGTTTGTTCGCAGAACCTTTGTATCAAAATATAAGCAGACCATTCTGGGGCCTGCTTGGGCGGTCATCCAACCGTTTTTCACAACGGTTGTTTATTCCGTTTTCTTTGGAAACATTGCGGGTCTGGGTGCATCGGGTGTGCCCAACTTCATATTCTATCTTTCAGGTACAATTGTCTGGACGCTCTTTGCAAACTGCCTTTCAGAAACCTCCCATACATTCACAGGCAACTCTGCCATCCTCGGCAAGGTGTATTTTCCTCGTCTTGTAATGCCTATTTCAACGGCAATTTCGCAATTTATCGGTTTCTTTATTCAGTTTGCATTCATGCTTTGTTTTATGGCTTACTATCTTATAACTGATGCGGGCTTAAAACCCAATATATTCATTCTCATGTTCCCTCTTGTACTTATTCAGCTTGCAGTTCTTGGTATGGGCTTCGGTATGATTATCTCGGCCCTTACAACAAAATATCGTGACCTCGCAATGGTGGTAAGCTTTGGCATAAGCCTTTGGTCATACTGTTCACCCGTCGCCTACGATATGTTCAGTCGCTCACAGCTTTCATCAGGAAGTACATTATACAATATTTATATGCTCAATCCAGTTACTCCTGCAATAAATCTCTTCCGTTACGGATTTCTTGGCACAGGCGAGATTGACTGGCTTTTTTACAGCATAAGCTGGATAACAACAATTGCGGTCGCATTGCTTGGTGCAATGATGTTCAGTAAATCTGAAAAAACCTTTATGGATACGGTGTGAGGTGTGGGTATGGAAGAATTGGCAATACGAGTTGAACACGTTTCAAAGGAATACCGCCTCGGCACTATCGGCGGTGCAACGCTTAAAGGTGAAATACAATCAAAAATGGCAAAGATATTTCATAAGGAAGATCCGAATCTGAAAATCGGTGAAAAATCTTACGATAAAAACGAGCGCTTTCTCGCACTTAACGATATGTCTTTTGATATCAAAAAGGGTGAAACCGTCGGTATTATCGGCAGAAACGGTGCAGGCAAATCAACCATCCTCAAATTGATTTGTCGAGTTACCGCACCTACACAAGGCAACATATATCTCAACGGCAGAATAACCAGTATGCTTGAGGTTGGTACCGGCTTTCATCCCGAACTTACGGGTAGAGAGAATGTTTATCTCAACGGTGCAATTCTCGGCATGTCAAAAGCAGAAATTGACAAAAAATTTGATAAAATCGTTGAGTTTTCTGAGGTAGGTCAGTTTATTGACACTCCTGTTAAAAGATATTCAAGCGGTATGAAAGTTAAACTTGCTTTCTCCGTAGCATCACACCTTGACAGTGAAATTATGATTATGGACGAGGTGCTTGCAGTTGGTGATGTTGCGTTCCAGAATAAATGCATTGACAGGATGAAGAAGGTCGCCGAAGAAGAAGGAAGAACGATTCTTTATGTCAGTCACAATATGGCGACAGTCAAAAGTCTTTGTGGCCGTTGCGTTGTTCTTTCGCACGGACAGGTTGTCTTTGAAGGACCAACCAACGAAGCTATTGCAGTTTATATGCAAGATGACAGTCTTGATAACACAACTTTCTTTGATGTTAGAAGCGCAAAACGTCAACGCAAGAACAGTATGAGGCACGTACTTCAAAATCTTCATATGTATAAATCTGCTTCAAGCACCTTTCAATACGGCGATGTTTTTCCTTTCCGCATTACTTGGAAAAGTGAAAACGATACCGAAAGAGTGCTTATGAAAATGATTATCAACGGAATCGACCGAACACCTGTAGGCGTTATTTTCGGCGGAGAACTCAAACAAAAAATTGGTATAAATTCTGCGGACTTTACATTTGATACATCCTATTTTGTTCCCGGCAGATACACCGTTGATGTATTGCTGTATGATCAGGATGAAATCGGCAGTATTATGTACCACGACCGTGCAACAGCACTCAGATTCACGGTTGAACACAGCGATAAATCAATCAAACTCAAACACTGGTTCAAGGACTGGGGCAATGCAGTTTTACCCTGTATAGAGCAAATAAACGGAGCTGATAAGAATGTATAATTTCAAAGGCGAAACCTTACTTATAACCGGCGGTACGGGTTCATTCGGTAATGCCGTTCTCAACCGCTTTCTTAAGACAGACATAAAAGAAATCCGCGTTTTTTCCCGTGACGAGAAAAAGCAAGATGATATGCGTCACGAATTTCAGGCTAAGATGCCCGAAGTTGCTGACAAAATCAAGTTCTACATCGGTGACGTGCGCAACATTGATTCACTCAGAGGTGCTATGGTCGGTGTTGACTACGTTTTCCATGCCGCTGCACTCAAGCAGGTTCCTTCCTGTGAATTCTTCCCCATGGAAGCAGTCAAAACCAACGTTATCGGTACGGACAATGTACTGACTGCCGCAGTTGATGCAGGCGTTAAATCAATTATCTGCCTTTCAACGGACAAAGCTGCATATCCCATTAACGCTATGGGTATCACAAAAGCTCTCGAAGAAAGAGTCGCAACCGCAAAGGCAAGAAACGTTGACCCCGAAAAGACTAAAATCTGCTGCACACGTTACGGCAACGTGCTTTGCAGCCGAGGCTCGGTTGTTCCTCTCTGGATTGACCAGATCAAAAACGGTCAGCCCATCACAATCACAAATCCCGATATGACCCGTTTCATTATGTCGCTTGAAGAAGCTGTTGACCTTGTTCTTTTTGCATTCAAAGAATGCGAAAGCGGTGACATTTTCGTGCGCAAGGCACCTGCCTGCACAATTCAGACCCAGGCTGAGGCTGTCTGCGAGCTCTTCGGCGGTAAAAAAGAAGATATCAAGATTATCGGAATACGCCACGGTGAAAAGATGTATGAAACTCTTCTCACCAACGAAGAATGCGCAAAGGCAGAGGATATGGGCGACTTCTTCCGCGTACACGCCGACAACAGAAGCCTCAACTACGATAAATATTTCTCCGACGGCGATGTAAAACGTGCAGAGCTGACTGAATTCAACAGCAGTAACACAAAGCTTCTCAATGTTGAGGAAGTTAAAGAAAAGCTTCTCGAGCTCGACTACATCAGAGAAAGACTTGAAGAATTCAACGCATAAGGTGAATTTATGAAATACGATATTACTTTTAAAAATAACGGCAAGTTGAAATTGCTCATAACAGTCGGCACAAGACCCGAAATCATCAGACTTTCGGAAGTTATCAAGAAATGCCGTAAGCATTTTGACTGCGTGCTTGCTCATACGGGTCAGAATTATGACTACACTCTCAACGGTATCTTTTTTGAGGATCTGAACCTTGATGTCCCCGATGTTTATCTGAATTGCGTGGGTGATAATCTCGGTCAGACAGTCGGCAACATCATTGCTTCCTCATATGAGCTTATGGAAGAAATCAAGCCCGATGCTCTTCTTATCCTCGGCGACACCAACAGCTGTCTTTCGGCTATCGGTGCGAAGCGTCTTCACATCCCCATCTTCCATATGGAAGCGGGCAACCGCTGTAAGGATGAGTGCCTTCCCGAAGAAACCAACAGAAGAATCGTTGACATTATCTCCGATGTAAACATTGCATATTCGGAGCACGCAAGAAGATATCTTGCAGACTGCGGTCTGCCCAAAGAGCGAACCTACGTTTCGGGTTCGCCCATGGCAGAGGTACTTGATGCAAACATTGATAAGATTCTGAATAGCGATATTCTCTCAAAACTCGGTCTTGAAGAGAAAAAATATATTCTTCTTTCCGCACACAGAGAAGAAAATATCGATACAGACAAAAATTTCCGCTCGCTGTTCAATGCTCTGAACTCACTTGCGGAAAAATATGATATGCCCATTCTCTATTCCTGCCATCCCCGCTCGAGAAAAAGACTCGAGAATTCCGATATCGTGCTTGACAAGAGAATTATCATGCATGAGCCCCTCGGATTTTCTGATTACAACCGCTTGCAGATGGGTGCATTCGCCGTTGTTTCGGACAGCGGTACTCTCCCCGAAGAAAGCAGTTTTTATCTCAGCATCGGCAGACCCTTCCCCGCAGTATGCATCAGAACATCCACCGAACGCCCCGAGGCGCTGGACAAGGGTTGCTTTGTACTTGCAGGCATTGACGAAAACGGCCTGCTCCAGGCGGTTGAAACCGCAGTGGAACTTGCTTGCGATAAAAATTCTGCAATTCCCGTTCCCGATTATACCGACAAAAACGTTTCCGACAAAATCGTAAGACTCATCCAGAGTTATACGGGAATAGTAAATAAGATGGTTTGGAGAAAGTTTTAATGAACATTCTTATCACAGGTGCAAAGGGATTTGCAGGCAGAAATCTCGTCGCAAATCTTTACACAATAAAAGACGGCAAAAACAAAACAAGACCGTCAATTCAGATTGACGAAATCTTTGAATATGACATTGATTCAACACCCGAAGAGCTTCACAGCTACTGCTCAAAGGCAGACTTTGTTTTCCACCTTGCGGGCATAAACAGACCCAAGGAAGCAAGCGAGTTTTCGGGCAACTTCGGTATTCTCGGCATTGTTCTTGATGAGCTGAAAGCCTGCTCAAACAAAGCTCCCGTTATGCTTTCGTCATCGGTGCAGGCAACTCTTGAAGGCAGATTTGCAGGCTCGGAATACGGCAAAAGCAAGCTTGAAGCCGAAAATATGCTCTTTGACTACGAAAAAGAAACGAGCGCAAAGGCTCTTGTGTACCGTCTGCCCAACCTTTTCGGCAAATGGTGTAAACCCAACTACAATTCAGCCGTTGCAACATTCTGCAACAACATCGCAAAAGACCTGCCCATAACCGTTAACGACCCCTCGGTTGAGCTTGAGCTTCTCTATATCGACGATTTCGTTGACGAAATGCTGGGTGCCCTTGAAGGCAAAGAAACTAAAGACGGCAGATTCTGCTCTTTCCCTGTTACCCATAAGGTAACTCTCGGCGAAATTGTTGAGCTTCTTGATAGTTTCAAAGCGCAGAGTCAGACTCTCGTTATGCCCGAAATTCCGTATAACTCATTTGCAAAGAAGCTCTATTCAACATATCTTTCCTATCTCCCCGAAGAAAAGGTAAGCATTCCTCTTAAGATGAACAGCGATGCAAGAGGAAGCTTCACGGAAATATTAAAGACTGCAAACTGCGGTCAGTTTTCGGTTAATGTCAGCAATCCCTCAATAACCAAGGGTCAGCATTGGCACAACACAAAGTGGGAATTCTTTATTGTTGTTTCGGGCACTGCACTTATTCAGCAGAGGGAAATCGGCACTGACAAGGTGCTTGAATTCAGAGTTTCGGGCGATAAACCCGAAGCTGTGCATATGCTCCCGGGATTCACGCACAATATTATAAATCTTTCCGAAACGGAAAATCTCGTAACTCTTATGTGGGCAAACGAACAGTTTGACCCGAATAAGCCTGATACATTTTTTGAAGTGGTGTAAGAATAAATGGGTATTAAAAATGCCAAGTTAAGAGAACACGAAAAGATTTTGCTGGATATTCTTGCCAACAATCTTTTTGACGCAGGGCGCAGGGTTGACCTCAATGAGGGCAACCTGAATGCGGTCTGGTGCGAAGCATACACTCAGGCAGTTACTCTGATGGCATTTCATAACTCAGAAAACGAAATTCTTAAAAGTGAAAAATGCGGATACATCAAAAAGAAGCTCAGTCAGACCCTTGCAGACAACACAAAGGTTGATTTTGAGCACATCCGCATCTGCAATATAATGAAAAATGCAGGTATTCCTTGCACGATTCTCAAAGGCTTTGCCTCTGCACTCTATTACCCCGACCCGCTTATGCGCTCGATGGGTGATGTTGATTTTCTTGTTGACACCGATAATTTTGAAGATGCAAGCAAAGTTCTTGAAGAAAACGGGTACGAATCAAACGGCAAAAATCACGATGTCCACGATGTATTTCTCGGCAAGGTATGCCGATGCGAAATGCACTTTCAACCGTCGGGAATACCGCAAGGAAAAACGGGTGTTAAAGTCAGAAAATATCTTTCGGGACTTCTCGAAAATTCCGAAAAGGTACAGACTGAACTTGGCGAGATAACCGTGCCGTCAACATTCCATCATGGTCTTATCATCCTTCTCCATATGTGCCATCACCTGACGGGAGACGGACTCGGACTTCGCCATCTGTGCGACTGGGCGGTATTTCTGAATACCGTCGGCGAAGAAAAATTCCTTGAACTGTTCGAAAAAACATTCAAAGATATCGGCCTTTGGAATTTAGCAAAAATAATGACATTTATTTCCTGCGAATATCTTGGCTTGCCGGGTATGGACTGGGCAAAGGATGCCGACAAGAAGCTTACCGATTATATCCTCATCGATATAATCATCGGCGGAAACTTCGGTCAGAAGAATGCAGACAGAGCCCACGAAAGCCTTTTGATATCAAGCAAAAACGAAAAAGAAATTTCTATGCTTAGGCAGTTTTTCATCTCTGCCAACAGCATTGTATATAAAAACTGGAAATCCGCAAGGAAATATAAATTTCTTCTACCTCTTGGTTGGATTTTCTTCGGAGGAAGATATATAATCCGCTCACTTTTCGGCAGACGCCCAAAAATCCGTCCGCAAAAAGTCGCAAAAGAAGCTTCGGAAAGAATGGATATCTATTCCAGCCTGAATCTTTTCGGAGAAGAGGAGAAATAGCTTATGAAAAAGGTGAAATCAATGAAAAACATCAAGAAAATATCTGCTTTATTGCTCGCTCTGATTATCTGTTTTGCCTGCTTTTCAAACGGAACTGTTTTTGCCGCAAAAGGCATTAAAGCTCTTGATGAAGAACTGGCCGCAAAAATGTATTCCGAAACTGTCACATTTTTAGAAAATCACGGATATCCTCAATATGAAGTATCAAATTTTGCATTACCTGGTTTTGAATCAAAACATGTTTTCAGTTTTAAGTCAGCTCCTCCACCTCCATAGCTAAATGCGCCCAAGGTAAATCCCCAATAATTGAGATTGGAGCCTCCGTTGTCAAAATTGTAATAATCAAGTCCGCCATATCCAACTATGGTTTTACCTGATTTACCAGCAGTGTCACCATTGACAGAATGAACAGGAGTAGGCTCCTGTGATTTTTCATTCGCATCCTGTGCCAGTAAAGTGATACTTGGTGCAATCAATGACAAGCATAATGCAAGTCTTCT
>CALAQQ010000278.1 GCA_937888485.1 uncultured Clostridia bacterium
TATCATTATAATCTATTAATATTCCTCTTGGAGAATAGAATAAATATTTATTTATTATGTTAGGTATATATTCTTTAGATAAGTTATCATAATTTTTAAACATAAGTGAAATTCCTCCTAACAAAATTTAACTTCTTTTATGTCTACATTTATTATAAATCTACCACTCTGGGCAATTGTAGTCATTCCCCAATATCCGGTTTCCACAAGTTTACTAGTCTCTTTATCTATAGATACTTTATTGAAAAATTTACTGCTTCTTATGGGTATTCTGAACGTGATATTTTTTCTTACACCAGGAGACTTACCTATTAGAGAGTTACCTAAAGGTATTTTTTGAGCTATACTTATGCCTTGTGGATAACCTACCTTTTCTGAATTCTCATCTATTACACCACTTTGTGGGAAGGGTAAAGATGAATCAGAGCACGAACTTATAGAACCTGTATAATAAGTATACAAACAAGCATCTTCATTATTTGCAACAGTTACATCTGTAGCATTTACTGTACTATTTATTTCTGCTATTTCTATATCTGCTTTGACAATTACTTTATTTAGTTTTTGAGGTGTTGGGATACCCATGTGTACAGTTCTTGCATTAATTCCAGAAGAAGGTAATGTATAACTATCAGCATCTTCTTCTTTTTCCCAACCAACTCTAACTGTTTTCTTACTCGGGTCCATTGAAATTGAGCCACTTGCACTTATGGGTAAATATATAAATCCTTGAAATGTAAAGCTACTACTGTACCAACCTGAATTTCTTTTTCGCTCATAAGTATAAGTCTGAATGACATTTTGCACCTCATAAAATCTGTTTGTTAATGCGAATTATTTCGTCACAAACGACGAGCCGTTTTTGGAAATATTCCAGATGAATTCCGCTATTTCTTCGGGCGATTCCCGCATACCGTTTCTGACCCAGCATTCAAGTGCGGCGGCGCTGCCCATAATCGTATAAGCCGAAACCATCTGTTTGTAGTTATCCGAGAGATTGTTGCTCTCGGATTTCATTTTGTTCATATTGAATCTGTTTGTCATAATAAATACACGGTTCATTATTTTTGAACTCAGGTGTTTTGAAAAAATGATGTTTGAAAGGGTCTGATTTGCTTTGAGCATACGACATACTATTGTTATCGCTTCAACGGTTGTGTTGCTTTCGTTGAGAGATTCGTCAACGGAGTTTATAAGGCTGTTTTCAATGCTTTCATAAAGCTCCGAAACGCTTGAATAATGAGAATAAAACGTGTTTCTGTTGACCGTTGCTTTTCTGCAAAGCTCCGTCGGAGTTATCTTTTCAACTGGTTTATCCTTCATCAGTTCAAAAAGCGCATTTTCAAGCATCTTCTTTGTTCTTTTTATTCTTATGTCCATTTAACGAACACTTCCTTTGGTATCTGTTCGATAACAAGCAGTTACTTATCGAACAGTCTGTTGATTATCTTTATATTCAGTAGTATAATTTAATCGAATAAATTTGTCAACGGAGGCGAAAGGTTTGAAAGTTTTATCCTCAAAATTATTTGATTCCTGTATTCAGAGCTATAACACAACCGGAAAGGAAAAATTTCTCGGCTACCTTATCGGACCTGCAGGAGCGTTGCTTGTCAATGCACTTCTTGCGCAGGGATTTCTCAACGTTTTTTATACCGATGAGCTCGGTATGAGCGGAGTATGGGGTGGAATGTTCCTTGTAATTTTTCCCATACTTTCAAAAATTCTTGATGCGATAACTAATCTTATTATGGGTGCAATTATCGACAAAACGAAAACTGCTCAAGGTAAAGCAAGACCGTGGCTTCTGCTTTCCGTTCCGCTTGTTGTTATCTGCGGAATACTGCTTTACTTTGTGCCGACACACGCATCAACTACGGTAAAGGCTGTCTACATAATTTTCACATACAATCTGTACTATTGTTTTGCGTTCACGATGTATAACATCACGCATATGATGATGGTGCCTTTGTCAACAAGAAACGATATGCAGAGAAGCCAGCTTGCAGTTTTCAATAACGTTGCGAATATTGCAATAACGGGCATTCTTGTTGCTCTTCTTTTTCCAATGCTTGTTCTGCCTAAAATCAAGGGCGATATTGATGCATGGGTAACGTTTATGACAGTTGCGGCAATCGTTATGCTGCCCGTTATGCTTCTTGAATATTATTTCACAAAAGAACGAGTAACCCTTGAAAATCCCGAAAAAGCCGAAGCGGATAACATAGCCTTCAAAGAAAAAATCAAGGCTTGTATGTCAAACAAAAACTGGTGGATTCTCGTTGCATTCTGGCTTTTCTATTGGGTGGGTCAGCTTACCCGTTCAAATGCAATGACCTACTATGCAAACTGGGTGCTCGGCAGCACATATGCTGACGGTATAACACAAACTCTTCTCAATGTTATCGGCGGTCTGCCAATGGGTATCGGCATATTCCTCGTCTGGCCTCTTTCAAAGAAATTCGGCAAAAAAACCGTTACTGCAACGGGATTCATTCTTTGCGTAATCGGCGATATCATCACTTTTATCGCCCCCGATAATCTTGTTACCGTGCTTATCGGTCAGTTCATTATGAATATGGGCATCGTGCCTGCCGCTTATGTTTTCCCTGCACTTATGGCAGGTGTGTTTGATGAGATTGAATATAAACACGGTTTCCGTTGTGACGGTGTTGCAACAAGCGTTATCAACTCTATGAACACTATTGCCGTCGGCTTGAGCATAGGTGTTTTCAATCTCCTTATCAGAGGATATATTCAGCCTGAATTTGATGCCGCAGGCAACTGTATAACAACTCAGCCTGATAATGTTATATCAGCAATTGTCTGGGCGTTTGTCGGTATGAATATATTCATTCACGCAGGTCTTGCAATTCTTCTGCATTTCCTTGACGTTGAACTGAAATTACCTTCAATTCAGAAGATAATCCGTCAGCGCCAGATTGACAAATGCAATGCAAACGGTGAGGAATGGGTTGAGCCTGCCGAAAAAGCAAGAATCATTCAGGAAGAGCTTGACGCCAAGGCGATTGAATCCTTCAAAGCCGAACTCAAAGAAAAGTGTGCAAAGAACAGTAAACTTAACTATGAGGCTGAATTTAAGAAATATATGAAAAAGTTCAATGAGCAGAAAGAAAAGGCAAGAACAAAGGCTGAAAAAGAACTGCGTGACGAGACTGAATACACACGCAAAATGGAAGAACAGGCAAATAAAAAGGGAGTGAAGATATGAACCGCAGACCCGATATTATAGTTATCAATCCCGACCAGATGAGGGCAGATTCTCTGCATCATCTCGGTAACCTTGCTTCATACACTCCGAATCTTGATTCTCTTGCCGATGAGGGAGTCAGCTTCAGCAACGCTTTCTGTCAGAATCCTGTCTGTGTGCCGTCAAGATGCTCGTTTATGACTGGTACCTATCCGCACACAAATGGTCACAGAACGATGAGTTATTTGCTTCGTCAGGGCGAAGATAATCTCTACCGTATACTCAAAAACAGCGGTTACTACGTCTGGACGAGTGGCAGAGGTGACTGTCTTGCCGGTCAGCAGACAAAGTGGCTAAGAGAATGCACAAGCGAAATCTATAACAAATGCGGCAAAAAGCCGAAGGATGAAGGCAGAGGCGAAAAGGGAGATAAAAGATACCTGAGTTTTTACAGAGGTGAAATAACCAACGTTGAAGCTGACGGTATGTGCCATGATAACGATTGGGTGTGGGCAAAAGGCTGTGAAGATTTAATCAGAAAAGCGAAACCGAATGAACCGATTTTTGCATTTCTAGGTCTTAACAATCCGCATCCGCCATATCATGCCGAAAAAAGATTTCTTGATTTGATTGACGAATCAAAAATTCCGCCCGCAAAAGCACCTTCAAAACCCGAAGATAAAAAGCCGTCAATGCAGTATGAACTCTGCGATGCACTCGGAATTGCCGATTGGGATGCCGAAAATATAACCGCACTGCGCAAAACATATCTCGCACAATGTGCAAGGATTGACGAGCTGACGGGCAGAATTATTCAGGTACTCAAAGATACGGGCAGATATGACAATGCTGCAATATTCTTTTTCTCCGACCACGGCGATTTTACCGCTGATTACGGTATACCCGAAAAAGCTCAGAATTTGTTTGATGACTGCCTTGTGAATGTTCCTCTTATCGTAAAACTGCCTAAATATATGCAGACCGACAGCGGCATAAACGAAAATCCCGTTGAGCTTGTTGACTTCTTTGCAACTGTTCTTGATATAACGAAAACCGATGCATCATATACCCATTTCGGTCGTTCTCTTGTTGAAACAATTGCCGATAAAACAGTATCGGTGCGTGATTTTGTTTGCTCTGAGGGCGGCAGACTTCAGAATGAGAAACATTGCACCGAAGAGGTCGAAAACTATTTCGGTGTTGTTGCCGATGAATATGCGCCCAGAATAGGCATTCAGCAGAAAAATGACGGTCAGCACACAAAGGCGGTTATGATCCGCACCAAGGATTATAAATACGTTATGCGCCTTTACGAAACCGATGAATTCTATGATTTGTCAAAAGGCGAAGAAACAAACGAAATTGACAATCCCGAATACCAAACCGTTATTGCCGATATGCGTTCAAAGCTTCTTGAATGGCTGTTTGAAACGGTAGACAGCGTGCCGAAAGATAAAGATGCCCGATTCCCCGATGACTTCTATCTTGGAACAGTCAATGCAATGGCAGGCTTCAAAGTATCACCGCTTATCAAAGGCGTTATGAAGCTGACTCGCAACGATTTTTCATCGCTGGTCAACAAAGCTATAAAGCTGCTGCGAATTGACACAAACGGATTTTATAACAAGAAAATGTAACTGAAAAACCACTCCATTATGCCTGATGCACAGTGAAGTGGTTTTTTCATTATATGAATTTGGATTTTAATTCTACAAATTGGAATTTGTTAAATTTAATTTTTTCGATGTATAAAGAACTACTGTATACAATTATTCTATTTACAAATGTGATGCGATTGATGTAGAATATAAAAAAGACTTCTGTTTGATTAATTTAAGGAAGAAAGAATATGAAAAAGTCAAAACAAAAAATTCTGTGCGGTGCTGACGTTGTTGCAAAAAACGGATATGATTTTCAAGGAAACTGCGGACTTATTACCAACCCTACGGGCGTTCTGCGTGACCTTTCTTCAACTGTGGATATGCTTAAAGATAAGTGCAATCTCGTTGCCCTTTTCGGACCCGAACACGGGGTCAGAGGCGATATGCAGGCAGGAGAGGATATACTGTCATATACCGATAAGAAAACGGGACTGCCCGTTTACAGTTTGTTTGCTGACGACATATCGGAAAGCGAAAAAGTGCTCGCATCACTTGATACCGTAATTTTTGATATTCAGGACGTGGGCGCAAGGTTTTATACCTACGCCTACACCATGACGGACACAATGAAGATTTGCGCCGAAAACGGTGTTAAGTTTGTTGTTCTCGACCGTCCGAATCCCTTAGGCGGAATGAAAGCGGAGGGAACAATCCTTGACAGGAATTTTTCATCATTTGTCGGCAGATTTTCGACTCCGACACGGTGTGGACTTACAATAGGTGAATTTGCCCTTATGATGAATGAAACGGAAAATATAGGCTGTGATCTGACGGTCGTTCCTATGGAAGGCTGGAGAAGGGATATGTATTATGACGATACCGATCTTGTTTTTATTCAGCCGTCACCCAATATACCAACCGTTGATACGGCATTCGCATATATCGGCACCTGCATTTTTGAGGGAACAAACCTTTCTGAGGGCAGAGGTACAACCAAACCGTTTGAAATGATAGGTGCACCGTGGCTTGACAGTAAAGCTGTTATTGAAAGAATCGGTCAGCAAGACGGAGTTATTCTTCGTGAATGTTCATTTACACCGACGTTTTCAGACTATAAGGACAGCTTTTGTCACGGTATTCAGCTTCATATTACCGACAGAGATACATTTTCACCTTTTGCAGTAGGAATCAGACTGCTTGACGCAATCAGAAAAACTCATTCGGAGTTTGAATTTGATGCGTTCATAACAAATCTTCTCGGAACGGATAAAATCTTAAAGTCTGATTTTGACCCCGAAATTTTCATTGCCGAGGAACAGAAAAAAGTTGATAAATGGCAAAGATTGTCAAAAAATTGGTATCTATATTGATAAAAAAAATCCCTTATGAACCTTTCTGTGATTCATAAGGGATTCATTTATTTTTCAACTGATTTTATCAGTATATCCATAGCATCAAGAATTGCTCCTGCTGTATTGGGTCCGAGGGCGTTCGTTTCTTCGTAATGTCTTCTGCCGTTTTCATCATCGGTATTGTCGAAATACGGTAACCATTCGTGAAGAAGAAAATCATTTTCTGGAATGATATATCCGATTTCATCGTTGCAGAGACCGATAACAAAATTATGCTCACATCGTGACATTTCCGCAAGGGGCTTATAATCAGCTTCCGTGCCGTTTGCAGCTTCTTTGGCAGGAAGGAAGTTGCCGCTTTCGAGTTCGGGTGAAAGCTCACCCGGAATCATATAAACACCTATCTGTCTGTTGCCGAGCTCCATATATGAAACCTCTGTAATGATAGAGATGTTTTTGTCTTTATCCTTGGCAACGTCATTGTTGAGAACTCCGAGAAAACGCACAAGCAGAAGTGCGGTGTTATCGCATTTTATTTCCAACGCTTCGGTTTTGACGTTGATTGCAGGCTCAAGGGCAATTTCATTATTTATGCTCATAACAACTTTGCCCACATCCTTGCCGAATTCCTTGACATATTCAAGACCAAGCTCAAAGTTACGCAGAATATCATCAAGCTTTTCGCAGGTGATAAGTCCACCGATAGCTCCGTTTATGAAAACAACGTTTGCACCGCCCGTCTGTTCAACTATTTCCTTTTCCATATATGCAGGAAAATCTGCGCTGACAACGGTTGTTCTTGCGCCGAGACATTCTGCGTGGCAAGCCATATTCACTATGTAAGTATCGTCGCTGCCGTCTGCAGGGTCAAAACGGATTCTTGTGATTGTTGCATCGTAGTCAATAGGTGTTCTTGTATCAAGCAGAAGTTCTTCTGTTTCCGCCGTGCCGAAATATAAACTGCCTTCTTTTCTTGTGTTGTATGCATCGATAATTGCTTTTGCGGTCAGTTCTTTGAGGCGGTTCATAAACTCCTCGTTTTTGCCGTCGGAGAAGAAATTTTTGCCCCAAAGTCCTTGCGTATCAATAGCGGAATGGGTATGTGTCGCGCAGATGTTGATTGATTTGATATCGGGAATTTTGCCGCTTTCAATAACGATTTTTCTTATATCGTTTATATCCTTGCGGCTTATGCCAACGCAGTCAATCGCGCAAATGACAACTCCGCCTCTGCCGCTGTTATCGTCAAGATAAACCGCTTTGGCATACATATCATCAAGCACCGATTTTGCAGGATTGTTTGTGTTGTAGCCTGCGATATAATAAGCTTCTTCGGAAATGTCATCGGGCGTGAGAACATCTTTTGCAAAGCCGACGCTCCACTTTTCGCCGTTATATGAAAACGTTTCGTCGCCTGTCAGCATATACTTTGAAGTTTCTTCAACGGTTGTGTATGTTGAATTGGGAACAAAAAGAATTATCAGAGAAAGCAAGCCCGATATTATCCCTCTGACCAATTCGGGAAGCTTCAGAAAACGCAGAAATTCCATTATGAATTACCCCCATACCTTAAGAAGCTCAAAGAATGCTTTTGAGAATGCGGTTGCACTTTTTGAACCCGTTGAAACGGTTTCTTCATAGTGACCCTCATCGCCTGATGAACTGTAATCGTTATCGGGAACAATATAACCAACCGCATCGTTGCAAAGACCGAAAACAAGAACTTTATCGTCCTCGTCAAAGCAGGTAGCGATTCCTTCATATGGATATTCAGTTCCGTTGTATGCTTCATCAGCCGAATAGAATCCACCGTAAATAAGCTCGGGAAGAGCTTCGCCGGGGGCTTCAACAATCTTTATGTTTTTGCCGATTTCAACATAGCCGATTTCGCTTGAAAGATAAATCTTACCGTCTTCCTTGAACGGGGTAACGTTGCAAAGGTCAGCGCTTGCAACAAGGAGGAAAATGAAGTTGTTCACTTCAAAATCAACCTGAGCATGTCTGACGTTGAGAATGGGCTCAACAACTTCGCCTTTTTCTGCAAGATCATAAAGTATATCGGCAACAATATTGCTGTATTCCTTCATTTTTTCAAAGCTAGTCAAATCTTCGGGAATTCCGTTCTGAGGACCCATATCAGCGTGAATTGCGCCACCGATTGCACCTTGAATAAAGATGAAATCGGCATTCTTCTCGGTTGTTACTTCTTTTTCGATGTAATACGGGAAATCACCCGAAAGCTCTGTGTTGCTCCAACCGAGATTAATGGGATGTGCACCGAAATTTGTGATGTAAATATCCTTTTTGCCTTCTGTATTGGGTACAAAGCGGAAAAGGTGAATTTTATCGTCAATTGAATAGGGGTTTCTGCCGTCGTAGAACATTGAGGGGCAAGCCTTTGATGAATAATAAAGCATACCTTCGGAACGGTTATTATATGCCTCTCTGATTGCATCGGCTGTTTTCTGAATTACAGAATCAATGTATTCCTGATTTCTGCCACTCTTGGGAATATTGCCCCAAAGACCTTGGGTATCAATTGCGCTGTGGGCGTGAGTTGAGCCGACATCAATACTGATAAGTTTGCCGTCGCCCGTAATATCAGCGAGCTTTTCACGGATTTCCTTGATATCTGCGTTCATGAAGCCGATGCCGTCAATCCACGCAAATGCTGCGGCACCTCTGCCCGAATTATCGTCAAGCACAACCGCTCTTACGCATAAATCGTCAACAACACCCGTTGCTTCCTGTGCGGGAAATTTAAGAAAGCCGCCGAGGAAATATCTTGTTTCATCAATATCATCGGGAGTGAGAACTCTGCGTGCAAAGCCTGCAGACCAGAAATCTGCTTTTGCTTCGTCAATAAATTCTGCATTCCCTTCAAGAAAATTCTCCGAAATTTCCGTGACGGGTCTGTCAACGTAACCTACCTTTGCAACGCTTTTGAAAACCGCGCCGAGGAGTGTGGGTAAGCCGATAAGCACCGCCATAATTGCCGAAATCCATCTGATAACTACTGCCATTTTAATTTCTCCTTTTTAAAAATTTTGCAGGTTTTTAAGCTCTGCACGGATGTTGACGTCATTTGAAAGCCTTGCAGGCATTGCATCGTATTTTTCAATAAGCGAATGCAATTCCTCAATCAGCTTTTCATCTTTCGTTTTTATATATTCAAATACTGTGTTCATGATATCGCATGAAACATAATATTTTTCCGACCATTTTGTAAGTTCACGGCAAATCGGCAAATCACGTTTGAGATATTCTCTGCACGCATTCATTCTGCCAAGATAATCTTCTGCAAGAGAAAACGCCTTTTCTTTGTTGCCCGATTTGAATGCTTCTTCAATTCCGTCAAAAGCCTCATACATCCGCCTTGAATTTGCATCCTTGAGGCAAGAGGTATAAAGATGGTCGGCAAATACAATGAAATCATCTGCATTTTCTTTTCCGACAACCTGCCTTATTGCACCCACCCAGGATTTTTGCGAATCATAATTTTCGCTGTCCCAGAGGTAATCCGCAAAGGTAATCAGCGGAATTTTCGAACACTCGGCATATTCCATGCAGTTTGCAATGATGCCCTCGGAATACTTATACAAATCGGGGTCACGGTTGATAATCGGTGAAATATGCATTTCGTTATACATCGAGCAGTCGTTTACGGGATAGTTATCCCAATAAAGCGGCTTGTGATGTGTTCCCTCAATAAATCTTACCGCTTCGGGGCTTGTCAGCTCACGTGAGCAGATATCCCTGCCCGTCCAGAAAACGGAAACAAGCGGAGAAATATTTTTGCCGAGCTTTGAGATATAGTATTCATTGCCCTTGCCGTGATAAAGGGTAGGGCAAACGGTCAGGCGGATTGATGAATCCAACTCTTTTAATGCGGAATAATATCTGTTTATCAAATCAATATGAGCATTGACAGTTTCGCCGAAAGCTGCCTTATCTTCAGCAAAAGCAAGCTCTTCATCAATATCATCAAGAAGCAGACCGAAACAGCGAATTCCGATTGAATAAAGCTGCTTTGTTTTTTCAATGAGAACGTCAAACTCGGCTTCATCGGAATATTTAATTGAAAGCCCCGGTGCAATGCACCAACAGAAATCCATATAGTATTCCGAAGCTTGGTCAACAAGATTTTTTAGCTTTTCAAGCTCATCTTCGGGATATTCTTCTCGCCATTTTTCACGGTGATAAAGGTCATCCTTCGGTGCGTGATAAACCGTGTTCATTCTGTTTTTCGCCATAAGCATCATAACAGATTTACGGCTTTTGTGGCTCCACGGAGTGCCGTAAAAGCCTTCGATATAACCTCTGACGGCAAACGATGGTGAGCATATGTATTCACCGTCAGAAAGCATATTTTCATCAATGCGCCGTGCAAGGTCGCAGAACGCATAAAACGCACCTTTTTCGGATGAACAACATATTTTAACATCTTTACCCGAAACGGAAAGAATATATTTTTCATCGGTGACTCTGTGAGTTTTTTCGCAGTAACAGACAAGCTTTGAATTCTCATAAACGATTTCAATATCATAGTCGGTACTGCCGAAAAGCTTTTTAAAAACAGCTTCGGGATTTGATTTGCAGTTCATAGTAATCACTCCTATTAATAATAATACAATAATTTTTCTGTTATTACAATTATTAAAACATCAAATATTCTGCCTTGATTTTTGTGCGTTTTAATG
>CALAQQ010000279.1 GCA_937888485.1 uncultured Clostridia bacterium
GGAAGGACATTTTAACTGTATGCAATTTGAAGAAGGTGCAATCGTAAGCGGCAAGATTACCGGCTTGACTGATTTCGGAGCTTTTGTTGAGCTTGAAGGCGGAAAAACCGGTATGATACATATTTCCGAAGTAGCTCCCAACTATGTTAAAGATATAAGAGAGCATGTTTCCGTCGGTCAGGAAGTAAAGGCAAAAATTATTTCCGTTTCACCCGAAGGAAAAATCAGCCTTTCAATCAGAAAGATGACTGAGCAGCCCAAGGAAAAGGAACAGCGCCCTCAGAGACCGCCCCAGAAGCCGAGAAGTGAAAAACGTCCGGCTCCCAATGTATGGAACGGTCAGAAGAGCAGTGCTCCTCCCGCAGGTGAAAAGCAGTCATTTGAAGATATGATGGCAAGATTTAAGGCTATAAGCGATGAAAAAATGACTGACCTCAAAAGAGCAAGTGACTCCAAAAGAGGCAGTGCAGGTTATTCCCGCAGAGGTGCAAAGTAATTTTCAAACGGGGGCAGTGCCTCCGTTTTTTAATATTCACTCTGATTTATGAGAGGTGATATAATGCGCGAAATAGATGCAGCTGTTATTGAGCGGGCTGTACGTGATATGTGTATTCTTGCCAATAAGCAGCTTCCGCATGACCTTGAAGAAAGAATTGAATACTGTGCAGGCTGTGAATGCGATGAATTGCCTGCAAGCATAATGAAAACTCTGACGGAGAATATTTCCGCTGCAAGAGAGCTTGACATTCCCATTTGTCAGGATACGGGAATGGCTGTTATATTTGCGGAAATCGGTCAGGATGTTCATATTGTCGGAGACAGCTTTGAAAATGCTGTCAACAAAGGTGTTTCAAGAGGATATACAGAGGGCTATCTTCGTTGCTCTGTTGTGAAAGACCCATTGAGAAGAGTAAATACCGGTGACAATACACCTGCGGTTATCCATACACGCATTGTTGACGGCGATAAAATAAAGCTGACAGTTGCTCCCAAAGGCTTCGGTAGTGAAAATATGAGCTGTCTTAAGATGTTTACCCCATCCGCAACAAGGGAGGATATAATAAACTATATCGTTGAATCAGTTAAAACTGCAGGCAGCAATCCTTGTCCGCCGATGGTTTTGGGAATCGGAATAGGCGGTACTTTTGAACAGTGTGCTCTGCTTGCCAAAACAGCGCTTTGCAGAAATGTGAGCGAAAGCAATACCGATTCATACTATTCTGATATGGAAAAAGAAATCCTTGATAGGGTCAATGCTCTCAATATCGGTCCTCAGGGTTTCGGAGGAAAAACCACAGCTTTGAGTGTTGCCATAGAAGCAAAACCCACCCATATAGCAGGTTTACCCGTTGCACTCAACGTAGGATGCCATGTTACCCGCCATAAAAGCATGGTAATCTGAACAAACTGTTAAAAAAATTAGACAAAATAATAAAAATTTTCAAAAACCCCTTTACAATTTTTGTGCATATATGCTACAATGTAGATGAAGTTAAAGACTTCAATAGCTACAAAAGGGGATGACTATATGAAAATCACAATTACAGGTCGCAAGTGCTCACCCAGAGACTCTTTCAAAGAGCATGCAGAAAAGAAGCTCGCCAAAATTGAGCGCTTTTTCGGCTCCGACATGGAGGCGAAAATTACGGTAACTGTTGAGAAGTCATCACAATCGGTTGAAATTACCGTAAAGAATAACGGTATGATTTTCAGAGCTCAGGAGAGAGCCGAAAACATGAACGAAGCTCTCGACAAATGTGTTGACACCCTTATCAGACAAATCAGGAAGAACAAGACCAGAATCGAAAAGAAACTTCGTGCGGCAAGCTTTGATGCGTTTGCGGATGAAGCAGATATTCCGGAAGAAGTTGATTTTGAGCTTGTCAGAAAGAAAACCGTAAACCTTAAACCCCAGTCCGTTGACGAAGCTATCCTTCAGATGAATCTCGTTGACCATAATTTCTATGTGTTTATTGAGGAATCAATTGGAGAAGTTTGCGTAGTATATAAGCGCAATGACGGAGGCTACGGTCTTATCACACCTGAGATTGAGTAATCATATACCGGAAATTACTATTGATTGAATATTGGCGGGAATCGAACGGTTCCCGCCATTTTTAAGGAGATATAATGAGAATTGATTTTGTAATACCTTGTCTTTTAGGCATGGAATCCCTTATTGCGGGGGAACTTAAAGAATTCGGTGCAGAGAATGTCAATGCAGAAAACGGCAGAGTACTTTTCAGCGGTGATGAAAATATACTTGCAAGAGTGAATATCTGCTCAAGATATGCAGAGAGAGTGCAGATTCTTGTCGGCTCATTTGAAGCAAGAAGCTTTGAAGAGCTGTTTCAGGGAACAAAAAAACTCCCCTGGGAGGAGTGGATAGGTTCTCTTGATGCATTCCCCGTCAAGGGTTATTCAATCAATTCGGGTCTTTTCAGCACCCGCGACTGTCAGGCAATTATCAAAAAAGCTGTTGTTGAAAGACTTAAATCAAAATATAAAATTGAATGGTTTGAAGAAACCGGACCTGTTCACCAGATTCAGTTTTCAATCATGAAGGACAAGGTTTCCCTTCTTATTGATACATCAGGTTACGGTCTTCATAAAAGAGGATATCGTCTTGATGCCAACGACGCTCCGATTAAGGAAACTCTTGCTGCAGCACTTTGTAACCTTTCGCATCTGAGACCCTATCATAAGCTTTATGACCCTATGTGCGGTTCGGGGACAATTCTTATTGAGGGTGCAATGATGGCGGCGAATATCGCTCCCGGTATCAACAGAAGTTTTTCTGCGGAGAGATTCGGGGTTATTCCGAGAAATGTTTGGAATGAGGAACGAGAAAGAGCGAGAAGTCTTGTCAGAGAATGTGATGATTTCATGGCTTACGGTTCTGACCTTGATGCAAAGGCGATTGAAATTGCAAAGGTCAATGCACAGAGAGCGGGTGTCAGCGATAAAATCACTTTCAAGGTTGCGGATGTTGCAAAATTCGCTCCCGAATCAGACAGAGGTACGGTTATCTGCAATCCGCCCTACGGTGAAAGACTTCTTGATATAACTGAATGTGAAGCGATTTACAAATCCATGGGCAAGGTTTTTGAACAGAAAAAAGGCTGGTCATACAGTATTATCAGCCCCGATGAGGAGTTTGAAAAGGCTTTCGGAAGAAAAGCCGATAAGAGAAGAAAGCTGTATAACGGCATGATTAAATGTCAGTTGTTCATGTATTTTAAATAATGGGAGGAAGATTTGGAATGAAACACATTTTCGTTATCAACCCTGCGGCAGGTCAGGGTAAATCTCTTGGTTTTATTAAAGCGAAAATTGAAGCCGTTGCAAAGAAATATTCACTTGACTACGAAGTGTATATCACGGAAAAGAAGGGTGACGGCATTGAATATGTTGAAGAAAGAGCAAAGAGCGGAGAAGAACTTCGTTTCTATGCTTGTGGCGGTGACGGAACACTTTATGATGTTGTAAACGGTGCATACGGTTATAAAAATGTTCAGGTTGCTGTTGTTCCCCTTGGTTCGGGTAACGATTTTATCCGTCTTTTTGGCAGTCAGGAAGATTTTCTTGAACTCGAAAACCAGATTGAAGGTGTGCCCGTTGAACTTGACCTTATCAAATGCGGAAATGAAATCGCAATCAATCAGTGCTCAATGGGCATGGATGCCGAAGTCTGCGCTATGCAGGGCAAAATCAAAAAGTTTCCCCTTGTAACAGGTGAAGGTGCATACTATCTCGGATGCCTTTATGCTATTTTGAAAAAGTTCCACAATAAATTTACCATTACAATTGACGATGATGAGGTTGTTTCCAAGGACTGTCTTTTCTGTTTCTGCGGAAATTCAAGATGGTACGGCGGCGGATTTATGGCAGGCCCTCTTGCACAGCCGGATGACGGACTTCTTGATTTTGTTATTGTTGAAGCAAATATGAGCAGATTAAAACTTGTGACGCTTCTTAACAAATATAAGAGGGGTGAGCATCTTGACTGGGATATCACAACTTTTAAGAGGGGCAAGAAGCTTACCATCCACAGTGATACACCTGCTGCCGTTAATGTTGACGGTGAATGCAAGTTTGTTACAGACACTTCATTTGAGCTTATTGAAAAGGGTATGAATTTTGTTGTTCCAAAGAACTCAAAGTTTCTTGTTGAAAGAGAAAAACGCCTTGCAGGCAAATAAGAGGTTTTTATGAAAAATACCAATGCAGTGAAATTCAATTCGTCGGGTAAGCTTGTTGTTATGCAGGTAAGTGACCCGCAGGACATGAAATATGTCCGTAAAGCAATGGTTAAAATGCTTGATAATGCTTATGACCTTTTAAAACCCGACCTTGTTTTGTTTACGGGAGATAATATTCTCGGCAATCATCTTCTTGATGCAAGATTCGGTAACCGCCAGATAGCAAGCGGTAAGGCGGCAACAATGCAGATTATGAAGGAGTCAATTCACCATATCTGTGCACCGCTTGAAAAAAGAAAAATTCCGTTTGCGATGATTTACGGCAATCACGATGACATGAACGCTGTTTCAAAGGATGAGCAGGCGGATATTTACAGAAGCTATTCAATGTGTCTGCCCATGAATACCCGCAACGGAAAGGTTGACTGTGACACGTATAATATCCCCGTATATTCCCGTGACGGTGAAAAGGTGATGTTCAATCTCTGGATGCTCGACTGTGCATGGTATGATAAATATGAGGATAAATGTTATACGGCGATAAAACCGGAAACAGTTGAATGGTATAAGCAGACATCTGCAAAACTTAAAGAAGAGAACGGCGGAAATCCTGTTCCCTCACTTATGTTTGCGCATATTCCTCTTCCCGAAATAACCAATCTTATTGAGCAGTGCGGACCTAATGATGTCGGGGCGGTACTTACTCATAAAAGAGGTTGGTGCAGACTCAGACCTGATATCGCAAGAGGAACGATGCTTGAATATCCTAGCATTCTTGAAGAATCGGCGGGTCTTTTTGATGCTGCACTTGAATGTGGAGATGTAAAGGGTATTGTTTCGGGTCATGACCATGTAAACTGTTTTGAGGGTAAATATAAAGGTATAGATTTCATTCAGACCTCATGTGCTTCCTTCCGTTGCTACGGCGGTGAAATGCGAGGCGTCAGAATATTTGAAATCGACGAAAGAGACCCCGAAAACTATATGACCTATTTCTTCAATTATGCAGACCTTTGCGGAAGAGGAGTTGCCTCAAAGCTCAGATATTTCTGGGATGCTGATGAGCTCGAAAAAACAAAGATGACCGTTCTTGCGGGTTCTGCCGTTGCCGCGGGTATTGTCGGTGCGATTATAAAAAAGAAATGAAGTGTTTGATATGAAAAAAATTATTGCTGTTTTCGTTGCGATGATGATTGCTTTCAGCATTCCTTCCGTTGCGTTTGCATCTGAAGATATTGAACAGACAAGTGTCATTGCGGAAGAAAACATTCCTTTTGATGAAGAATCTGATGTTCCGAAGTCGGAAGAAGAAACCGATAATAATGACGGATGCGTAGCAACTCTTTCACTTTGCTCGGCAATATATGTATGGCCGATTTCGGGTCACACATGGATTTATATTCATAATAATTCCGATGAACCTATTCAGGTCGGTCATTATGAGATTCCCGTCGGTGAAGGTGTTTCCGTAGGTGTGTTTTCATTCTCCGTTAATGACGGATGGGGAATATACTATAATATTGAAGCGTATAAAGAAAACACTAAAAACCGCATGGATAAGGTGTGGTCAAAGTCCACCGAGCTTGATGCCGATGAGCTTGACACTCTTCACACCAGACTCCTCAGCTATCCCAACTATTGGGGCTTCGGCGGAAACTGCGCAACGTTTGCATTTTCAATGTGGAATTCCGTTACACACGAAGGTTATTTCTCACTTCTTATTCCTGCAATAACGCAGTTTATGCTCATGGTAAGCGGTGCGGAAAAAGGTACTCTCGAAATGTTCTGTCCTTCAAGAGATAATGTTTACAGGCTCAAAGGCTACGGCGATAATGCCCACCTTGAAAGAGCAAGCGATTATTCCGTAAGCTGAGGGTGAATAAAATGGCAAAAGAAAAAAGATTTGAAAAGACATATTCACAGGATTTAGGCGGAGCGATGATTTATGTTGATAAAGAGACTGGAGTGAATTATCTCTTCGTTGCAAATGGTTATGCAGGCGGTCTGACTCCGCTGCTTGACCGTGAAGGCAAACCTGTTGTAACACCGATAATCAATAAATAAAAATCACTTAACTCTCGAAGTTTTCGGGAGTTGAGTTTTTTGTTACATAAATGTAATTGTAGTGTAATTATTTGTAATTTGACAGTCTAGATTTATTTGCTCTATAATTAAATTAAAGAAAAAATGGAGGTGTAAAAATGAAAAGAATAATTGCTATTTTATGTATTTTCTGTCTCATTTTCGGAGTCTTAAATTGCTGTGCAAATGACCGTTCAAATGAAGAAGAGACAACAACAGTTTCTGAAACTATATCAGAAACAACAGAAGCTTTAACCGAAGAAATTGTAACAGAAGAGATAATTACAACAACCCAACCTATGACTCATGCAAAAGCGGGTGAAATAATTATTGATGACGGAGAATACAGATACAAAATCAATAAAACAGATTTCGAGAAAAGATTTGATGAAGAACTGCTTTTAAAATTATCGGAGACAATTCCGATGGAATTCGGTTATGAAGATTACGATAAATGGGATTCTTCTGCAAATGTTATTTTGAATGATGTTCTTTATGGATGTTCTGACAGATATGATTGCCGTTTAGAACGATATGATTTTTTTGAAAGCAAACAAGTCGAAAAAGCTCAGGCGGAAATGATGAGTTACAGTGAAGAAATGAGATTCCATGAGTATTTTGTAACAGATATTCCGAAGATAAACGAATATCTCATTAAGCTTTTCGGGCCTGATGCAGGCGTTATAGACAAGGATGATTTTGAGGAGTACAGCGTAATTGCTAACAGCGAAAAAAGTCCGTTTGAAGATTTTAATTATAAATATAATTTCAGGTTTGCTTATTTGCCTGAAAATAAACTGGTTGTTTGCGGCATTAATGAGTTTAGAGGCGAAGAGTCAAGAATGCCGTATATGTGTGATGTAAAGGAAAAAGACGGCTTATATATTGTCAGGGCTGTTTCGGGATGGTATGGATATTATTACGGTAGTTATACTTTTTTGACTAAGCAAAATGACTGTTTTGAAGCTCTTGGTTGGGATAATAGAGGATACCTTGAAGAATGGATATATACAATTGCTTGTGATGATGACGGCAATATGTATATGAAGAGTACAGAAAAATCGTATATTTTGCCAGAAAATGCAGAAAAGAACTATTACGCGGTTTCAGATGCCGATATAAAAGAAAGAGAATATTATACGGATGAATGGACGGTTGTTGATACATTATCGAAAAATGAAAAGGTTTATTCTCCTGGATTGTATTATGGTGGAGAAAGACTTGTTGTTACTGAAGAATATGTCGGTATTGTTGAAGAAGGATTGTTGAAAGAAATAGATGATTAATAATTAATCCCCGAAAAGGTTAAAGCCTTTTCGGGGATTTTTGCTTATATTAAAGAGTTGTAAGAGTTTCCATAACGTAGTTGCCGAAATCCTCGCAGGTTGCGCCGTCTGCTCTGCCTGTAATCTTAAGTTTCTTTTCTTCGTACATGCAGATGTCGAGAGCTCTTTCAAGCTTGTCTGCCTCAGCCTGCTTGCCGATGTGTGAAAGGAGCATAACAGCCGCTCTGAGCATTGAGCAGGGGTCTGCATACTGTCCTCTGCCTTCTCTCATCATTCTGGGTGCAGAGCCATGGATAGCTTCAAACATAGCGTATTTCTTGCCGATGTTTGCGCTGCCTGCAGTGCCTACGCCGCCCTGGAATTCAGCAGCCTCGTCTGTGATGATATCGCCGTAAAGATTGGGAAGAACGAAAACCTTGAAGTCTGTTCTTCTCTTCTTATCAATAAGCTTTGCCGTTGTGATATCTATATACCATTCATCGGTTGTGATTTCGGGATATTCCTTGCCGACCTCTTTGCAGAGATTGAGGAACTTACCGTCTGTTGTTTTGATAACGTTAGCCTTCTGAATGATTGAAACTCTGTCCTTCTTGTTTCTTCTTGCATAGTCATATGCAAGTCTTGCAATTCTCTGTGTACCCTCTGTTGTTGTAACAACAAAGTCCATTGCAAGGTCATCTGTGATGTTAACACCCTTTGAACCGACTGCGTATGCACCTTCTGTGTTTTCACGGAAGAATGTCCAGTCAATTCCTTCTTCGGGAACTTTTACGGGACGGAGATTTGCAAAAAGGTCAAGAGCCTTTCTCATTGCAACGTTAGCAGATTCGATATTGGGCCAGGGATCGCCTGCCTGGGGAGTTGTTGTGGGTCCCTTGAGGATAACAGGGCACTTTTTGAGTTCTTCAAGAACGTCATCGGGGATTGCCTTGTTAACTGCAACACGGTTTTCGATTGTAAGACCGTCGATTGTCTTGAATTCGATTTTGCCGTTTTCAACATCTTCCTTAAGAAGAAATTCAAGAACTCTTGCAGCTTCGTTTGTGATAATGGGACCGATTCCGTCGCCACCGCAAACACCGATTGTGAGCTTATCAAGAGTTGAATAATCAATGAAATCGCCCTGCTGTTTGATAGCTTCGCTTCTTGCGTCCTGTTCTCTGATAAGAGCTTCAAACTTTTCAAGAGCAGCTTTAATCTGTACTTCTGTCATTTTTATATCTCCTTATTTGCCGATATTCTTTGTGTAGTTAAGAAGTCCGCCGTCAAGAATCATTGCGGTCTGTCTGTCGGAATAATCATATGCAAGCTCATATTTTTCGCCCTTGGTTACGTTTTCAAGAATAACCTTTGCACCGTTCTTGATATTTTCTCTGATACCGCCACCGTTTACAATACATTCGTCAATTGCTTTTTGTACTGTCCCCGTGTATAACGTTTTGTCGTTGCTTATATTATAAATTTTATTTATTTGCATAATAATTATATGCCAATTAATGAAATGCCTGGTCAAGCAAAGAAATCAATAAGAAAAGGCGATATTCTATATAGTGAAATTAGACCTATTAATAAGCATTTCGCATTTGTGAATTTCGAAGCTAATGATTATGTAGTATCGACCAAACTGATGGTTATTAGGTGTAGGAATATTAATAATTTACGATTGTATCAGTATTTAACCTCTAATGAGATTATAGATTTTTTACAGCAAGAAGCGGAGACCCGTTCTGGTACTTTCCCGCAAATTAGATTTGAGAATATACAACGATTAAAGATGATAATAGCATCTCCAATTGTTGAAGAACAATATGATAAAAACTTATTGCCAATATATAATAAAATAGAAAATTATTCATTAGCACATAATCAGACAATTCCAAAAGTAGTAGTTAAAAATTATCATCAAGTAGACATGCCTCCGCTTAATTGGAATAAATATCCAACTCTTGCGGCAATGTATATGTCTGAAAATAAAATAGAAAGATATTGGGTAAATGAATGTTTAAATGCTTTAAATAAATTAAATTTACCATTCAAAAGTTTTCCGTCTAACAGTGCAAAGAGAGATGCAAATTCGTTTTTTGAAAACCCTTTTTTACCATCGTGATTTTCTACTTGTTCAAGGGCTTGTTCGTTTAAATTCTCGTTCATCTTGGAGGCAACACAGCCGCCGAAATTAAACAGTATCGCAGATAGTATAACGAGAGCCCCAAGGGTCAGTATAAGCTTGTTGTTTTTCATTTTTTTAATCCTCCGTATGATTTCGTGAAATTTGAAATAAAG
>CALAQQ010000280.1 GCA_937888485.1 uncultured Clostridia bacterium
AATCATCGTTTTTTCGGTTGTCAAATCCTTTGCACTCGTTTTTCCGCCTGCGGTTGTTTTCTCCGTATGCGGTTACATAATGCCGAATTTCCGGATTGCCCTGCTCGTTAATATTATTTCTGTTTTTCTCAGTCTTTTTATCCCCTATTTTCTCGGTAAATTTACGGGAGCAGGCATGGTTGTAACGCTCAAGGACAAGTTCAGGGCAATAAAGAAAATCGATGACTTTGCCGGCGCAAACGAAACGGAAATGACCTTTGCAGTAAAGCTTTCGGGCATCATGCCGGGAGATTTATCGAGCCTTCTTTTCGGCGCAATGGGAATCTCGCTCAAAAACTACACCATCGGCGCAAATCTCGGTAATCTCCCCCTCGTTATTGTTTATACATTCTTTGGTATAACCCTCAAAAACGTCGGCGAACAGCCATGGGTTGCGGCAATTCCCGTTGCCGTCATCATCGTTTTCATGCTCATAGCGAGCCTTATCACAAAAAAGCTTATTGAAAAAACAAAAGCAAAACAGAACAATCAATAACAAAAATGACGGTGTGCAGCTTTGCACACCGTCTTAATTTATGCCTGATTATTTAACCTTAACTTTGTAGCACTTGATTTCAAAGGGCTTGATTTCGAAGCTCATTGTCTTGCCGTCTGCGATATCGGCTGCAACATCTTCTCTTTCAAGAATGTTACATTCGGTAACGCCTGCGATTTCAGCGAAGAAATCAACCTTGACAGTTGCTCTTCTGCCTGCCTTTTCAACGAAACGAACGATATAAGCATCTTCGTCTTCGCACTTCTTGACCGCTTCAAGAGTAACGTTCTTGCCGTCAACAGCGATGAATGAACCGCATTCCGCACCCTTTGCATCCTCTGCGAGTTCAACGGGAAGCATGGGATTGTTGAGTTCAAGACCTCTTACGAGAGTTTCAGCATCCTTCCAGCTTCCTGCATGGGGATAGAGTGAATATGTGAAGTAGTGGTCGCCTCTGTCCGACTTGGGGTCAGGATTCATGGGAGCTTTGAGGAGAGTAATAATCATTCTCTGCTCGTTTACTTCATAGCCGTACTTACAGTCATTGAGGATTGAAAGACCGTAGTCATCCTCGGACATATCGATAAAGTTATGAGCGGAAACCTCGAACTTTGCCTTGTCATAGGGATTATGACGGTAGTTGGAGCTTTCGATTGTTGCATAAGCAATATCTCTTGTGAACTTCTGAGCCTTGATATCAACGTCGAAGCCAACCTTGAGGAGTTTTTCCTGCTCATGCCAGCTGATGAATGTATCGAAATCAATTCTGTCAAGCTCATTGTAGAGAATGATATTCTGCTTGAGAGTTGACTTCATGATGTTCTTCGCAATAGTAACGCATGTGAAAACATCGCCCGAAACAACAGCTTCAACCTTGCCTGCTTCTGTTTCGAATTCACGGTCTGTGTAGGTTGCAACGATATCCCATGCATCGTACTTGCCGGGAAGGTCTTCGTAAATGCGGAATACGTTGCCCTTGCCTTCGAGAACTTCTCTGTTGTTCTTCTTGTCGAAGATTGAAACAAGCTCTGCAGCTGCATCGAACTTAAGGCTGAAGTTTGCATTTTCGATGTCTGCGCTTTCAACTGCCTTTGCTTCTGCAACGGCTGCTTCCTTGGTGTAATATACTTTATAACCTACTGCGGGAACGTCCTTTGCAACGAAAACAAGAACCTTTGTGCCGTCAAGCTTTGTATAAGCCTGAACGGGAACCTTGTTGCCTTCTGCATCAAAGATTTCAACATCCTTATAGGGAAGCTCAACCTTTGAGGTTGCGGTAGTGCCGAGTGAATTGAAGAGTGCGAAGGGCTTGCCGTATTTTGCGCCTGCACCGATGTTGCCTGCGATAGCGTTGAGAGCGCCGTCGCGGACTTCTTCACCGATCTTGATGATATCGTCATAGATAGCGCAGAGGTCGCCGAAAACTTCGGTAATGTGTGAACCGGGAAGTGAATCATGGAACTGGTTTGTGAGAATCATCTGCCAGCCTTCGTTGAGCTTTTCGAGAGGATACTCATAACCGTACTTCATAGCGATTGATGCGAAGATTTCAGCCTGGCGGTAGAGATTTTCGCTGTATCTGTTGAGCTTCTTGAGGAGAGCCTTTGTTGTATGAACACCTCTGTGCTCTTCAAGATAGAGTTCGTCTTTCCATGTGGGGATATTTGTATCGGTTGCATTAGCCTTCATTCTTGCAAGTGAATCTTCAATCTTGCTGGGCTTTGTTTCGGGAAGACCGGGGAAGCTCTTATAACGCTTTGCATATTCGAGCATTTCGGTGTCAACACCGCCGCCGCCGTCGCCCCAGCCGTAGCAGTACATGGATTCGCCGATGGTTGCCTTATCTGTATACTTCTTCCAGTTCATCTTAAGTGAGTCAGCCTCAACAGTACCGATGAAGTGAGTGGGAGGAACGATTGAGAATACCTTTGAGCCGTCGGGACCTTCCCACCAGAAGGTGCTGTACTGCCAGGGATTGGTGTCGTTCCAGATACCCATCTTATGAGTTACGAAATATTCAACGCCTGCCTTCTTGAGAATCTGAGGCATAGCATAACCGTTACCGAATACGTCGGGTACCCAGCAGGTTTTGGGAGTGATGCCGAATGTCTTTTCAGCATATCTTACGCCGTGAAGAAGCTGACGAGCAAAGGATTCGCCCGAAACGAGGTTACAGTCGGGTTCAACCCACATTGCGCCGATGTATTCCCATCTGCCTTCTTCAATGCGCTTTTTAACCTGGTTGAAGAGATTGGGATATCTCTTTTCCATTTCAATATATGTGGGAGCTGTGCTCTGTGAGAAGATGAAATCGGGATACTGCTCCATAAGACGAAGCATTGTTGCGTGAGTTCTTCCGAGCTTACGGACATATTCTTTGTATGCCCACATGAAAACGATGTCAAGATGGGAGTTACCTACAAGTGAAAGCATGCCTTCGGTCTTATAGTTGGGATTGTTATAAACTCTTTCCTTGAGAACCTTCTGTGCTTCAAGAAGACCTGCCTTGAATTCGTCGCCGTCGGTATCAAAGTTAACGTGTGTGAAAGCTTCCTTGAGTGCCGAACGGATAAGCTCTGCAAGACCTGTATCAAGAACAGGCATGAAGAGTGCGTTGAAAACAGCCTTGAAATCCCAGTAAACTTCTTCGATTACGGGATCAACAACGCCGATGAATGAGCAGGAAAGAGTCTTTACTGTTGATTCGTTTGAGTGCCATACATAGTATGATTCGATGTCAACATCGTAGTGCTTGCCTGCTTCCGCTTCGTTTGAAAGAAGCACGCTGTTGCGGAAGGGGTCAAGACCCTGATAGGGCTCGCCGTTGAGCGAAAGAAGGGAGTCACCGCCGAAATAAACGTTGAGAGTAACCTTCTTTCCTGCGAATCTTTCGGGCATATCGAAGGAGTTCTTGAAGAATGCACTCCAGCCGTTGTTACCCCATTTATCGCCTACGTTAAGTTCCTTCCATTCATCATAAAGATATTCGTAATCGCCGATTCCCTTGTAGATGCATTCCTTCATCTTCCATGCGGGGAGGGATTCGATATCGGTATAAATTCTCTTTTTGAGAGTTTTGAGCTTTACGTTTACGACATCGTCAAACGAAAAGATACCTCTCTGCTTGCCTTTGGTAGCGTCGCGCCAGTCGTCAACATGAGCATCCATTGCATCGAGAGCTGCGACAGCGTCAAAATTTTTGATTTCTGCCAACTTGCATCGTCCTTTCTTATATGTAAATGGCTGAATTAAATTCATTCACAGTACAGTATATCACCAAATATTGCACATTTCAATAGAAATAAATTTTAAAATATTTTATTTAATGATTTACTTCTTTAAATTAATGTGATAGAATAAACTGAAAATTTATGTTTGAAA
>CALAQQ010000281.1 GCA_937888485.1 uncultured Clostridia bacterium
TCAACAACAACATGCTTTACCTTTGCGTTTGCGGGAACCATAACATATTTCTGAGGGTTCTTTGTGTATGCCTTAAGACCGTTGTCAACTCTTTCGGAAAGCTTTGCAACGCTTCTGGAGTGTGCAACTCTTGTTGTGAGTCTGAGAATAACGGGAGTGTCGAATTTTTCAGAAAGGTCAAATGCACGCTTGGCATAATCAAGACATTCTGCGGAATCTGAAGGTTCAAGCATCATTGTTTTTGAACCCATTGCATAGTGTCTTGAATCCTGTTCATTCTGTGAAGAATGCATACCGGGGTCGTCAGCAACAAGAATAACCATGCCGGCGTTAACACCTGTGTATGATGCGGTGAAAAGGGGATCGGCTGCAACGTTGAGACCAACGTGCTTCATTGCGCAGAATGAACGTGCACCTGCAACACATGCACCGAATGCAACCTCGGCAGCAACCTTTTCATTGGGTGCCCATTCCGAGAATATTTCATCATATTTTGCAGCAAATTCCGTAACTTCCGTACTGGGAGTTCCGGGATAGCTTGATACAACACGGCAGCCTGCTTCGTAAAGACCTCTTGCCACCGCTTCATTTCCTAAAAGAAGCTTCAAGTGATTTCCTCCTAAATTTGATATCAATATATTATAAAACTTTTAAAAATAAAATACAAGCGTTTATTTATCAAGCTTCATTTCAACCTGAGTTGCAACAAGGCTTTCTCCGCAGTAAATCTTACGAAGCTTGGGTTTTTCAATCTTGCCGGTGGGATTTCTGGGAACTTCTGCAAAAATAATTTTGTGAGGACGTTTGTAACGGGGAAGGTCATGGCAGAAATCCTTGATATTTTCTTCGTCTGCTTTGTATCCTTCTTTGATTTCGATGATTGCGGTTGCGATTTCACCGAGTCTTGCATCGGGAAGACCGATAACAGCAACGTCTTTTATTGCATCGTGCTTGCGAAGGAAATCTTCAATCTGAACAGGGTAAAGATTTTCACCGCCGGAAATAATAACGTCTTTCTTGCGGTCAACAAGATAGATGAATCCGTCTTCGTCCTCCTGAGCCATATCGCCCGTAAAGAGCCAGTCACCGCGAAGAACTTCATTTGTTGCTTTTTCGTCATTATAGTAGCAAAGCATAACACCGTCACCCTTGACTGCAAGCTCACCCACTTCGCCTCTTGCAACAGTTTCACCGTTTTCGTCAACGATTTTGGTTTCCCATCCGTAGCCTGCTTTACCGATTGCGCCGACCTTGTGAACGTTTTCAACACCGAGATGAACACAACCGGGACCGATTGATTCGCTCAGACCGTAGTTGGTATCATACTTGTGGTGGGGGAATATCTTGAGCCATCTCTTGATAAGACTGGGCGGAACGGGCTGTGCACCGATATGCATGAGTCTCCACTGAGAGAGATTATATCGGTCAAGCTCAATATCTCCTCTTTCGATTGCGTCAAGAATATCCTGTGCCCAGGGCACGAGAAGCCATACGATTGAGCAGTTTTCTTCCGAAACAGCTTTGATAATCCATTCGGGTTTTGCACCCTTAAGAAGAACGGATTTACCGCCCGAGAGAAGGCTTCCGAACCAGTGCATTTTTGCACCTGTATGATAGAGCGGGGGAATGCAGAGGAAAACATCATCCTTTGTCTGTGAATGATGGTTCTGCTCAACCTTGCATGAGTGAACAAGAGCTTTGTGTGCGTGAAGAATAGCCTTCGGGAAACCTGTTGTTCCCGATGAGAAATAAACTGCGGCTTCATCATCATCCGAAAGAACGATTTCAGGGTTTTTTGAAGTGCAATATTTAACGAGTTTATTATAGCTTTCTGCAAATGTGGGGCAGTCTTCACCGAGGTAAAGCTTAAGATGAACATCAGGAATTCTGTCGCATATTTGCTCCATTCTTCCTGTAAATTCAGGACCGAAAACGATTGCATCGCTGTCGGAGAGCTTAAGGCAGTATTTGATTTCATCAGCCGTATAACGGTAGTTGAGAGGCACTGCAAGTGCACCTGTTTTGAGAATACCGAAATAAATAGGAAGATATTCGATGCAGTTCATAAGGAGAATTGCAACTCTGTCACCTTTTTTGATACCTCTTGAAAGAAGGAAATTTGCGAAACGGTTTGCTCTTTTGTTAAAATCTTCCCATGTGATTTCAGCTCTGCCTGTCGATTTTGCACCCTGTTCAATAAGAGAATATTCTCTCCATGTAACACGGCTCTTTTCCTGAACCTCGGGATTGATTTCAACAAGGCTTATGTCGTCTTTATAAATAACGGCATTTTTTTCGAGAAATTCTGTGATTGGCATTTTTATCATTCCTTAAAAATATTTTGTAAAACACAATTCAGAGCGGCGGAGGGATAGTTCCGTCACTCTGAAAATTTAATTATTTTGTCGCAGCAACATGAACATCGCCTGTATAGAAAAACTCGGTTTCCTTTTCGTTGGTGGGTTTTGTTACTGCACTGACTGCAAAGCAAAGTGCAAGTGAAGCGATCATTGCTATGCATGCAAACACGGGACCTTTTCCTGCAAGC
>CALAQQ010000282.1 GCA_937888485.1 uncultured Clostridia bacterium
TGCGATACCAGCGAGATCCTTCTTCTTAACAACCTTACCAGCAGCAGCGAACTGTGCGATAGCACCAGTAGGAGTTGACTTAGAAGCCTGTCCGCCTGTATTTGAGTAAACCTCAGTATCGAATACGAGGATATTTACGTTCTTACCGGAAGCGATAACGTGGTCAAGACCGCCGAAACCGATATCGTAAGCCCAACCGTCACCACCGAAGATCCATACAGACTTCTTGGAGAGGTAATCCTTTTCAGCAAGAATTGCGGGAGCTTCAGGACAACCCGCAGCAGCAGCCTTTTCGAGCTCTGCAATAAGTGTCTTTGTAGCTGCCTCGTTTGCCTTACCGTTATCCTTAGAATCAAGATATGCCTTTGCAGCAGCCTTGAAATCATCGCTTGCCTTATCAGACTCAGCCATAGCAGCAACCTTACCGATAAGCTTCTCGCGGATAGTCTTCTGACCGAGAGCCATACCAAGTCCGTGCTCTGCGTTATCCTCGAAGAGCGAGTTAGCCCAAGCAGGTCCCTTGCCGCTTTCCTTATTTACTGTATAAGGAGTTGCGGGAGCAGAACCACCCCAGATAGAAGAACATCCGGTTGCGTTGGAGATATACATTCTCTCACCGAAGAGCTGTGTGATAAGACGTGCGTAAGATGTTTCAGCACAACCTGCGCAAGAGCCTGAGAACTCAAGCAAAGGCTGCTTGAACTGGCTTCCCTTAACAGTTGCGTTGATAAGCTCGGGCTTTTCGCTTACGTTTGCTACTGCGTAGTCAAACGGATCCTGCTGATCGAGTTCACTTGCGAAAGGTACCATTTCGATAGCTCTCTTTTCAGGCTTGCCGTCCTTGTCAGCCTTAACGGTAACGGGACAAGCCTTAACACAAAGAGTACATCCCATACAGTCCATAGGAGAAATAGCCATTGTGAACTTGTAATCTGTCTTTATAACGGGCTTTGCGGTGTACTTTGTAGCCTCAGGAGCATTAGCAGCCTCTTCCGCAGTAAGAGCGAAAGGACGGATAGCAGCATGAGGACATACAAATGCACAGTTGTTACACTGTACGCAGTTTTCGGGGATCCACTTAGGAACCATAACTGCAACGCCTCTCTTCTCGTAAGCAGCAGAACCCTGGGGGAACGTACCGTCAGCATACTTGGAGAATGCCGAAACGGGGAGAGAATCACCCTTCATTCCTACAACGGGCATAACGATATCGTTTACGAAATCAACGAGATCCTCACGCTTTCCGCTTACCTTAGCTGCGGGAGCGTCTGTACCTGCGTTAGCCCAATCTGCGGGAACGTTTACAAGGTGAAGAGCATCCTTACCTGCATCGATAGCCTTATGGTTGAGGTCAACGATAGCCTGTCCCTTCTTAAGGTAAGACTTAGTTGCCATATACTTCATATACTCGATAGCATCAGCTGCGGGAAGAATGTTTGCAAGAGCGAAGAATGCCGACTGAAGAACGGTATTCTTAACCTTTGCGTTACCAAGATCGATAGCAAGCTTTGTTGCATTGATCGTGTAGAACTTAATATTGTTCTTTGCGATATAGCTCTTTACGGCAGCGGGAAGATGCTCGGAAAGCTCCTCGTCGCTCCACTGACAGTCGAGAAGGAATGTTCCTCCGGGCTTAACGTCAGAGATCATATCGTATTTAGCAAGGTATGCGTTGTTGTGACAAGCAACAAAGTCTGCCTTGTTTATATAATAGGAAGATTTGATGGGCGAATCACCAAAACGAAGGTGAGAAATAGTAACGCCGCCCGTTTTCTTCGAGTCATACTGGAAGTATGCCTGAATGTACTTGTCGGTATGGTCACCGATGATCTTTATGGAGTTCTTGTTTGCACCAACGGTTCCGTCACCGCCAAGTCCCCAGAACTTGCACTGGATCATATCCTTAGGAGATGTATCGGGAGCGGGCTTTTCATCAAGAGAAAGTCCTGTTACGTCATCTACTATACCGATAGTAAAGTGATTCTTGGGTTTATCTGCATTAAGATTTTCAAATACAGCAAATACAGAAGCAGGAGTTGTATCCTTAGAACCAAGACCGTAACGTCCGCCAACAACCTTGATTCCGCTCATACCAACCTCGTTAAGAGCAGCAACAACATCAAGGAAGAGAGGCTCGCCAAGAGAACCGGGCTCTTTTGTTCTGTCAAGAACAGCGATCTTCTTTGCAGTTGCGGGAATAGCCTCAGCAAGCTTTTCTGCAACAAAAGGTCTGTAAAGTCTTACCTTAACAAGACCAACCTTTTCGCCCTTAGCAAGAAGGTAATCTATAACTTCCTCCGCAACGTCGCAGATAGATCCCATAGCAACGATAACTCTTTCAGCATCGGGAGCACCGTAGTAGTTGAAGAGCTTGTAGTTTGTGCCGAGCTTTGCATTAACCTTATCCATGTATTCTTCTACGATAGCGGGAAGAGCATCATAGTAGGAGTTGCAAGCTTCTCTGTGCTGGAAGAAGATGTCGCCGTTTTCGTGTGAACCGCGCATAACGGGTCTTTCGGGGTTGAGAGCTCTCTTTCTGAAAGCTTCAACAGCGTCCATGTCGCACATTTCCTTGAGGTCTTCGAAATCCCATACAGCAATCTTCTGAAGTTCGTGGGATGTACGGAAACCGTCGAAGAAGTTGATGAAGGGAACTCTGCCCTTGATTGATGCAAGGTGTGCAACAGCACCGAGGTCCATAACTTCCTGAGTATTTGTTTCAGCGAGCATTGCGAAACCTGTCTGACGGCAAGCGTAAACGTCTGAATGGTCGCCGAAAATGTTAAGAGCATGTGAAGCAACGCAGCGTGCCGAAACGTGGAAAACGCTGGGAAGAAGTTCACCTGCGATTTTGTACATGTTGGGGATCATGAGAAGAAGACCCTGTGATGCAGTGTAAGTTGTGGTGAGAGCACCTGCTGCGAGTGAACCGTGAACGGTACCTGCTGCACCTGCTTCTGACTGCATTTCGGCAACCTTAACAGTTGTGCCGAAGATGTTCTTCATACCCTGTGCTGACCACTGGTCAACATAGTCTGCCATGGGGCTTGACGGAGTGATGGGGTAAATGCCTGCAACTTCTGTGAAAGCATAGGACACCCATGCAGCGGCGTTGTTACCGTCCATGGTCTTCATTTTTCTAACCATAGTCTTTTTCCTCCTAAAATAATGTATATGGTAAATAATTAATACACCATTGATTATACTAACACTTTTCTTTATTTTTGTAAACCCTATATTTAATCCAAATTAGTGTATTTTTTTGCAAAGATTTTGTATAAACCTGTCAATTGAGGTGTGTTGCATTTTTGTTTATTGACTTTTTATCCTTTTAGTGGTATTTTATTGTATATATATTTTGGAGGTTTACTTATGACTTTGAATTTCATTCAGCAAATCTTTTTTAAGCTTTTTGCACTTATCATGTCTGTTGTCTATTCGCTCAACGGCGGCGTTGTTGCTCCGTCAACAGACGACGTAATCAAAGCAGCCAAGCCTGATGCAAAGCTTGTTTTTGCAACCGTGGCAGACCCTCAGGTTTCAAATTATATGTTTGACAGATATCAGTCTTTCCAGGAAGCTTGCATCGACCTTCGCAACGCTGAAAGACTTGACGCTGTTGTTGGCATCGGTGATATTGCTGAAAACGGTCTTGCTGAAGAATATAAGCTTGCTTATGATGAATTTGCTCCTGTTGATGCACGCTTCATCATGGCAACCGGAAACCACGATATAAGACTCCGTGCTTACAGCCAGAGTACAAGCCGTTTCTATCAGTTTATCGATAATCTCAACGGCGAAGAAACAATCGCAGACAGAGTTTATTCCGAAGGCAAGCTTGCTTATTCCGAGGTTGTAAACGGCTATAAATTCATCGTTATGGGTTCGGATAAAACTGAATTTGAAGAAGCATATATCAGTCCCGAACAGCTTAAATGGCTCGATGATGAGCTTGCAACAGAAAAGGGCAAACCCGTGTTTGTTGTTCTCCATCAGCCCCTTAAGCTCACTCACAATCTTCCCACAACATGGGGTAACGGCACAAACAAGGAAGCAGGTTCTGTAGGTCCTCAGAATGACGAAATCAAGGCTGTTCTTTCAAAGCACGCAAATGACAGCACTGTTGTTCTTATCACAGGTCATCTTCATGCAGGCTTCAGTCAGTACAGCTATCAGCAGATTGAAGGCTTCCATTCAATCAACGTTCCCGCTCTTTCAATCGAAAACAAAGACGGTGAAGAAGGCGGCAACGGTTCGGGTCTTACATATATTGTTGAGGTTTACAAGAATGAAATTCTTCTCAGAGCAAGAAACTGCCGCACAGGAGAATGGCTTCCCAAGTGGGACACAAGAATTGCGCTTTAATTTTTGCAAATAAAAATAAAGTTATGAAAGGATAATGAAAATGATTAACATTAAAAAGCTTATTGCACTTGTTCTCAGCATTTCGCTTCTTCTCGGTGTTGCTTCAACATCGGTTTCAGCTGATGAAGCTGTTGCAGATGATACCACCACAGTTGCAACAGAAGAACTTGAATCGACAACAAATATTAAGGATTTGTATGCCCCTGAAATTGCAACAATGGCTCCTACAACAGAAGCTCCCGAAATCGAAGAACCCGTGGTAATTGCCGACACAACACCTTTCCGTATTTCCGTTACCGTTAATGGCGATACAAAAACATCAAGAGGCTTCACATGGTACACAAAAACAAACACTCCCAGTGTACTCAAGATTGCTGTTCCTAATCCCATTATCGGAGAGCAAGAAGAAACATATGTTACAGAACTTACGGATCTGGATATCATTTATAGTGATGTGTTTGAATGGGAAGGTAACTACGTTCATAAAGCAACCGTAACAAATCTTGAAAGCGGAGAACGTTATTTGTTCAAAGTAGGTAACGGCACAGAATTCAGCGCATGGGGTAATTTTATTACCGATAACGGTGACAGCAAGGTTGATTTCATCACTTTTGCCGATGTTCAGGCAGGCAACGAAGAAAATTTCAACAGAGGCGCAAGAGTTGTTGCTCAGGCTTTCGAAACAATGCCCACAGCTGAATTCATGACATGCCTCGGCGACTTCACCGATGACAGCACCAACGAAGAATGGGACTGGTACGACAGCTCAATGAGAGAAATCAACATGAAAACAACTCTCGCTCCCGTTGCAGGCAACCACGACGGTCTCGGTGTTGAAAACTGGTTCAACAATATGTTCAACCTTGACACAAGCGAAAGTGTTCAGACAAAAGACGGCGTAAACTATTCATTCGACTACGGCAACATCCATTTCGCAGTTGTAAATACAAACGATATTCTTTCAATCTCAATTCCTCAGCTTACATGGCTCGAAAACGATATGAACAGCACAGATAAGGATTGGAAAATCATCCTTATGCACAAGTCACCCTACTCACTCGGTAAGGACGCAAAGTGGCCCGATGCTCTCTATCTCCAGAAGGCTCTCACAAGAGTTGTTGACAAATGCGATGTAGACCTCGTTCTCAGCGGTCACGACCATCAGTATCTCAGAACAAAGCCTCTCACAGGAAATAAGGTTGACGAAGACGGCGCTGTTTATATTCTCTCAGGTACAGCAGGTGCAAAGAGATATGAGGTTCGTCCTTTCCTCGCAAATCACTTCCTCAAGACAGATTTCATCGACGCTCTCACAATCCAAAGAAGCGGCGGTAACTATTGGAACGGCGAAAACTGGGACCAGCAGAATCCTGATTATGAAGGCGGTATCTTCAGCACATATTCAGTAAGCGGCGGCACACTCACCGTTAATTCCTATGTTGTTTCCGACTACACAACAGACGAAAACGGCAACATCATCGATGTTAACGAAGAACCCAAGGTAACCCTTCACGATTCATTCACTCTTACAAAAGAAACAGGCAAGAACAAAATCACCTTTACAGGCGATAATACAACAAGCGAAGCTGAATATATTCTCGGCGCAGTTCCCAGCTTCATGGGTCTTGCAGCTTATGCAATCATCGAATGGCTTCCCAAGTTCCTTATCATGGTTCCCGAACTTCTCTATTCGGTAATCGCTCTTGACATTTTCTAAAATAACGAAGCGGCTTGCAGATGCAGGCCGCTTTTTTACAGACAAACAGACCGCCGCAATCCTTTAACAGAAAACGGCGGTCTGAATATTATCGGATAATTTTTATAGCGGTTCGGAGCCTTAGTTTACAATCAAACTCTGAAAATATTCGATAATCTCCACTATTTCAGGGGGTAAAATTGAATACAGTAAATTCATTATAGCGACTATATAATCAGGGTAAGTTTGTTCCATAAAATCGATGGATAAGGAGCCGAGAATATCTGTAAAAAATGTTGAAATAAAATCCATAATATGTTCTCCTTAATTAAATCTATCGGTAAAATGAAGGTTGATACTTATTTAAGAAAGGAAAATATATTTTCCAGTTCTGAGAAAATATAATTCCAAATAGGAGCAATTTGGGTTAAAAAGTCGCTTAATGCTTCGGTTACTTCAGTAGGAATAAGCGGCTGGATATTGGGCATGATTGTTGACATGAGGGCGTCAAATAAATTTGCAATAGTTTCTAATATAGCTTCCATGGTTTTTTTCTCCTTTGAATCAATTGGAAAATTATGCAAAAACATAATTATCTGTAGCTAATCATATATAAGTGTTGGGGATTTGTCAAGTTTTATTATAAAAATTATTAATAGGAACAAGGAACAATAAAAAATATCATATTTTTTCAAAAAAATGCTTGACTTAATGAAAAATATGTGATATATTAGTCAAGCGTTCTACGGAACACAGCGAAAATGCTGGTGTAGCTCAGTTGGTAGAGCAGCTGATTTGTAATCAGCAGGTCGGGGGTTCGAGTCCGTCCACCAGCTCCAATTTAATATGGAAGAGTTCCCGAGCGGCCAAAGGGAGCAGACTGTAAATCTGCCGTCAACGACTTCGGTGGTTCGAATCCACCCTCTTCCACCACAATGGAGAAATCCGAACTTAATGCCAATCGGCAATGGGTTCGGATTTTTTGTTTTTATCAGAGATATCAGTTTTTGAGGTTGTAACAAAAAAGCAGGCGGGACTTCCGTCTCGCCTGCAACTGTCTTACTCATTCTTCAGCAGTCTGTTCATATTCCCTGAGTTCCCGCTGTCCTTCCTCGCTTTCAAAATATTCCTGCATTATCGGAAGTAAGCATCTTGCAATTCTTTCAATTGCGTAATCGGGAATTTCCATACCGCTGTTTGATTTTTCTGACGTCAAATTGGTTTTGCGCTCCTTTCACATTTAAAAGGAGATCTTTTAATTATGAAAAACACATTTTTCCTCGCATTTATATTTTAAACTTTTTCCGGAAAAATGTCAAACTTTTTTCACTGTTGCAAATCGACTGATTTTTTACAACTTGAAATTCAACTTTTGGAACAATAGAACCGCAAAATCAAGGTAATAGGTCAAACTATACGCACCCCTCAATCGCCGCACTTTGAGACCGTTGATATACAACGGTTTCAGAAGCTCTATTTGGTTAATTTTTAATTGTAACAAAAATGTTTTGGGTTACTTGATTTTTGCAACCTTAAAGTTCGTTATGTGGAAAAAGTAACCTCAAAATCGGGGTAACAGGTCAAACTATACGCACCCATCAATCACCGCACTCTGAAACCGTTGATTTTCAAGGATTTCAGATGCTTATTTTTTCCACTTTTAAAAAAATAACAAAAGGAGTTTTACTTTAATGAAAAACATATTTTTGCCCTAATTTAATTTTTTTGAAATTTAGTATTGACTCTCACCTTAACTTCAGGTTTATACTATGCACATAAGGTACCTTAGATTATGCAAAGGAGATCTGTCTTATGAAAATCGGAGAGTTTGCGAAAATGTGCGGAACAAAAATTTCTGTTCTGCGTCATTACGATAAAGAAAAGCTTCTTGAACCCCAATACACCGATGTGTTTTCGGGTTACAGGTATTATACCTCTGAGCAAATTCTTGTTTTTTACAGAATCAATGCTTTGAAAAAGGCAGGTTTCTCTTTGCAGGAAATCAGAGAAATTATTTCCGGAAGAAAAACAAACAAAGAAATTGAAGCAATTTTTTCACAGAAGGAAAGCGAGTTTCTCGATGCATTGAAAAATCTGAAGGAGGCTAAACTTATGATGACAAATTTAGATATTGTTTTCAAAAATAATACGGCAATTATCACCCGTACTGCTGACGATAACGCAATTGATTTATGTACAGTTGCTGAAACCGAAATAAAAGCGGCTGACTATCAAAGAATATCTCAATATGAAATCCGTGAGAACGAGATTATATGCAAAGTTGTAAAATTAGGTGACGAAACCGAGCAGCCGAAAATGGAAATTCCTTTTGTAAACGATGATAATGTTATAGGCAAATGGGAAATTCAAGGTGTTTTTGCAGTCAAAGAGGATTATGCCCAAAATAATTTTTGTGACAACACAGGCTTTTACGGCGGAGATGTAAAATATCTGTATTTTCTTCCCGACGGTGAGGAATACTGGGGTTACAGCTGGACAAAGGGATATTTTATCAGCAATGCATATCTGACGGGTTCTGCTTATAATGAATATGAGATTGAAGAAAAATCTGACGGCACATATATGCTCATAACTCTCAGAGATACAGAGGTTATCAGAGGCGGTAAGCCTACATACCTGTTGCTGAAGAAATCAGACAGTAACAGATATTCAGCTGAAAGTATTGCAAGAAAAGATGATATTGATAAGCCTTTTGAAAATGATGAAAGAATAATCGGCAAATGGAAAGCTCATTCGTTCTTGTGCAATAAAGCTGAATTTCCGCAGGAAGAAGAACCTATTGATGATTTATATTTCAAAGAAATTGAATTTTTCTCTGACGGTAATTGCAGGTGTGTTTATGCAGATGCTGTTTTTGAGGGTGAAGATACCGTGATGTGGACAAAAAATTATCTTCTTCGAAAATGGAATTGGTCGGCTTGCGAATATGAAATCAGAACTGTTGACGGAAAAGATTATATGATAATCGAATGGAAAAGTGGAGATTACCGCTACGGCGGATATGATACAAATTATTATGTTTTCACAAGAGTATAAAGTATATTGAAAAGTGGGCTGTAGCTTTCAAGCAAAACAGCCCACTTTTCATCATTTTATTCCATATCTGTCACAGTAATCAACAACAATGTTCTTAAAATGCTCGTGTTTGAAATTATTTTTAACATCACTTATATCAACATATAACCCTGACATTAAATTTTGAATTATAGCTTCTGCCAAAAATGCTTCAAATACATAGTCGTTGGAAAAAGCTTCTTCAATGTTGGTGTTAAGTTCATTGTTTATACCTTTGATTGCTGCACGGTAAATAATATTTTCTGCACCTAAATATTCACCGACATTTTTAAGGCAGTTCAAACCCTTCTTTATATCTGTGACGGTAAATTTTCCTTTATACTCTACAACTTTTTCACTGCCGAGTAAAATATAATCAGTTGTTGTTTCAAGTATTTTTGCTAAATCAGGCAAAAGCGTAATATCGGGTAATGTTTCACCACGTTCCCATTTGCTTACAGCCTGAAATGAAACACCGATTCTTTCACCTAATTCGTTTTGAGTTATTCCTTTTGCTTTTCTTAAAACAGCAATCTGTTCGCCAACTTTTTTTATATTCATTGTTTTTGCTCCTCTTTTAAGTTTATTTATATTATAGCAATCAAAAACGAAAAAGAAAATAACCGCATAATTGAATGTTTATCAGAACAACTCAACTTAAACGCATATAGCAAAAAGCGAGAATATAGAATCAGAACTGTGATGGAATGAATAATACTATAATCAAATGAGAACGTGGAGATTACCGTAATGACAAATATGATACAAATTATTACGTTTTCACTTTTGTTCACAATATTTCAAATATCTTCACGATTTCGCTTGACAAACGTTAACGATTGTGCTATTTTATACTTGTAGCTACGGCAATACTGTTAATAACCGTTAATGAAAGGGGCAAAAATCATGTTTATCGAAGAAAGACATCAGGAAATCCTCAAAATATTATCAGAAAAAGGCAGAATATCAAATTCTGAGATTCAGGAAACATTTCAAATCAGCTATGACTCGGCAAAAAGAGATTTAAGACTTCTTGAAGAACAGGGACTTTTGAAAAGAACTCACGGCGGTGCTATTCCTGCAAGACAAATTGGCGGAAATGTAATTAAAAATCTTTCACCCGATGAGCGTGTTGTTGAAGTCAAGGAAAACTATCTTGCGATAGCAAAAGAAGCTGTAAAAACAATTGAAGAAAATGACGTTGTTTATATCACCAATGCAAGTGTAGGCTATCTTATGGCACAAAACATCGGTAATGTTTGCTGTACTGTTGTTACAAACTCAATTGCAATTGCTGAAGAACTTCGCAAAAAGGAAAACATAACAGTTATTCTTGCAGGCGGTGAAATGCAGGCAAACGGTTGTTTCTACGACAGCTTTGCATTATCCATAATCAACAGACTTCGTTTTGATAAGTGCTTCGTTACTTCTGCTTGCGTTTCGGCAAAGTTCGGTCTTTCTATTCAGAAATCAAGAAGTGTTGAGTTGACTAATGCCATCATAAATAACTCAAAAACAGTTTACGGTTTATATCCTGTTGAAAAAATCGGATTTGATTCTATAATCAGCATTTGCCCTGCAAACAAACTTAATTATATTATCACCGACAGCGATTCTTCTGAAGATGATTTAATGCAGTTTGAAGAACTAGGGGTTAAAATTAAAATAGCCGAATAAACTCTCGCATTGAAAAAGCCATATAAGTTGATTTTGTGTCAACCTATATGGCTTTTAATATTTATCTGCGTTTTTCTGAAACAAATCTTTCAATATATCCGATTTGAGTCGGCATTATGTTTTTGGGAAGATTATCTAAATCAAAGAATTTTAGCTCGGTACTTTCTTTATCGGGTTTTAAATCACCGAAAAATTCGTTGATTTCATAAACAACGTCCGTGTAGTAAACTTCATCCTTGTTGGGATAAACCATATGAACGTTTGCGTTTATATCAAATAACTTCGGATTTGCAATATCGAGGTTTGTTTCTTCTTTGATTTCTCTTTTAAGTGCATCTTCCAAAGATTCGCCAAGCTCAATGGCACCACCGGGAGTACACCACTCACCTGTATCTGTTCTTTTTTCAAGAAGCAAGCCTTTTTCTTCGTTGTAGAGAATACCCATCGCTGCAACTGCCATAATTGGTGCGTGACCTACAAATTTTCTCATTTCGCCGATGTAACTCATAAAATTCTCCTTTCGGAATTCATATGGAAACATCATTATATTCTCTATTTATGAACTTTTCAAGCATTGCACCTCAATCAATATGCATTCTGTAATTCTTTACTTTATAAGTCACAGAGCCGTCACGCTTGGAATGTTCGCCGAAGCTTTCAAACTTCAAGCCGCACTTTTCCATAACTCTGCCTGATGCAGGATTATCAACAGCATGACTTGCCGTAAAATTCTTTATACCGTGAACTTCGTGCGAATACTTAATGATTCGCTTTGTGGCTTCGGTTGTATAACCCTTGTTCCAATATTCATACCTTATGTTATAGCCGAATCCCCAAGCACCATCGTCATTTCCCATCGGTCCAATACTGATGCTTCCGATAAGAATATTGCCCTCTTTTAGAACTATTCCCCAATGGAAATCTTCTTCAACGGGAACTATTTCAGTAATCCATCGAACAGTCTGGCTAATATCGGTGTAAAGAGGATATGACATAAACTTGTTAACTCTCGGATCACTGTGCCATAAAAATGCCGTTTCGGCATCTTCGGGGGTTAAGGGTCTTAAAATCAACCGTTCCGTTTCAAGAACGGGAGTTCTTTCATAATATAATTCTTGATTTGTTTTATTCATTTCTTACTCCTTTTCTTTGTTTCAATTGCAATAAAAGGTACGGTCATTTCATCTTCGGTAAGACCTGCATGAACACCGACAAATTCGTGTTCTTCACGTTCTATAAACAATGATTTCTCACCTGTTGCAACAGCAAGAAAATCACCGACAAAATCGTAAATTCTCGGGTGAGGTTTGCCGTATCCCAAAATATTTTCTGCGAATACTTCTTCTTTTGTCATAAGCCTGAAATCATCACCGAAATGTTTGTTAAACTCGTTTCTGAAATCATCCTTCATACCGTCTTTTACAAAAAAGCTCAGGGCTCTCGGCTCGATTGACGGAGGATGTTTCAGCATTGCGGAAAGCTCGGGATAATCCTCAAGGTATTCGTTCACGCCGTCGCACAAACCGTGGTCAGCGGTGATGATAACCAGCGAGTTCTTAAGCCTTTTGCAAAGCTTTTCAACTTCGCTGTTAATCAATAAAATCTGTTCGTGTGCCTGCTCGCTTTTAACACCGTATCTGTGCATTGCCGTATCGGGCTGATGCCAGTAGGTGTAAATATATTTTTTCTTTCTTTTTCTTGAAAGTCGTTTTATGGTTTTGCAGATATGAGGCACACTTTTTATATGATGCTTTGAAAACGGAGATACATATATAGCTGTGCCTTTGCCGTTTATTTCCTCAATGCGCTCAAATATTCTTTTGTAAGGGATATATCTCCACGCAACGTTAAAGTCTGCCGCAGGCTCACCGTTTTTCTGTAAAGCATTGCGGAATACCGCAACATTTTCGCCTATTTCATCAAAGTATAAATCCCATCCGAGCCAGGCTGTTTCGACGGGTGAGTATCCGCTTTCTATTGCTGTTGTTGCAGCAACGGTTGTTGAGGGGAATACAGACGAAATCGGACACACAAAATGTTTTCTCAGAAAGTCATTTTCGTTCAGGTGTTCGTTGATTGCCGAAACGCCCAAGCCGTCAAAAAGCATTACGATTATATTTTTGTAGTCTTTTTCAAGTAATTTATCAAATTCGGGTAATGTTTTATGTTGGCAATCTTTAACACCGAAGTGATTTAAAACAGAGGAAGCGATTGAAAGTATGCTTCTGTCATAATTCGGGTATGTAATCATAATTTACTCCTTTCTCAGCACATCAAGTGTGTGGTGTGATAAACCTATCAAATCCTGCCTTTCGCAGATTTTGAAATGGTATTTCAGATACAGTTCATAGGTTTCATTATCCATTTTGTCTATTACTTCACGCATATGGCAGGCATAACCGTCGGTTGCAAGAAAATGTAGTCTTTGAACATTCAGTTCTTCCGTCAGCTCAAATATTTCATCTCTTGTATAGAGCTTGAAAACACCGTGTGGAGGAAAGAATGTTTCAAAGGTTTCGGTATCGATAAGACCGTTTTCTATGCTGTACTGCACCTTATTGTTTTTGAAAATTCCCGTTAATACAGAAGGGTCAACCATACAGTATGCAACGAAAACATATCCGCCACTTTTGGTGATTCGCATTGCTTCCGACAAGGCTTTTTTCTGTTCTTCAACCGTATACAGATGATACATCGGACCGAGCAAAAGTGTTATGTCATAACTTTCATCGGGATATTCGGACAGATTGATTGCGTTGCCTTGTCTGATGCTGACTTTTTCATTAGGTTTAGTTTTAGCTTTGAAAATCTCAATGTTGTGCTCGATGAGTTCAACTGCATCAACCTCAAAACCTTTTTGAGCAAAGTAATGAGAGTATCTGCCCGTAGCGGCACCGATTTCCATAA
>CALAQQ010000283.1 GCA_937888485.1 uncultured Clostridia bacterium
ACCGATGAGGTTTACGGTGATTTGCCTCTTGACAGACCCGACTTGTTCTTTACCGAGGATTTACCACTGACAACCTCAAGCCCTTATTCGGCTTCAAAAGCATCGGCTGATTTGCTTACTCTTGCTTTTCACAGAACCTACGGTTTGCCCGTTACCATTTCACGCTGTTCAAATAATTACGGACCGTATCAGTTTCCCGAAAAGCTTATTCCTCTCATGATAGTAAGAGCGCAGGAAAATGAATCTCTTCCTGTTTACGGTGAAGGACTTAATGTCCGTGACTGGCTTTATGTTGATGACCACTGTAAGGCGATTGATATGATAATCAGAAACGGCAGGGTAGGAGAAGTTTATAACGTCGGCGGTCATAACGAAAGACAGAACATTCAGGTTGTCAAAACTATTCTCAATCAGCTTGATAAACCCGAATCTCTTATAACTTATGTAAAAGACAGAGCGGGGCATGATCTTAGATATGCTATTGACCCGACAAAGATTACAAATGAGCTCGGTTGGATACCCGAAACCGATTTTGATTCGGGAATGAAAAAGACCGTTCAGTGGTATCTTGACAATTCCGCATGGATTGAAGAAATCAAAAACGGTGAATATGCAGAATACAGCAAAAGAATTTACGGCTGAAAAAAGCGGTTTGCAAATTAAATGCAAACCGCTTTTAATTTTTATCTTGCAAGGTTATTCCAATAAGAAAGAATGAATAACGGACGGAGAAGAATACCGATAAATTTTTCTTCAAATGAAAGCTTACAATTGAATGAGATTGTTCCTTCCGTAACCGAACCGTCTTCATTGACAAGTCTTGCGTGAACATTTGCCGTTCCGTCGCCGATGCACCTTACAGTTCCGTTTTCATAAACAAGAATAACATTCATGTTGTCTGAGAACCACTCGATTTTCTCATACGGTATATCGGCAGGTTCTGCATTAAAGCTGATTGTTTGGGTTTCAAAAATACCGAGTTCGACGTCGGATGCGAAAAGAGAAACGGATTTGACTGTTTTCTTTTTCAGCTTTGAAATTGCATCAAGAATAGCTTCTGTCTGTTTATCAACAATATCCTGTTCACAGGAGAATCTGTTGCTGACATCAAACTCAAGTGCTGAATCGAGAATAAAGATATTTTCATAAATATCCCGGTCAATGGATTCTGCGCGTTTCACCGCTTCATCATATGCCGAATAGTTTGCGGGTTTGGTATCTTTTGAGATAACGTGGGTTGTTATTTTTGATACCGTTCCCATATCCGTCTGGGTAATAACGCAGTAATAATAAGGGGCAACATCGTTTTCGGTGAAGGTGTATGAGCTTGTTGTTGCATCTTTAATGGGCTTTCCGCCTTCGGTTGAATTTACGGTGTTGCTGTACCACTGATATGTCAGGTCAAAGCCTGCAGCGTTTATATAAATTGTTTCGCTGTTTTCTGTAACGTAATCTGGGATTTGATTATAGATAAGCGGAATTGCAACAAATCTGTAACCCTTATGATTTGCATATCGTTCAACAAAAGTGTTCGGTGTACCGTAAATTATAAGATTTGAAGCTTTATCCGATGATTCAATAAAACTGTTCGAAAGAAGTATACCGCTGTTGTCGGGCATATCTTCGGTTGTTTGAAGATTTCTTGCATCGATGAATTCGATTTTGCAATTATTAAAGGCATATTTGGATAATGTTCTTATACCGGAAATATCGAGGAAGAAAATATTGTAGCATCCGTTGAAGGTGCTTGGTGCAATTTCAGCTACCGAATCAATATTGATTATTCTGATATTCTTTGAATGGAAGAACATGTTGCTTACGGTTTTATTAAGTTTCGGTGCATTGAATGTATCAAGACTTGCAGGAAAATCGGGGATTACAGTTATATCTTGATCGGATATGTTTTCAAATTTTGTCATTTCGGGAAGGCTGATTGTTCTGAGTGAACTGCATCCCGAAAATGAGTTTGAGAAAATGGTTTTGACTTTTTCGAGAGTAATTTCTCTGAGGGATATGCAGTTTTCAAAAGCCCCTGAGTTAACCGTTGTTGCTTCAGGAATTGAAACGCTGAGAAGGTTGGTGCATGCGTTGAATGTTCCGGTGGGGATATATGACATGTTTCTGAGTTCGACTGTTGCCAGTGATACGCATCCATTGAAAACGCTGTCAGCAATACTGTCTACTCTGTTTGCTTTTACATTAACAAGTGCATTGCATTCAGAGAAAGCATTTTTTTCAATTTTGTCAATATCTTTAAGCTCGATGCTTGAAACCGAAGAACCCATAAATGCACCTTCGGGAATATTGACAATATTTTCGAGGTTCAACGAGAAGGATCTTTCTTCAATCGTGAACTGATTGCATCCTGCATTATAAAATGAATATTCGCCTATATCCGAGAGCTTTCCGAAATAGATGTTTCGAAGATTTATACAGTTATAGAGAGCGTTTTCGCCTATTTTTGTTGCACTGATTGCAGAAACAGTTCTGAGATTACGGCAATTTTCAAATGCCGACGCACCGATTTCTGTTACACTTCGCGGACAAACGACTTCAACAATTTCGCTGTTTGCAAAGGCGTTGTCACCGATTTTTTTAATTTCGATGCCATTCACCTTGTTCGGAACAGTAATACCCAAATCGGAACCGCTGTATGAAATCAGTGTTCCATATTCATCAACCTCAAGGTCGCCTTCGCTTGCATGGGGAATAATGAATGCGCTGAAGTTGGCAATTGTGGAACGGAATTTTCCTTCTGAATACGCAACCGCCAGAAGAACTGTGGTTCGGGAAAGAACAACAGGATTTCCGTCATAAATTTTTGCTGTCGGATTATCTTTTGAGGGAACTGATTTGTCGGTTGTGTAATAAATAACTGAATCCGGTTCGTCACAAAAGATTTCAAGGTTAATATTTTCTGTATAGTAAGCCGGACTGTGAGAAAAATATGGGGTTTCGGCTTTTCCGTTATGGATTACTTCGGGGTCATAATCAGGCATGAGAAGAACACCTTTGCCGAATTTTTCTGCAGTATGATGTTCACTGACTTCAACGGCGCATGAAAGAATGATATCTTTGATGTCTTCTGCCGATGCATGGGGTTCAACCGATATAAGTGAAGCCGCCGCAGCAGCAACAAAAGGTGCAGCAAAAGAGGTGCCCTTCACAGTGACGTACCCGCCGCCCATTTTTGTTGTGACAATATCAACACCGGGAGCGGCAATGTCAACTCCGTTACCGTAAGAACTGAAATTACCTAAAACGTTTTCTTTGTTTATCGCTGTTACTTTAAGAACACTGCTGTATGAAGCAGGGTAATATATCGTATCAGAGGCATCGTTACCGGCTGCACCGGTAACAACAATATCATTTTGTTCAGCGTTACGGATAGCCGCTTTAAGTACATTGCTGTCTTCTTCAAAACCGATGCTGATATTGATAACATCAACTCCGTCTCTGACAGCACAGTTAATGCCGGCAGCAACGGTTATAACCGAACCTTTGCCCCATTTATCCATAACCTTATACGGTTTTATATAAACATTGTCAAGTGTACTGTCAACAATAATTCCTGCAATTCTTGTTCCGTGCCCCTGGTCATCCTCGGAATCGTTTCTGATACCCGATGAACTTGTGTTGATTCTTGTGGGGATAACTCTGCCTTCAAGGAAAGGATGGTCGGAGTCAACACCTGTGTCAACAACAGCAACAACTGTATCGTTTATTGCAGGAGCGCTTACGGTTATGGCTTGGTTGAATTTATCGAAACCGGCATGAGCAGGTCCCCAGGAAAGATGTTCCTTTGTTTCATTATAAATGTCGGTGTTCTGTTCAACAATGACCGGGTCAGAGGTTCCCAATAATTTGTCCTCTTCAACGAACTCAACACCGGCTCTTGTTGAATAATAATCATAGGCTTTGGCGGCATCGTCGCTGTTTTCAAATTGAACAATCCACAAAGAATCATATCCGCTGATAACAGACGAAGCATTGAGAGTATCAAGTTTACCTCTGCATTTAACAATAAGTCGTGCAGTTTCAAAGTTTCCTTTGTTATTCGGACTTTTACCGGGCAGACCGTCAGATTCATTGATAGACATAATTAAACCGCCGACTTCATTTGCAAATTCTTCTGCGGTAAGTCTGCTTGTGGTGATATCAATTTCGAATGCACTGACGATATTAATAAGCGAACCAAAGGCTATCAGAAATACGATAACCATGCAAATTGTTTTTTTCATTTTATTTCTCCTCCGTCGGATATTCCTATCCGTTTGACCTAATCTGATTACAGACGGTATAATTCTTAATTATAATTATATACTTTTTGTTCCGAAAAAGCAATACTGTTTTGTAAAAAACGACAAAAACTATCAACGTTATTTTAAAAATTTATATATAAATTGCGCATAGACTGCGTTGCAACATGAAAATTAAGTTGAAATTCCTTAAAACATATGGTATAATCCCGATGTAAAAATATCTCGGAGGATTGTTATGATTAAAAATCTTGTTAAAACCAGCAGGTCATACAGAAAATTTTATGAAGAAGAAGTTTCTTATGAAACCTTAAAAGAGCTTATTGAAATTGCAAGATATGTTCCTTCAACAGTAAATTCACAGCCTCTCAAATTTATGCTTGTCAACGATAAAGACGGTAATGCTAAGGTTTTTTCAACCCTTGCCTGGGCAGGTCTGTTAAAGGAGTGGAACGGTCCCGATGAAGGAGAAAGACCTTCTGCATATATTGTTATTCTTGGTGATTTATCAATCGGAAAAAACAAACATCTTGACGTCGGTATTACTGCACAGACAATAATGCTCGGAGCGGTTGATATGGGACTCGGCGGATGTATGTTCGGAAGTATTCAACGTGAAAAACTCGCATCTTTGCTGAATATTGATTTGGAGAAGTATTCGATTGAACTTGTTCTTGCTCTCGGAAAACCGAAGGAAGAAGTCAGAATAGTTGATTTGCCCGAAAACGGTTCAACTGCATATTACCGTGATGAAAACAATATTCATTATGTTCCGAAACGTTCGGTTGAAGATTTAATTGTATAAAAAATAAGGCTTGCACATTCAATCTGTGCAAGCCTTAATCATTTATTAGTGGTGGAAGAGTCTCATGCCTGTGAAGCACATTACCATACCGTGGTTGTTACAAGCTTCGATAACGTTGTCATCTCTGATTGAGCCGCCGGGTTCTGCAATGTAAGTTACACCGCTCTTTGAAGCTCTTTCAATGTTGTCACCGAAGGGGAAGAATGCATCGCTGCCGAGAGCAACGCCCTTGATGGTTGCAAGATATGCCTTCTGTTCTTCCTTTGTGAAGGGTTCGGGTCTTTCGCTGAAATATTTCTGCCATTTGCCTTCTGCAAGAACATCATCGCATTCGTCGGAGATATAAACGTCGATTGTGTTATCTCTGTCGGGTCTGCCGACTGTGTCAAGGAAGGGGAGGTTAAGAACTTTGTCATGCTGACGGAGATGCCAGATGTCAGCCTTGTTGCCTGCAAGTCTTGTGCAGTGAATTCTTGACTGCTGACCTGCACCGACGCCGATTGCCTGACCGTCAACTGCATAGCATACGGAGTTTGACTGAGTATACTTAAGAGTGATGAGAGCGATGATAAGGTCACGCTTTGCATCGTCTGTCATTTCTTTGTTATCGGTAACAATGTTTTCAAGAAGAGCATTGTTGATTTCAAAATTGTTTCTGCCCTGTTCGAAAGTGATGCCGTAAACCTGCTTTGTTTCGGTGGGAGCAGGAACGTAATCGGGGTCAATCTTAACAATGTTATAGTTACCGTTTCTCTTACTCTTGAGGATTTCAAGTGCTTCGGGTTCATAACCGGGAGCGATAACGCCGTCGGAAACTTCTCTTTTGATGAGCTTTGCGGTTGTAACGTCGCAAACGTCGGAAAGAGCAATCCAGTCACCGAAGGAGCTCATTCTGTCTGTTCCTCTTGCTCTTGCATAAGCTGTTGCAAGGGGAGAATCATCAAGACCTTCGATATCGTCAACAAAGCAGGCTTTCTTGAGCTTGTCGCTCATCTTGATACCTACAGCCGCAGATGTGGGGCTTACATGTTTGAATGAGGTTGCTGCGGGCATGCCGAGAGCTTCCTTGATTTCCTTAACGAGCTGCCAGCTGTTGAAAGCATCAAGGAAATTGATGTAGCCGGGTCTGCCGCTGAGAATTTCAATGGGAAGTTCTGTTCCGTCTGTCATATAAATCTTTGAAGGCTTCTGATTGGGGTTACAGCCATATTTAAGTTCAAACTCTTTCATTTCTGTTCTCCTTATTTATTCTTGTTAATCATTCTGCTGTCATACTTGCCTGTTTCAAGGTCAAT
>CALAQQ010000284.1 GCA_937888485.1 uncultured Clostridia bacterium
AACAAGGTTATCGGCGTCGGCGAAGCATCGGGTATGTTCCCCATCGACAGCGAAACTAACGACTATGATAAAAAAATGCTTTCTCTTTTCTCGGAGAAGGTTTCACAATTCCCCTGGAATATCGAAGAAATTCTGCCCAAGGTTCTTGTTGCGGGCAAAAACGCAGGCACTCTTACCGAAGAAGGCGCACTTCTCCTTGACCCCACAGGCGAATTCAAGGCAGGCATCCCCCTCTGCCCTCCCGAAGGTGACGCAGGCACAGGAATGGTTGCAACGAATTCGGTTGGTGTAAGAACAGGTAATGTTTCCGCAGGTACATCCATTTTCCTTATGGTTGTTCTTGAAAAGGCACTTTCAAAACTCTATCCCGAAATCGACATGGTAACAACTCCCGCAGGCAAGCCCGTTGCAATGGTTCACTGCAACAACTGTTCGGGCGAAATCGATGCTTGGGCAGGAATGTTCACATCTATGTGCAAAGCACTCGGAATGGATATCAGCATCTACAAAGTTCTTGACAAGATGTTTGAAAAAGCACTTGAAGGCGATAAGGACTGCGGCGGTCTTGTTGCATATAACTATCTTTCGGGCGAAGTTATCACCGGTCTTGACAGCGGCAAGCCCATGTTCTTCAGAGGACCCGACAGCAAGTTCACCCTTGAAAACTTTGCAAGAGTTCAGCTTTCATCCGCTGCGGCAACTCTCAGCATCGGTATGGAAATCCTCGCTGACGAAGACGTTAAAATCGACCGTATTCTCGGTCACGGTGGATATTTTAAGGCACCCGTTGCAGGTCAGAAAATCATGGGTGCGGCACTCAACGCTCCCGTTTCGGTTATGAAAACAGCAGGCGAAGGCGGTCCCTGGGGTGTTGCAATCCTTGCTGAATACATGGTAAGCAAGGGTGAAAACGAAGCTCTTGACGAATATCTTGAAAACAAGGTGTTTGCAGGCCAGGATTCAACCGAAATCAGACCCGATGCAGACGATATCGAAGGCTTCAAAGCTTTCCTTGAAAACTACAAAAAAGGTCTTGCAGCAGAAAAAGCTGCAGTTGACGCTTTCTGATCAATTGAATTTTCGGAGCAGGCAATCGCCTGCTCCTTATTTTTTTGAAAAAGTTCTTGACAATATCGATATTCGATGTTAATATAAGGTTGTGATTATCGATATTCGATAAAAGGTGGTGAAATGAATTGCCGAGAGCCAAATTCCAGACTCTGACGGAGCAGATGTTTTATATTCTCATATGTCTGAAAAACGAATGCTGCGGAACAGATATAATGGAAAAAGTCCGTGAAATAACAGACGGAAGAATCGTTATTGGTCCGGGCACACTGTATAACCTTCTTGAGCAATTTGTTTATGAAGAAATAATCTGTGAAACAAAGGTCGAGGGCAGAAAAAGAAGCTATATTCTGACCGACAAAGGAAAAGAAACTCTTGAAACCGAATATTATCGCATCCAAAAGCAGGCAGATGACTATCGCCGATTATTTGAGGAGGAGAAATGATGAAAGAAGCCAAAAGACGCATTGAATTTTTTTCGCTTTATGACCACACAAACATCGAAAAACATCTTGAAAAAATGGCGGCAAAAGGCTGGTTGGTTGAAGATATCGGTTCAACATTCTGGAAATACAAAAAAATTGAACCTCGCAAGCTTCGTTTTTCCGTTGTTTATTATCCCAAAAAGGTTAACGAGGGTGTAATCGTTTCGGAAGACAGACAGAACTTTATTGACCTGTGTTCATCGGGCGGTTGGAATTATGTCATTAACCATGGTCAGATGCATATTTTCTGCACCAAAGACGAAAATACTCCCCCGATTGATACAGACCCCGAAATCCAGATTGAATGCATACATAAATTTGCAAAACGCGATATCATAAACAACAATCTGGCTATCATCGGATTATGTATCTTTTTGATTGCATTCTGGGGATATCAAATGTGGAAAAATCCGGTCGATATAATTACTGATGAATTTTTCAGAGTATGGTTTACACCTTTCTTCATAGTATTTTCATTTTATAATATTATCAGCTATTTATTATGGTACAGAAAAGCAAAAACAGCTGCAGAAAACGGTGATTTTACTAAAACAAAAAGATTGATAAATATCACCGTTCTGTTCTGGCTTCCCATATATTGGTTCAGCGTTACACTTAAGCTTTTTATCCTTTTAAGACTAAGATACATGTTATTTATACTTGGTCTGATAACTGTTGAGATATTGCTCTCAAAACTGTTCAGGTTAATCAGAAAAGCTATCGGGAATTCTTCAAAACTCAAAGACGAAACAAAGCAACTGTTAAAAGGTTTTCTTGCCGTTTATCTCGTCATTTGTTATATTGCCGCAGGAATATTTGCTTTCACACTTATTCCGAAGCCTTATGAAAAGGTTGAAATCAGAAGCGAAATCACGGGTGGCACATATACCGTTTATCACGATGAAGGTACACCGCTTGACATTTCGGAATTCACTGATACCGAAAATAAAACAACATCCTGTGAAAAGCTCGTCAATGAAGCGCTTTTATTAAAGCAAACGGAATGGACAGTTTATTCGGTTGATGAAAAAGAATACAAGAAAACAGAATACACAATAACCGACGTGCGTTTTACTCCGATTCTTGAAAGATGCAAAAAAGAGCTGATTTATGACCATTATATATTCGATTATAAAAAGCTTGAAAATATTTCAGAATACGATATATATAAAACCTCCATCGAGTCAGAACGATGGGCAAATCAGTTTGTTTTAAGCAACGGAAACAGAATAGTAGAAATCCATTTCAATTGGGAGCCTACCGATAATGAATTGCTCCTTGCCACCGAAAAACTGATAAATGCTGATGTATAACAAAAAATCCCGCATCCGAAGATGCGGGATAATTTTTTTAATTACTGATTGTCCTTACCCTTGATTATGTCATTAATCATGATATAGAACTGGTCGTCCTCAAAGCCATTGTCATTTGCCTTGGGAGCTTCTGCTGCGGGAGCTGCAGTTGCTTCACTTACAGATGCACCGAAATGAGGAATGCTGGGTGTACCTGCAGGTGCAGAAGGAGCTGCTGCCTTGGGTGCTGCAGGTGCAACGGGTGTTGCAGAAGCTGCGGGAGCAACAGGTGCTGCGGTAGGAGCTTTATTTGCTGCGGCATAGAAAGGATTTGAGGGAGCTGCTGAAACTGCGGGTGCTGCAGGTGCAGTCTGCTGGGGCTTTGAATCAAAGCCTGTAGCGATAACAGTGATAACCATTTCATCGTCAAGGTCGGGATCGAATGCGATACCCCATGTGATATTTGCATCTTCATGTGACTTGGCGGTGATGATTTCTGCTGCATTTTCAACATCTTCGAGGTCAACGTCGTCAGAAGCTGTGATGCTGATGATAACGCCCTTTGCGCCTGCGATTGATGTTTCAAGAAGAGGACTGGAAACTGCTGCGTTTGCAGCTGTTTCTGCCTTGTCCTTGCCCTTTGCTCTGCCAACGCCCATGTGAGCATAACCTGCGTCCTTCATAACGCTTGTTACGTCTGCAAAGTCAAGGTTAATGAATCCGGGAACTTTAATAAGTTCGGAAATACTCTTAACACCCTGAAGAAGAACTTCGTCTGCCTCTGCGAATGCTTCAGCGATTGTCTTCTTTCTGTCGTCAATAGCACGAAGTCTGTCATTGGGAATAACAATAAGGCTGTCTACATGTTCAGCAAGCTTCGAAATACCTTCCTGAGCAAGAAGCATCCTTCTGCGACCTTCGAACTTGAAGGGCTTTGTTACAACGCCGATGGTGAGGCAACCCATATCTTTTGCAACCTGTGCAATAACGGGAGCTGCACCTGTTCCTGTGCCGCCGCCCATACCGGTTGTAATAAATACCATGTCTGTGCCCTTGAGAGCATCAGCGATGGAGTCTTTGCTTTCTTCTGCGGCTTTTGCGCCAACTTCAGGCTTACCGCCTGCACCCTGACCGTGAGTTGATTTTTCACCGATCTGGATTTTGTGTGTAGCCTTGGAATGAACAAGAACCTGCTTATCTGTGTTTACAGCGATGAACTCTGCACCGAGAACACCTGAAGTTATCATTCTGTTAACTGCGTTTCCGCCGCCACCACCGACGCCGATTACCTTTATCTGAACCGCACTTTCAAAATCATTATCAATTTCAAATGCCATTGGTATGACCCCCTATAATTTTATTTTTCCTTATAATACTGAATTATATTACCATGTATTTGTAAAAAAAACAAGAA
>CALAQQ010000285.1 GCA_937888485.1 uncultured Clostridia bacterium
GAAGCCCTTCACCGCTGAATTTGCGGGTATGGCAGGAAACACCTTTATCTGTAAATACCGAATTCACCGAATTACAGGTATCGGGCATTTCAACAGTAATATCAGGTAAATTATTTGTAACTGGTGTTTTGATTTTAAAACAGATAAGGTTTTCGGGTGCAACAAAAAAATGAAACATAGTTTTTCCGCCTTTATTCTTTGTGATTTTCAGTATATCATCAGACGGGATTTTTTTCAATGCAAAGTGTGTCGTATTCTGCGAAATTTTTTGAGAGCATAAAAGTTGACTATTTTTATGAATTGGCATATAATAGAAACGGTATTTTTTAGGAGGCGATAAAAAATAAACGTAGTAATCTACGCAAGATTTTCAAGTCACAGTCAGACGGAGCAATCAATCGAAGGTCAGCTCAAAGTTTGTTATGAATATGCCGCCGCCAACGGGCATTATGTTATTGATGAGTATATCGACAGAGCGCAAAGCGGAACATCTGATAACCGAACGGCATTTCAGCAGATGATAGCTGACAGCGACAAACAAACTTTTGAAGCGGTGCTTGTTTATCAGCTTGACAGATTTGCAAGAAACAGATATGACAGTGCAATCAACAAAGCAAAACTGAAAAAGAACGGCGTGCGAGTTATCTCCGCAAAGGAAAACATAACGGATGATGCATCGGGAATTCTTGTTGAAGGTGTTCTCGAAAGTATGGCGGAATATTATTCGGCAGAGCTTTCGCAAAAGATTCGCAGAGGAATGGATATCAACGCACAGAAATGTCTTTCAAACGGCAGTCTGCCCGGTTTGGGATTCAAGGTTGATGCGGACAGAAAATTCTATGTTGACCCCGAAGCGGCAGCGGTTGTCAGAGAGATTTATGAGCGATATGCAAGCGGCGAAACCGTTGCGGAAATCACAAGAGATCTGAATGCAAGGCAAATCAAAACCGCACACGGAAAAGAGTTCAATAAAAACAGTCTGCACCGTATTCTGCGAAACAAACGGTATATCGGAGTTTATCTTTACAAGGATACGGAAATCCCCGGCGGTATGCCGAGAATAATTGAAGATGAATTGTTTGAAAGAGTCCAGCATATTCTCAACAAGAATAAGCAGGCTCCGGGCAGAACAAGAGGCAAGGAAGAATATCTGCTGACAACAAAACTTTTCTGCGGATATTGCAGAGAGATGATGACGGGTTACGGCGGAACAAGCCGCAACAAAAATGTTTATCACTATTACTCCTGCAAGAACTCACGAAAGAATCTCTGTGATAAAAAGATAATCAAAAAAGAAAAGATTGAGGACAGAGTTGTTTCGGTGTGCCGCAAATTGCTGACGGATGAAAATATCGAAAAGATTTCGAAGTCGGTAGCGGCTGCGTGTCAGGCGGATTATGACGGCTCGGGTGTCAAAAGAATAAAAGCCGCCATCCGTGAAACGGAAGCGGCAATAGAAAATCTGTGGATTGCCCTTGAAAAAGGACAGTCGGTTGATATGATAACCGAGCGAATTGAAAAACGCAAAACCGAAAAAGCCGAGCTTGAAGCACAGCTTGCAATTGAAATGAACAAGCAGGTTATTTACACAGAGCCTCAGATCAGACATTATCTGATTTCACTTCGCACAGGTGACTTGAACGACATAAACATCCGCCGAGGATTTATAAATATTTTCGTGCGGGCGATTTATCTCTACGATGACAAACTGGTCATCACATTCAACCACAAGGATGGTGCGGAAACCATCACACTAGAAGATGTAGAAACCGCTCTGGCTGAGGCCGGGTTCGGTTCGGATTTGGTTAGCTTTGCTGTGCCAAAAAATAAGAGAGGG
>CALAQQ010000286.1 GCA_937888485.1 uncultured Clostridia bacterium
CACCGACCTTAATAACAGGAACAGCTTTTCCGTTTTCACAAACCGCTTCTGCAACAGCACTTCCGAGTCCGCCGATTATGCTGTGTTCTTCTGCCGTAACAATTGCACCCGTTTTTTCAGCAGATTTAAGAATTGTTTCTGCATCAAGAGGTTTAATTGTATGAACATTGATTATTTCAGCACTAATACCGTTTTCTGCAAGTATTTTCTGAGCCTCAATTGCTTCATTAACCATAAGACCTGTTGCACAAATTGTGACATCTGTTCCCTCACTGAGGACAACAGCCTTTCCCCATTCAAATTTATAATCTTCATCGAAGATTCTGGGAACTGCAAGACGACCAAATCTCATATAAACAGGACCCTCATATTCAGCAGCAGCAAAAACAGCAGCACGAGCTTCTACATCATCAGCAGGATTGATGATAGTCATTCCGGGAATAGCTCTCATAAGAGCGATGTCTTCACAGCACTGATGACTTGCACCGTCTTCACCAACGGAGATACCTGCATGAGTAGCACCGATTTTAACATTAAGATGAGGATATGCAATAGAATTTCTCACCTGCTCATATGCTCTGCCTGCAGCAAACATTGCAAATGTACTTGCAAAAACAGTGTAGCCTGTTGAGGCAAGACCTGCAGCAACACCCATCATATTTCCTTCAGCTATACCGCAGTCAAAAAACTTTTCAGGATAAGCCTTTTTGAACATACCTGTTTTGGTAGCGGCAGCAAGGTCTGCATCCAGCACAACAACCTTGTCATTTGTTCCGCCGAGCTCTACAAGAGCCTTTCCGTAAGCGTCACGGGTTGCAGTTTTAATAACATCAGCCATTATAATTCACCGCTCCTTTCTTATACTTCAAGCTCTGCAAGAGCCTGATTGAGTTCATTCATAGCCTGTTCATACTGCTCAGCATTGGGAGCGGTGCCATGCCATGAAACCTGGTCTTCCATAAATGAAATACCCTTACCTTTTACACTGTTTGCAACGATAACAGAGGGTTTGCCTTTAAATTCAGCAGCAGCATTGAAAGCTGCATCAATTTCATCAAAACTGTGTGCGCAGATTTCAATAACATTCCATCCGAAAGACTTAAATTTTTCAGCAATGGGATAAGGCGAGTTAACTTCTGAAATCTTTCCGTCAATCTGAAGACCGTTATTATCAACAACAGCTACAAGATTATCAAGACCTTTTGCAGAAGCAAACATAGCAGCTTCCCATACCTGACCTTCCTGAATTTCACCGTCACCGAGAATGGTAAAAACTCTGAAGTTCTTGCCTGCAAGCTTTGCACCGAGAGCCATACCGCAAGCTGTTGAAACACCCTGTCCGAGTGAACCTGTGCACATATCAACACCGGGAGTATATTTTATACTGGGATGACCCTGAAGCATAGAATCACTCTTTCTGAGTGTCTTCATCTGTTCAACAGGGAAAAAGCCTCTGAGTGAAAGAACAGAATAAAGAGCAGGTGCAGCATGACCTTTCGAAAGTACAAATCTGTCTCTATCTTCCATCTTAGGATTCTGAGAATCAATATTCATGTGGTTGAAATATAAATATGTGACTATATCAACACAAGAAAGTGAACCGCCGGGATGTCCGGATTTAGCATTGAAAACGCCTTCAATAATACCCATTCTTGCTTTACAAGCTTTTATTTTTAACTGTTTTCTGATAACTGCATCCATTGCAGTCGCCTCCTGTCATATTTATTTGTATTGATTATGACTTTTCTTTTCAATATATTCAAGGAAATCTGCTACAGCACCTTTATTACAGTGGCATGTAACAAACTCCGAAATATCCTTCAATTCTTTCGGTGCCTGACCGCAACAAGCAGGAACACCAACGGATTTAAGCATATCATAGTCATTAAAATAATCACCAATAGCTCCGATATGCCCTTTATCAGCTCCAAGTATTTCTGCAAGTTTAAGAAGAGCTGTACCTTTATGTGTATTTTTCGCAAGAATCTCAAAACTTGCAACTGACGAAGACATAAGAGTTAAATCAGGGTCGGTCATTGATTCAAAATGCTTTTTGACTTTTGTAATGTGAAAAGGTATGCCGGAAAATATAACCTTTCCCCAATTTTCTTTAGGAACATCTTCGATATTTCTTATGTGTTTATATTTCAGATTACCTGATGCAACAAAGAAATTACCAAACCAACCAATTCCGGTTATATATATGATATCCTTTGCAACAACAATTACATCAACTTGAGGAAATTTTTTTGCAGCTTCAATAGCCAGATTCATTCCATCATCGCTCATAGAACTGAACCAGATCATTTCCTGTTTCTGAAAATCATATAAACCTGCACCGTTTATAACAATTGCGGGTGTTCCCTCAATAGGAAGGCGTTTGAAATGCTTTTCCATTGACTGAGGATTTCTTCCGGAGGCAAGAGTAAATTTGCCTCCCATTGAAATAAATTTAGCAATTGCTTTTTCATTTCTTTCGGGCAATCTTCTCATTTTATTGTTAAGAGTGCCGTCGATATCCGATGCAATAAGCCAGTCGGAAAGTAAATTTTTATCATCCATTATTTTTAATTCTCCCAAGAAAATCAGTAAAATAATCGGGAAGCGGGGCTTCTAATCTAATATATTCTTTTGTTGAGGGATGAATAAAACCGATAATTCCCGCATGAAGACATTGACCGTGAAGTTTTGAAACTCCATTTTTCGGTCCGTAAACAAAATCCCCTGCGACAGGATGTCCAAGATATGACATATGAACTCGTATCTGATGAGTACGTCCCGTTTCAAGTTTTAATGCAACAAAAGAAAAATCTTTATATTCTTCCAAAACCTTATAGTGAGTAACAGCGTTTTTGGAATTCTGATTTATAACACACATTTTTTTACGGTCATTCGGACTCCTTCCGATCGGAGCGTCTATTGTTCCTTCGGTGTCCTTTAAATGTCCGTGAATAACAGCCCTATATTCTCTGTCAAGAGAGTGAGCGCTTATCTGTGATGAAAGAGAAATGTGTGCTGAATCATTTTTTGCAACAAGAAGTAATCCGCTTGTATCCTTATCAATTCGATGAACAATTCCCGGACGGACAACACCGTTAATACCGGATAAATTACCTTTACAATGCCATAAAAGAGCATTGACGAGAGTTGAATCATAATTACCGGGAGCCGGATGAACAACCATTCCTCTTGGTTTATTAACAACAAGAAGGTCGTTGTCCTCATAAAAAATATCAAGCGGAATATTCTGAGGTTCAAGAGACAATTCCCTGGGTTCCGGAACTGTAAAACTGACTATATCATCTTTTTTAGGCTTAAAACTTTTGGAAACTGCCTTACCATTGCACGAAACAAGATCCGCTGAAAATAAATTCTGAACAAAGGAACGCGAATAATCAGCAAGAGCAAGCGAGAGAATTTTATCAAGCCTCTCTCCACTTGATTCGCAATCAATAGAAATGGAAATAATCTCATTATATTCTATTGTATCAATTCTTTCAATCATGTTTTTTTGCGCTCTTTCGTTCCTTGATAAGTTCGTATATTTCATAGGCAATTAACATGAATGCACCAACGGTAATACTGCAATCTGCAAAATTAAAAACCGCAAAATCAATAAAAAGCGGTTCAATAAAATCAACCACATAACCATATGCAATTCTGTCAATAACATTTCCGATGCCGCCTGCAGTAACAAGAAGAAGACAGACATTGACAAACATAGGCTTCAGTTTTCTTGTTAAAAGCAAAAAAAGACAAAATATAATGATTATTACTGTTGCAACAGTCAGAATTTCAGTTTTATCCGAAAAAGAACTGAATGCGGCGCCTGTGTTTTCAACATATCTGAACTGAAACAGCCCAAAAAGGAATTCTTTGGGTCCGTCTGTTTTAATCGTTGAAACAACAATATATTTTGTCAGACGGTCAATTGCTATAAGCACAGCAATAATTACAAGGGAAATTGCTTGAAACATATTTACCTCTCAAATTCAGTCTTCAAACATTGAATCAAACAACGAGGAAATATCATCATCGTCGTCGGATTTTGCATTATAATCAATATCTTCAATGGCATCAAGGTCAACCTTAAAACCTTCAAAATCGTCTTCTTCCTCATTATCAATTGATAATTCGGGTAATAAATCATCAATATCAGATGAAATGGAATCAGATAAACCATCAAGCTCTATTTCATCAATAAAGCTGAAAAGATCATCTTCCTCATCGTTATCATCAGAAATAACATTTTCCTCAACAATGGTATCATCTTCATCTTCATTTTCATCAGATTCTTCTGATGAATCAGCAATAATTTCCGGAACAAATGTTACGGGTTCTTCTTCAACTTCAGAAACGGGTTCTTCAATAATTTCAGGAACTTCTGTTTCCTCAGCAATCGTTTCTTCCGAAATTACCGTTTCATTATTTTCGTCATTTTCAGGTGTAATATCAACATCATTTTCATCGGAAACCTGTTCTGCTACAACAGAAACAGCGTTAACGGCTGCAATAAACTCAGGCATACCCTCAAGAAGGTTAAGCTGACCTTTGCAAAGTTCCTGAATAGTTTGTTTGAATTTGAGAGTTTCTGCTTTAACTTTTGTAAGTTCAGCGGAATAAAACTCAAAGGATTCACGACTACTGCCGATAATCGCTTTTCCTTCAGCCTCTGCTTTGGAAACGATTTCTGCAGCCTTATTCTGAGCAGCTTTGATTGTTGTTTCAGTTTCAACCTGAGCTCTTTCAGTTAATGATGCAACAGCTGTTCTTGCATTATCAACAATTTCTTTTGCTTTTTCTTTTGCTTCAATAATTGTCTGATCTGCCTGTCTGTTTGCACCGTCAAGAATAATCTTTGACCTTGTTTCAGCATCTGTCAGAATATCATCAGCTTTTGTTTTTGCATTCTTATTAATGGTTTCTGACATTTTGTGAGCATCAAGAAGAGCAAGCTTGATTGCTTCTTCATCATTTCTGTAGCTTTCAATTTTATCGGCAAGAATGCTAATTTTCTTTATAAGTTCTTTATTCTGATTAAGAGATTCTTCGTAGGATTCACCAACGGACTTAAGAAAAGCATCCACTTCATCCGCACTGTATGTTCCTTTATTAATGGGAGTAAATTTTGCGTTAATGATTTGTTCGAGTCTGAGCATTTTTCACACCTGTCCTCTCAAATATTACTGATAACTTTCGGTTCCGGCACCAAGTTCATCAAGAAGTTCACCGGAAACAGGTACGTTATAAGGCGTAATTATGTAGGCTCTGCCTGCAACTTTTTTGAAATCACCGTGGTTTGCATAAGCAACACCGTAAAGGAAGTCAATTATTCTTTGTGAAATATCATTCGGACATGTTTCGAGATTGAGAATAACAATTCTCTTGTCATTAAGAACATCTGCAACTTCGCCAACCTCTTCAAATCTGTCTATCTTTCTGAAAACGACATGAGGTTTAGGCTGTGAACCGACAGACTTTGAAGAATTGATGTTAACAACATTATTTGAATTAGTGTTTGTTTTTTCTGTTCTTACTCTTGATGTCTGAGTTCTTGATTCTGATGCAACAGGCTTTGCGGGTTCAAAATCAAAGTCATCAGTATAGTCCGATTCAGCGCTGTCAATATAATCGTCATCCGTTACATTAATGAATTGTTTAAGCTTGTCTTTTAAGTTCATGGTAATTCCTCCTAAATTATCTGTATATTCTTGCGCCAAAAATTGAAGAGCCTATTCTGACAAGATTGGCGCCTTCAAGTATTGCCTCTTTATAATCGCCTGACATTCCCATCGAAAGGACATTCATATTAATATTATCTCTTTTTTTATTGCGAATGTCAATAAACAGACGGTGCATATTTGAAAAAATTCTCCGGATTTCGGCTTCTTTTTCACAAATAGGTGCAACGCACATCAATCCGTCAACTGAAATCCCGTTAATTTCCGAAATTTCACACGATTTTTCATAAACCTCATCATACATAAATCCGAATTTACTGTCTTCGTTCCCGACATTTACTTCAATAAGAACTTTGGTTTCAAGTCCCATTTCCGATGAACGTTTTCCTATTTCCCTGGCAATCGAAACAGTATCAACAGACTGAACGGTTTCAACTCGTCCGATAATTTTTTTAACCTTGTTTGACTGAAGATGACCAATAAGATGCGCCTTACAGTTTTCAAGTTTAAGTTCAGATTCTTTAAGCAGAAACTCCTGAACCTTATTTTCACCAATAAGATTAATACCGTTATCAATTGCATGATTGATAAATTTGCTTTCAACGGTTTTGGTAACCGCCATTAACATGATTTCATCAGCATTTCTGCCTGATTTAACGGCTGATTCAGCTATATCCGAACGAATAATCTTGAGGTTTTCTTCAATAGCTTTAAAACGTTCTTCATCCAATAACCATTCCATCTTTTAATTCCTTTCCCGAGATAATTACCTCGTCATACTGTTTAAGATGTGTATAAGGAAGTTTGATGTCACTGTTTTCACCGGGTCTGGCCGCAACGACAAAAGAATCTTCCGAATAAATTATATTAAGGCTTCGGAAGTTAACAATATTTCCTCTGCGAATATAAACACCCGTATTACCGTTTTCATCAATTCTTACAGCTTCTCTGTTGACTCTCAATCCCGTAAAATCATCAATAACAATTTTACCGTTGATTTTACGAAGAGAAATAAGTTCATCATTCATAAGCGTACATCTGAAAACAACAAGCGATTCGCTATCATTGATTTTTTTAAGGGAATGAAAATACGTTGAAACAACATCTTCGTCCGAGTCACCGAATATAAGGCTGACGGGTTTGCCTTTTTCAAATGTTGACGTATGTACAGAATCAACTATGCATGCAACATACCAATTATAACCGTCAATTATTTTACCTATCGAACCTGGTGTTGGCTCTTTTTTTTCACTGTCAAGAAACTCATTTAATTTTTCAGCGGTAAGTTCATTAATAGTATCCACAGAAATAAGATTTTCAAAACCATCTTCTTTATTAACGTAGTATCCGGATGCGTCTGCAGTTATAATCTGTGCAGGTACAGAAGATGATGATAAGGCGGAAATTTCATTCTGTAATTCAGCAATTTGTGAAGCGCAATCTACTTCTTTATCAAGTGAAATCTGTTTTCTCGAAATCTTTTCACTGAATGAAAGTTTCAGATCACCCAGACCTTCATAATCATTGTAATAAGAACTATCCAGTATTTTCTTGAATTCTGAATTAATTTCATCAGTCAATTTTTCTATATCAACATTTGACATTTTTAACTGACCGTCAATTATCTGATAAGAAGCGAGCTTTCTCTGGAGTGACTGAAGCTTTATATAATTTTCAGCAGCTTCTTCGGTTGTAAAAACAGCAGCAATCGAACTACCTTTACTTACTCTTTCAGCATTGTCAGCCAAAGGAACTACTACACCGGATGTAGGAACAGTCAGAACAGTTTCTTCACGGATTATAAACATATCAGCGTCAATTGTATTAAGCACAGTTTCTTCAAATGCAAGCTCAGTTGTGTAACTTTTTACTGAAAGACTGTAAATTTCAGATGCAAAAAAAACAATAATTATAACCGCAGCAAAAACGGATAAGACTTTTAACAATCTGTCTTTACTTTTCAATTTTCACTCCCCTTTCAATAATTAAACAAACAGCATCAAGAAGCTCTGCAGAGGATGAATAATCATCAATACAAATGAAATTCATTCGCTTATCACGTCTGAACCATGTAAGCTGACGCTTGGCATATCTTCTTGTCTGCATTTTAAGATTTTCAACACAATCATCTAATGATTTTTCATTATCAAAATAAGGTTTAAGTTCTTTGTATCCGATAGCCTGGGCTGCTGTTCTGCCGATATCGGATTCAAAAAACATCTTCGCTTCATCAATAAGTCCGTTTTCAATCATAATATCTACACGTTTATTGATTCTGTCATAAAGAAACTGCCTGTTCCTCGCATCAAGACAAATTGGTGTAACAGCAAAAGGTGAAGGATTTTTTAAAGATTCCTCATTCTGCATAGTTTTGGTTTTACCTGTTGTGTGATAAATTTCAAGAGCACGTATTATTCTTCCTAGATTATTTACATGGAGCTCTTTTGCAGAACCGGGATCAATTTCATAAAGCTTATCCAAAAGGCTTTGCGCACCGTTTTCTTCCGCTTCTTTTTTCAGCATTTCCCTGTATTCAAAATCGGTTTCCTCTGGAAGAAATTCTATATTATCAACAAGTGAACTGTAATACAGACCCGTACCTCCGACAAGAACTGCTTTTTTGTTTCGTTTATCGATATCAATAATCGTTTCTTTTGCCATCTCGCAATATTTTGCAACACTGAACGGTTCGTCGGGTGATAGGAAACCTATTAAATGATGAGGAATATCCTGCATTTCATCAAGTGAAGGTTTAGCGGTTGCTATATCCATTCCTTTATAAATCTGCATTGAATCGCAGGAAACAGCTTCTCCGCCGTAATGTTTGCATATTTCAACAGCAAGAGATGTTTTACCTGATGCGGTAGGTCCGACAACAGCAATAAGCGGTATTTTATATTCTGCCAAAATTTTTCTCCAACTCTCTTTGGGTCATTTCAATAAGAACAGGTCTGCCGTGCGGACAATACCTGATGTCAGGCATAGAAAGAAGCTGTTTTGCAAAACGCTCCATTTCAAGTCTTGATGTAAAATTACCGGCTTTTATAGCGCTTCTGCAAGCAACGGAATGGAAAATCCAATCCATTTTTTCAAAGGAAACATCTTGTTTATTCTCTGCAAATCTGCCTGCAATTTCGGTAATAACATCCTCAACATCATCCGCTGTCAATTCCATGGGACATTCTCTGACAATAATGCATCCGTTGCCGAAATCCTCAGCTTCAAATCCTGCATTATTGACAAGATCTATATTTTCAAGCATTGCCGAATATTCATCCTTTGAAAGAGTAACCGTTACAGGCAAAAGGAGAATCTGAGGAGAACGTTCACCGTTTTCTCTTTTAAGCTTTTCGTAAATTATTCTTTCATGTGCAGCATGCTTATCAATGATCACTATCTTGTTTTTATTTTCGCATAAAATATATGTTTTGAATGCTTCGCCTATCAGATAAAAATCATCTTCAACAAACTCTGATTTCAAAGTTGAATTTTCTTCATTTTTAATCTTTACAGGTTCAACAGATTCTTTTTCAGTCGGGTTGTTTAATAATATATCTTCAAGTTTATCTTCTGCTTTAATTTCAGATTCACCGGAAGAAGCTTTTATAATTTGTTTCGGTTTATCAATAACAATTTCTTTTTTGGGATGTTCAATAATATTAATTTTAACAGCAACATCACTTGATTTTTCTTCAGATTTAACAGGAATATGCTGCCAGAAATCTTTTTTCGGTGCGGGAGGAGTTTCTATTTTTATCTGCTCTGCAGGTTTAGGAGGCTCAGAATAAAAATCACGTGAACTGATAACTGCTTTTTTAGGAGTATCGCCTGCAGATAAAGCGTTTTTACAAGCACAGTAAACTGCATTAAAAACAGGTCTTTCATCCGAAAATCTGACTTCCGTTTTCGCGGGATGTACATTGACATCAACAAGAGAAGGATTTATATCAATATTAAGTACACACGACGGAAATTTTCCGACCATAACGGAATTTTTATAACCCTCACTCAGTGCAGCACTGCCTGTTCCGGTTTTGATAAAACGACTGTTAAGAAAGAAAAATTGCATGTTACGGTTAGGTCTTGCAGCTGAGGGTTTTGAAACATATCCGCTGACCCTGATACCATTGTCCGAAAAATCAGCAGGAATAAGGTCTGATGAAAAATCCTTACCGAAAACTTCTCTTATGCAGCTAAGCAAATCGCCTCTGCCGCTTGTAATGAGAACTTGTTTACCCTCACGGATAAAACGAATGGAAACCTCAGGATGAGAAAGAGCTATTCTGTCTATTACACTTGCAACTGCGTTCGCTTCAGTTACATCCTTTTTGAGAAACTTCATTCTTGCCGGAGTTTTAAAGAATAAATCTCTGACTATCATAGTTGTTCCTTCGGGACAACCTGCATCATCAAGCAGAATTTCTTCTCCGTTTTCAATAACATATCTTGTTCCGATTTCTTCATTGTCGGTTTTTGTCAAAACCTCAACCTTTGCAACTGCGCCTATACTCGCAAGTGCTTCACCTCTGAATCCAAGCGTAAAAATTGAATTAAGGTCATCTGCTGTTGAAATTTTACTCGTTGCATGGCTGACAAAAGCATTTCTTATATCATCCCTTGATATACCGCATCCGTTATCGGTAATTCTGATATAAGAAACACCTCCGTTTTTGATTTCAACGGTAATTTTGTCAGAACCTGCATCGATTGAATTTTCAAGAAGTTCCTTGACTACCGAAGCGGGGCGTTCAACAACCTCTCCTGCGGCGATAAGTTCCGCAAGATACTTCGGAAGAACATTAATTTTCGGCATAAGGACACTCCTTTATCAATTTTTAGCCTTTTTTGAAAGTTCAAAAAGAACACTCATGGCTTCGATGGGTGTTAATGTATTTACATCAATATTCTTTAGTTTTTCAACAATTTCATCGGCATTCTTATTACAGAACGAAATTTGAATTTCCGTTTCTTGTTGTTCATAATGTTTAACAGGAGCTTTAAGTCCTTCTCCTTCAAGTTCACGAAGAACAACCTTGGCTCTTTCAACAACACTTGCAGGAACACCGGCAAGCTTCGCTACCTCAATACCGTAACTGCCGTCTGCACAGCCCGCAATAATACGTCGGAGGAAAGTAATGTCATCTCCCCTTTTCTTGACGGCGATATTGTAGTTCTTTACTCCATGAACAGAGTTTTCAAGCTCGGTCAGTTCATGATAATGAGTTGCAAAAAGTGTTTTAGCACCGAGTTTGCGTTTATCGGCCGAATATTCAAGAACTGCTCTTGCAATACTCATACCGTCAAAAGTTGATGTTCCTCTGCCGATTTCATCAAAAATAATCAGACTTTTTGAAGTTGCATTTTTAAGTATATCTGCAACCTCATTCATCTCAACCATAAATGTCGATGAACCCGATGCAAGATCATCCGATGCACCGATTCTGGTAAATATACCGTCAACAACACAAAGCTCTGCTGACATTGCAGGAACAAAACTTCCCGATTGCGCCATAAGTGAAATCAACGCAACCTGACGCATATATGTTGATTTACCCGCCATGTTCGGACCTGTAATGATTGCGCAACGGTTATCTGCGCAGTCAAGAACGGTATCATTGGGAACAAACGGAAAATCAATCATTTTTTCAACAACAGGATGTCTGCCGTCTGTAACAGCAATCCTGTCACCTGCATTCATTGAAGGACAGCAATAATTGTTTTCCGATGCAACTTTTGCAAAAGAACAAAGAACATCTGTTGAAGCAACAGCAGTTGCAGTTTTCTGAATTTCAAAAAGTTTTCCAGCCGCTTGCTTTCTTACGGTATCAAAAATTTCATATTCAAGACGAACAATTCTTTCCTGAGCACCGAGAACCTTTGATTCAAGTTCTTTCAGTTCCTGAGTAATAAATCTTTCGCAGTTTGCAAGCGTCTGTTTACGTATGTAATCATCGGGAACAAGTTCTTTATACGAATTTGATACTTCGATAAAATATCCGAACACACGGTTATACCCGATTTTAAGCTTTTTAATTCCCGTTCTTTCCTGTTCACGAAGCTGTATATCAGCAATATAACCCTTGCCGTTCGCTACGATATCACGAAGAGAATCAAGTTCTTTATTGAAACCTTCCTTTATCATGCCGCCTTCACGAACCGAAAACGGAGGCTCGTCAACAATAGCATCGTCTATGGTTGAAGCAAGCTTGTCAAGGGTTATTATTTCATTACACAGTTCATTAAGAAGTGTACTTTTACACGAAGAAAGAATCTCTTTTAAAGCAGGAAGACGGTTAAGTGTCATTGAAAGACCTTTAAGTTCCCTTGCATTAGCTGTGGAATAGGCAATTCTTGTAATGAGTCTTTCCATATCCTGGCAGCCGGTCAACGATTCAATAAGATCATCACGCAGTGAAGGATTTTCAACAAGTTCGGAAACAGCGTTGTGTCTCTTTGTGATTTTTGCAATATTGAGAAGAGGCTGCTCAAGCCAATTTCTGAGCATTCTCTTACCCATTGAGGTTTTTGTTTTATCAAGTACCCAGAGAAGTGAACCTCTTTTTTCTCTGTTACGCATGGTTTCGGTGATTTCAAGATTGCGGAGAGTTGAAACATCAAGACGCATAAAACTGCTTTCACCGTAATAATCAATGTTCTTTATGTTTTCAAGCTCTGATTTCTGCACTTCCTTGAGATATTCCATAGAAGCACCAAGTGCGCAAACCGCGCCGTCTGCATCATTGAGTGAAATTTCAGAAAGTGATGAAATTTTGAAATGACTGAGAATTGTCGAAGAAGCTTTTGAAAGGTCAAAGTTTAAGTCATCAAGCAAATCACAGGATGAGAGAAGTTTATTTTTTACAAAATCCGTAACCTGAGAAAGCTTAAGTACATCCGAATTAATAATAATCTCACTCGGTGAAAATCTTCCGAGTTCATTTATAATGTTTTTTTCGGATTTTTTTCTTTCAAACTGAGTAACATGTACTGCGCCTGTGGAAATATCAGCAAAGCAAAGTCCGACATATTTATCTGTTGCACATATACAGGCAAGAAAATTATTTTTCCCTTCGTCAAGCATTGTACTTTCGATAACTGTACCCGGAGTTAATACTCGGGTAACATCCCTCTTAACAATCCCTTTAGCAAGAGAAGGGTCTTCAAGCTGTTCACAAACAGCAACCTTATATCCCTTTGCAACAAGACGTGCAATATATGAATCGGCACTGTGGAAAGGAACACCGCACATTGGCGCTCTTTCTTCCTGTCCGCAGTCACGGCCCGTCAACACAAGGTCAAGTTCCGCAGATACTTTCTTTGCATCATCAAAGAACATTTCATAAAAATCTCCGAGACGAAACATAAGAATTGTGTCGGGATAATTCTCTTTTATCTGGAAATATTGCTTCATCA
>CALAQQ010000287.1 GCA_937888485.1 uncultured Clostridia bacterium
CACCGCCGCATCCGAAAAGACAGATAACCTTTCCGTCGGTTATTTCACGGACACAATTAAGAACATTTTCAAGTCCATCGGGCGTGTGTGCATAGTCAATAAGAATGGTGTACGGTACATCTGCGGGTACTACTTCCATTCTGCCGGGTACGCCCGTGCAAAGCATAAGCGCATCAAGAACAGCCTTGAAATCCATTCCCATTGCAATAAGGCAGACCGCCGCACCCATTGAGTTATAAACCGAGAATTTGCCGGGCACAGCAAACTTCACTCTGCCGATATTCTCATTACTTACAAGCTCATATTTTACACCCGATGAAGCTATGCGGATATTCTTAGCGGAATAATCGCACTTATCATTATTAACCGAAAATGTAACTTTTTTACAGTCAAGACCGTCGGTCATAAACGGTGCGCTTTCATCGTCTATATTGACAACAGCAAGAGATGAATTTTCAAAGAGCTTTCGTTTTGCAGCCATGTAGTTTTCAAATGTGCCGTGATAATCGAGATGGTCCTGAGTAAGATTTGTAAATATTGCCGCTTCAAAATGAACACCGTCAACTCTGTGCTGATCAAGCGCCTGCGATGAAACTTCCATAACGCAATATTCACACTCTGCCTTCACCATTTCATCAAAAAGTCCAAAAAGCTCATAGCAGTCGGGAGTTGTCAAAGCAGCAGGATATTCCTTATCTCCGACAATATTTTTAACCGTACCGATAAGACCCGTCTTATGACCCATACCGTCAAGAATTGATTTGAGAATAAAGCACGATGTGGTTTTTCCGTTTGTGCCCGTAACACCGATTATCTTAAGCTTCCTTTCGGGATGTCCGTAAAATGCCGCACAGATATATGCATATGCGCTTCTTGTGTTTTCAACAAGAATCTGTCTTTCGAGACCGAGATCTTTCTGAACAACGACTGCCGCCGCACCCTTTTCAAGTGCTTCCGCTGCCTTTGTGTGTCCGTCAAAATGCTTGCCCTCAATACAGATAAAAATGCAATCTTCACTTACCTTTGCCGAATTATCGGTTATAAACGTTACATCTCTCTCTCCGAAGCTTATACTTTTCCCCAATTCCGTTGCTATCAAATCAAGCTTCATCTTCTGTCCTCCTTGGTGCAGGATTCCGTTATCCTGCGTAGTCATTTACGTCCGTATCGGACTTGAAGTAAACGGTAATTGTTTTACCGTATTCTACTTCTGCACCGGGTTCTTCGCTCTGGTCATAGGAAATAAGCTCTCCCGTATTCAAAGCATTACCCGAAATCTTGATATTTAAACCTGCCGCAAGGGCATATTTGTTTGCCTGAGATACCGTCATGTGTCTGAGGTCGGGAACTGTTGCTGTCAGTCTTTCGGTATCGTTTTCAGTGTAAAGAACAACTATTCCGTTTTTGGGCATTGTCTGCTGATATGCCGGCATCTGAGCTGTAACAACCTCTCCGCTTCCGACAGTTTTAACTTCATACCCTTCTTGCTTGAGTGATGCTCTTGCTTCACCGATGGTTTTTCCGATAAGGTTGGGAGCGGTTGTATCGAGCATTGCAAGCTCTTTTTCGGTATATTGTCTTTCAACATTAAGATATTCAAGTGTTTTTTCGATAACCTGAGCAGCAACAGGTGCACAGTTCTGTCCACCGTTAATCTGTCCGACAGGTTCGTCGACAAGAATAAGAATCGCTATTTCCGCATCGTTTGCAGGAGCAAAACATCCGAACGATGAAACATACTTGCCTTTATGTCCGAGTTTCTGAGATGTACCTGTTTTGCCTGCCACTCTGTAACCTGAAACAAATGCGTTTTTACCTGTACCCTTTGAAACAACGGCTTCCATCATTTCGGCAACAGTCTGTGCCGTTTTTTCTGAAACAACCTGTCTTTTAACAACAGGCTCGGTTTCCTTTATGACATTTCCGTTTTCGTCAAGCTGTTTGGCAATAAGATACGGTTTCATAAGTTTTCCACCGTTTGCAATTGCACTTATCGCAGTAATCATCTGTATGGGAGTTACCTGGAATGACTGTCCGAAGGATGAACTCGAAAGTTCAACGATACCCATTTCCTCAAGAGGATGATATGTTACACCTGCAACAGGGGTGCTCTCTGCAGGAAGGTCAATTCCTGTTTTCTCAGTAAATCCGAAGGCTTCGAAATACTCATAGAATTTTTCAGCACCGAGCTTCTGTCCTATTTTGATAAAGAAGGGGTTGCATGAATTCATAAGCCCCTGCTGGAAATTCTGAGTGCCGTGACCGGTTCTTCTGTGACACTTGATGGTCCAGTCTGAAACCTGAATTTTACCTGTGCAGGTATGAGTTGTTTCAAGTGTCGCAACGTTTTCTTCAAGACATGCCGCCGCAGTTACGATTTTGAAAACCGAACCGGGTTCATAGCTGTCGCTGACAATGAAATTTCTCCACTTTGAATAGAGAAGTCCGTTGCGTTCTTTGTTTCTTTCCGCAGAGTCTGTATACTGTTCGAGTGCACTCTGTTCACGTTCAGTCAGACTCTGTGGATTGTTGAGGTCATAATTCGGCATGGATGCCATCGCAAGAATAGCGCCGGTGTTAACATCCATAACTATTCCGTAAGCACCTGCACCCTTTGAGTCAACATATGCCTGTTCAAGAGAATCCTCGAGATATCTCTGGATAACCTCGTCTATCGTAAGAACAAGACCCGTTCCACGGGTTGCGTCATAATATGTTTCAAATTCCTGCTTCATGACTTCGCTCTTACCGTTCTGCGCCGTAATTATTCTGCCCGGCGTACCCGTAAGGACGCTGTCATACTTAAGCTCAATACCCGATCTGCCGATATCATCCGTGCCGGTAAATCCTATAACATTAGACGCAAGTGTTCCGTATGGATAATATCTCTTCACATCAGGGTCAAGACCGATTGCAGAGCTGTAATAAACCTTTTTTTCGTGTTTTTCGAGTATGCCGTCCTCATTTTTTTCGAAAACATCATATTCATATGCTCCACTCATAAGTTCGGCAATTTTCTCTTTTTCGTCGAATTCTATCTGTCTTTTTACAACAAGATAAGCATACCCGTTTTTATCCGCTTTTTCTTTTATGTTTTCAAATTCAACGCCCGTAATCTCTGAAAGCTTACGGCAAAGGTCGTTTTTAAACTCCTCGTTTTCATTGAGCGTTTTTGCGTTCGGTTTAATATATACTTTCCAGACCGATGCACTCTTTGCAAGCACCGTTCCGTTGGCATCGTAGATTATTCCCCGCTCTGCCGATATTTCCGTATCGTGGAGCTGATTTTTTTCTGCCTGCTCTTTATACTGCTCGCTGTCAACAAGCTGTATTCTTGCAAGATTGACAGCTGTTACGCCAAAAACACCGACCGATAAAGCCACAAACACGACCAGTGCCCTAAGAAAAAGTCTTCTTCTCGGAGATACTTTGTTCAAGCGTTTTCTTCCTTTCCGAAAAATAAATAACGCTGCCCCAAAAAACAGCATGCAAAATTCACACTTCCCGACAAACAATGCATCGGAAACGATTTCTGCGTCCGTATAATTGAGACAGCCTTGATTATTGTATATGCCGTTCTTAGCCACGCATATGCAAATAAAGCGGACAAAATACCGCCGTTATTTTCAATCGGCTGATATATCCTCTCTATTTTCCACAGCTTTTCCGCCCGCTACAACAACTTCGTCGCCATCCGTATTGCCGAAGTAATGTATCTGGTAGCGTTCAAGCTTATGCATACCCAAAACAGAAACCGCATATTCATCAACTTTATCAAGCGAAACTGCCGAATTAAGCTGCATCACAAGTCTTGTGTTTTCGCTCTTGGCTTCTTTGATTTTAAGTTTCCAATCATTCGCTTCACTCTCAAGAGTTACCAATGATATCTTCGAGAAAAGAACCGAACCGAAAAGCAGAACGAGAACTGCCGAAACAAAAAACAGCTTCACCGCACGAAGAGCAGAGGCAACAGACTCGCGGCGAACCTCGGCTGTAGTCTTCTGTTTTTTAATAATCGGTTCTGTTCTTTCGGGTGCCTGAATTTCAGGTTTCAATGCCGGCATATTATACAGCGATAAATCCAACGCTTCACTGCGATTATAGTTTGTCATCCTCTGTCCCTCCTTTCAAAAGGTGATGTTGATTATTTTTTTATCTTAATTAAAGCTTTTCTGCCGAACGCAATCTTGCACTTCGGCTTCTGTTGTTATCCGTAACCTCATCGGAACTCGGTGCAACAGCCTTCAGAACCTTTGCTCTCGGTGAATTTCCGCAAACGCATACAGGAAAATTCTTCGGACATGTGCAACCCTTGGCAAACTCCGCAAACTGTTTCTTCACTGTCCTGTCTTCAAGTGAATGGAAGGTTATTATGCTCAATCTGCCGCTTTTGTTAAGACAGTCAAACATATCCTCAACAGCAGTATCGAGCCCGTTCAGCTCATTGTTCACAAATATTCTTATAGCCTGGAAAGTACGGCGTGCCGGATGACCGTCTCTTTTTGCCGCCGCAGGCATTGCTGATTTGATTATTTCTGAAAGCTCTAAAGTTGTTTCAATAGGCTTTTCTTCTCTTGATTTTACAATTGCTCTCGCAATCGACGGAGCAAACTTTTCTTCTCCGTATTCATATATAATCTTCTTCAGTTCATCCTGAGAAAGAGTATTTACCGCCTGAGCAGCACTCATTCCTTCAAGACTCATCCTCATATCAAGAGGAGCATCATGATGAAAAGAAAATCCTCTTGACGGTTCATCAAGCTGGTAAGAACTGACTCCGAGGTCGGCAAGTATTCCGTCAACTCCTTTTATATTAAACGAATTAAGAATGCTTTTTATTTTAAAAAAGTTATCGTGTACCAAAGTTACACATTTAAACGGAGCAAGTCTTTCTTTGAGAGTTGCAATTGCCTGTGGGTCTCTGTCTATGGCAATCAGTCTTCCGGTGTCAAGACGTTTGGCAATCGCAATAGAATGGCCACCTCCGCCCGAAGTGCAATCAACATAAATTCCGTCAGGTTTTATATTGAGCGATTCAATGGTTTCTTCAAAAAGAACGGGAATGTGTCTGAACTCGGAGGTATTGATTTCCTTCATATTTTTATCCCCGCTTAGTTATAATCCATGACGCTGAGGTCAAAATTTTCTTCACTGTATCCCGAAGTTATTTCAACCCATGCATCATAGTTCCAGAGCTCAACTCTGTTCATGATTCCGACAACATAAACGTCCTCATCGAGATTTGCATATTCCTTGAATTCATCACCGATGGTGATTCTGCCCGATTTATCTACAGAAGCTTTGTCAACTCTGTTCGCAAGCCAACGCTGAGCTGCAATAAGCTGCGTGCCGGAAAGCTTTGAAGTGAATTTTTCGTTAAATGCCTGCCAACTGTCCTCTGACATGAGAAGGAGGCAAGGCTCTTCATGGATAGACTTCAGGATATAAACCGTTGTTCCGAGCTTTTCTCTGAACGAAGGAGGTATTGCCATTCTGTTGACCTGGTCAAATTTTCTTATTTCTTTACCGCAGGTTGAAAAATCCATATGCCTCCTCCTTTCTTAAAAACTATCTTTTTTCTTTCAAGGAACTTTTTGTCACCCTTAGCTCTCCATTTAGCCCCTTTTTCACCCTTAAGTATACACATTATAGCGTGAAACAATAATATAATCAAGGGGTTTTTTGAAAAAAATCGAAAAATAATCAAGTTTTTTTATTTCTTCATCGGAAGTTTGATGGCATCAGATTTTTCGCTTGTGTCACGTTTAAAACATAACCACAAGATATAGTTTCCCTCAAAAAAACAACTGTCCGAAGCAAAAATCGGACAGTCGGTTCATGAAGTTAAAATAAGCATATCCTCGGGGCTGATATTGGGTTGAAGCGCACAGTTTATGGCAAGAGAAGTCAATTTTGCGGCTCTCTCAATCATCAGATCAACCTCTCTCGGTGTTACCATCATTCTTTCCGCTTTATCCGAAACAGAATCTTTCTTTCCCGTACAGTCCATAATAAGTGTTGCGGCATCGACAACCGTAGGAACTCCTATTGAAACTACAGGCACACCGATTGTTTTTTCACTGATTTCCTGTCTGGAATTTCCGACTCCCGAGCCGGGCACGATACCCGTGTTGCACATCTGAATTGTTGTTCCAAGACGCTCTGTGTTTCTTGCCGCAAGAGCATCAACGGTTATCACTACATCAGGTTTAACTGTATGGACCACACCTCTTATTATTTCTCCCGCTTCCGCACCTGTTTCTCCCGTAACCCCTGTTGAAACTGCACTCACACTGCGCAAACCCGAAAGACCTGTTGAACGCAGTAACTCACCTTTAATGTGTCTTGTTGCAAAAATCATTGATGCGCACTTCGGACCGAGTGCATCCGGTGTTATTCGCATATTTCCGAGCCCTGCCACAAGCACACTGCCTCCATCGGGAATAAGCTGTCTTATTTCTTCCGTTACAGCATTAAGACTGTCATCGATAAACTGTGCCTGACTTGCAAACGGTGCAACCTCAACCGTAATATATCTGCCGATTGGTTTGCCCACTGTTTTTTCTCCTTCAGTATTCACAATGTCAATCCGTGTTATTTTTGCGCCCTTTTCTTCAAGGAACTCCATCTTTATTCCTTCAAGAGAATTTTTGTCGATATTTTCGCATCTCTCAAGTGCCAAATCGGTTCTGAAATTCATATTTAATATTACCTCTTGATTTTTTTCTCAATATTTAGTAATATAAATTGCAAAAACTTGTAAATCTTTTAAAGATTTTTTAAAAACTTCTTGCAATTACCGAAAAAATGTGTTATCATAATCACCTGTATGAAGAAGGAGGTGTCGTTATGCCCAATATTAAGTCAGCTAAGAAAAGAGTTATAGTTAACAAGACCAGAGCTGCAAGAAACAAGTCACGCAACACAGCTCTTAAGACTGCTATCAAAAAGGCTCATGCAGCTGTTGATGCAAACTCCCCCGAAGCAAATGCACTTGTTAAGGAAGCTATCAAGAAGGTTGATCAGGCTGCGGCTAAGGGTCTTATCCATAAGAACAATGCTGCCCACAAGAAGTCAGCTCTCGCAAAGCTCGTGAAATAAGTTGCTTTTTGAATTCAAAATTTTACTGAATGACCGTGGTTGTAAATTTTTTATGACCACGGTTATTAAGTTATTGACATTCAATAACAATTAATATATAATTTTGTTGTAATATTTATTTTTGGAGGTATATTCCATGAAGAAGGTTCTCAAGGTAATAGGTATTATCCTTGCCGTTGCAGGCATTATTGCAGGTGTTTACTTCGCTGTTAAAAAGTTCCTCGACAAGAAGAACCAGACAGCTGATCTCGAAGAAAACTACGTTTCCTGCTCATGCTGCGAAGCATAATTGAAATTTTTTCCCCGTCATTTGACGGGGATTTTTCATTTTTTAAGATTTTCTTAATTTGCAACTGTTTTCATTGACAAACACTGAAAAAGGACTATTATTTAATTATGAGTTTACTGGAATTACTTTTCCTTCGGCTTTGCAATAAATGAGGATATCAGTCCGCAAAGCACGGCAGCGGTTATTCCGCCTGAGGATGCAGTAAGAGCTCCTGTGATAATACCTCTTATCCCCTGTTCTTTTATTGCAGTTTCAACCCCTCGTGCCATCAGATAACCGAACCCTGTCAAAGGAACAGTTGCTCCCGAACCCGCCCATTCAACAAGCGGCTCATAAATTCCGACCGCAGTAAGCACAACACCTGCTGTAACAAAAATAACAAGTATTCTTCCCGGAGTAAGTTTTGTGATATCGATAAGAATTTGCCCTATAAGGCAGATTCCTCCGCCTACGGCAAAAGCTTTCAATAAATCGGTAATTATTTCCACTGTACACCAACCCGTTTCTTTTTTACTATTATCAGCAAAGTTTTTGGTTATATTCCCGATTTTTGAATTTTGCTATTGACAAAACAGCCAAATAACAATAATATTTATATTGTAGTTTCCAGGGGGATCAAACATAATTAAAAGGAGAATTGAAATGGTATTTGAAAAACTCAAAAAAATCATCAGCGAACAGCTCGAAGTTGATCAGAGCATCATCTCAGAATCATCCACTATAACAGGCGACCTCGGTGCAGATAGCCTTGACCTTGTTGACCTTGCAATGTCAATCGAAGATGAATTTGACATCGAACTTTCTGACGAAGCTCTTGACAAAATCAAGAACGTTAGCGACCTCGTTGCATACATTGAAGAAAAAATCTAATCAAGAAAAACCGCAGTCTAAACTGCGGTTTCTTTTTTTGACAGTTTTAATTTATTATGATAGTTCTGATTCTGTTATTGATTATCAGCAATTATATTTAAAAGAAAATATTTCAAGTAGTTTAAGGAAAAAAGAAAGATTTTCAATACAATATTCTCGTATGAAAATCTTTCTTCATCTCATTGAAAGCAACAGCCTGACGGAAACGGCTGCTGCCTTTGGTTACTCCATTTCCGGCGTGAGCCACAAGATGAGCTCCCTGGAGCAGGAGCTGGGCTTTCCTCTCCTGACCAAGACCAAGGAGGGCTTTGTCCCCAGTGAAAATGCAAAGAGCCTGATTCCCATCATGCGCTCCCGCGTGATGTGGGATGAGCTGCTGAATCAGGAAATTGCGGACATTCAGGGCGTGGAGGACAGCTCCCTGACCGTAGCTTCCTATTTCTCGGTGGCCAGCCAGTGGCTTCCTGAGGTGATTTCCCGTTTCCACCGTGATTATCCCCGTGTCCAC
>CALAQQ010000288.1 GCA_937888485.1 uncultured Clostridia bacterium
AGAGATGCGCTGCAGATCACGTAAGTGAGGTTGCAATCTCCGTAGTTCAGATCCCCAACGACGAAATGAAGGGCAGAATTATCGGCCGCGAGGGTAGAAATATTCGAACCATCGAAAATCTCACCGGCGTTGAGCTTATCATCGACGATACTCCCGACGTTATCACCGTATCCGGCTTTGATCCCGTGCGCCGCGAGATAGCGCGCATAGCCTTGGAGAAGCTGGTTGGTGACGGTAGAATCCATCCCGCGAGAATCGAGGAAATGGTTGAAAAGGCTCGCCGCGAGGTTGAAACAGCTATCAAGCAGGCAGGCGAAAAGGCAGTATTTGAGACGGGCGTACACGGTCTCCATCCCGAGCTTATCAAGCTCCTTGGTAGGATGAAGTACCGTACCTCATACGGTCAGAACGCACTTCGCCATTCTGTTGAGGTCTCCATGCTCGCAGGCGTTATCGCCGAGGAAATGGGCGTGGACGTTACCATGGCTCGCAGAGCAGGCTTGCTCCACGATATCGGTAAGGCTATGACCGCGGAGATCGACGGCTCCCACGTTCATCTTGGCGTGGATATCGCTAATAAGTACCGCGAAAATAAGGACATCGTTCACGCAATAGAGGCTCACCACAACGACGTTGATCCCGTGACCGCTCTTGACTTCATCATCCAGGCTGCAGACGCTATCAGCGCGGCAAGACCCGGTGCAAGACGCGAGGACGTAGAGAATTACATCAAGCGCCTTCAGAAGCTCGAGGAGGTTGCGGCAGGCTTTGAGGGAGTTGACAAGACCTTTGCTATTCAGGCAGGCCGCGAGGTCAGAATTATGGTTAAGCCCGAGGTTATCAATGACGATAAAATGGTTCTTCTTGCAAGAGATGTTGCAAAGAAAATCGAAGAAAGCATGGAATATCCCGGTCAGATTAAAGTTAACCTTATCAGAGAAAGCAGAACTATTGATTACGCAAAATAAGACCAACGGGGCTGCAGAAACGCAGCCCCTTGTTTTTTGGAGGAAAGAATGAATATTCTCGTTATCGGCGATGTTGTTTCCGCAAACGGCTGTGAATTTCTCCGCAGTGTTTTGCCTTCATACAAAAAATTAAAAGGAATTGATTTCTGCATTGCCAACGGCGAGAATTCGGCAGTCGGTAACGGAATAACTCCGTTTTCGGCGCAGTATCTTTTTGACAGCGGTGTTGATTTCATAACAACGGGAAATCACGTTTACCGCCGCCGTGAGTTTTATGAAATGCTTGACGAAAGAAACGATATCATAAGACCCGCGAATTTCCATAAATCCAATCCCGGAAAAGGCTATTCCGTTGTTGATATGGGATTCACCAAAATTGCGATAGTGAATCTCGCAGGCACTGTTTATATGGATAAATGCGATAATCCGTTCACCGCAATCGACGAAATTCTCCCGAAAATCAATGACTGCAAAATAAAACTCGTTGATTTTCACGCAGAGGCAACCGCCGAAAAAAGAGCCATGGGATTTTATCTTGACGGCAAAGTGTCAGCGGTTTTCGGCACTCATACCCACGTTATGACGAACGATGCGCAGATTCTCCCCAAAGGCACGGCTTATATAACCGACATCGGTATGACGGGTCCGAAGCAATCCGTTTTAGGCGTCAAGCCCGAAATCTCGATTGACTGGCTCCGCACGGGAATGCCTGCAAGATTTGACACAGCCGACGGCGGCAGCTTAATGAACGGCTGTATTATTGAAATTGAAAACAAAACGGGTAAGGTAATAAATATCGAACCCGTTACCATAGAGTGATAATATGCAGAAACTTTTAAGTTATATGCGCTCCGCCTGTCAGCAGTATGACATGATAAAAGAAGGTGACAGAATAGCCGTCGGAGTATCGGGCGGCAAGGATTCGGTTGCGCTTCTTGCGGCAATGGCAAATCTGCGCATATTCTATCCCGAAAAATTCGAGCTTGTTGCAATAACCCTCGACCCCCGTTTCGGCGGTGAGGATGCAGATTATTCGGCTATTGAGGAGCTTTGCAAGAAGTATGATATTGAATACATTATAAAAAGAACACAGCTTGCTGAGGTAATCTTTGATATCAGAAAAGAGAGCAATCCCTGCAGTCTGTGCGCAAGAATGCGCAGAGGCGCGCTTCACGATGCGGCAAAAGCGGCAGGATGCAACAAAATCGCGCTCGGTCATCACCTCGACGACGTTGCCGAAACATTCATCATGAATCTTTTCAACGGCGGCACGCTTGATTGCTTCATGCCCGTAACCTATCTTTCACGAAAAGATATCTATATGATAAGACCCATGATTTTTGCAAGGGAAAGCGACTGCGCAAGAGTTTGCCGCAAGGAAAACCTGCCCGTCGTCAAGAGCAAATGCCCCGCCGACGGCACAACCGAGAGGCAGGAGGTCAAGGATTTCCTCAATTCCCTCGAAAAGAAATACGGCAATGTCCGTGAAAAAATACTCGGTGCAATGCAGAGAAAAGAAATCAACGGATATTAAGGAGAAAAACATGATACTTTCAGATAAAACACTCACGAAAATGCTTGAAGAAGGTACACTTGTTGCAGAGCCTATCGAGCCTGCACAGATTCAGCCTGCAAGCATTGACATAAGGCTCGGCAACACCTTCAGCATCGTCAAGGATTCCTCAACCGGAATAATCAACCTTGCAGATAAAATCGAATACGAAACGCTTGAAACCGACACCTACGTTTTGCTTCCCGGTCAGTTTGTTCTTGCAACAACCATGGAATATTTTGAGCTTCCCGACGATTTGACCGCATTTGTTGAAGGCAGAAGCTCACTCGGCAGAATGGGTCTGTTCATTCAGAATGCAGGCTGGGTTGACCCCGGCTTCAAGGGTGAAATTACACTTGAGCTTTTCAACGCAAACCGCTGTGCAATCGAACTCAAAGCAGGTCGCAGAGTGGGACAGCTTGTTTTTGCAAAGATGGATGAAAAAGCACTCAACCCCTACTGCGGAAAATATCAGGGGCAAAGAGGCGCAACAGGTTCGAGAGTTTTTCAGGATAAGGAAATAAAATGAGAAAAATCGAATTATTAAAAACTGTTGCCTATATTTTTGATTTCAAAACCGTAACAGACGAAAACGGCAACGAATATGCGCTTTATGCCGATTCGGGTATAAATGAAATTAATTTTGAAATTGAAGATAAAACTCAATTTGAAGCTCTTGAAAATCATATTCATTTGGTTGATAATGTTAAAAAATCCGATTTCTGTGAACTGATTGAGATTGGCAAGATTTTAGGCGGAACACAGTTGAATGCGCTGAAATCGAAATACCCCGACAAGGAATTCTGTGTTTTTGTGACGGTTGATATCGGCGAATCAATGATAATCAGATTTCATCAGGTTTGGGAAAATGAGCCTGTTTATTATAACCCCGATGATTTCAATTCGGGCAAAACAAAAGTGTTAATGTTCAGAAAATAAACCCCACGGAAGGATGATATATATGAAATACGCAGTTATACTTTATGACGGAATGGCGGATTATCCCGTTCCCGCACTTGGCGGCAAAACCCCCATGGAGCTTGCAAAAAAGCCGAATTTTGATACTCTTGCAAAGAAAGGCAGAGTAGGTCTTGTTAAAACCGTTGCCGACGGTCTTAAGCCCGGCAGTGACGTTGCAAACCTCAGCGTTCTCGGATATGACCCCAAGGTTTGCTACACAGGAAGGTCACCCCTTGAGGCTGTAAGCATCGGCGTTAAAATGAAGGATACCGATGTTGCTCTGCGCTGTAACGTTGTTACGCTCAGCGACGAAGAAAACTACGAAGACAAAACCATGATTGACTATTCCGCAGGCGATATTTCAAGCGAAGATGCGGCGGAAATCATCAAAACCGTTCAGGAGCATTTCGGCAATGACGAATTCAGATATTACAACGGCGTAAGCTACCGCCACTGCCTTATCTGGAACAACGGCACAACCGATCTCGGCAAAATGACCCCTCCCCACGATATTTCGGGCAGAGTTGTCGGTGAATATCTTTCAACCGCACCCAATGCAGAAAAGCTCATCGCAATGATGAAAGAAAGCTATGAGCTTCTCAAAGACCACCCCGTAAACAAGAAGAGAATTGCAGAGGGCAGGGCTCCCGCAAATTCAATCTGGCTCTGGGGTGAGGGCAGCAAGCCTGCTCTTTCCGATTTTGAAGAAACCTACGGCGTAAAGGGCAGTATCGTTTCCGCCGTTGACCTTCTTAAGGGCATCGCAATCTGCGCAGGCATGGGCGTTCCCGAGGTTGAAGGCGCAACGGGTTATATTGACACTAACTTCGAGGGCAAGGCTCAGGCGGCGGTTGACGAATGGAAAAACGGCAAAGACCTTGTTTATATCCACATCGAAGCTCCCGACGAATGCGGCCACAGAAACGAACCCGAAAACAAAATCCGTGCAATCGAGCTTATTGATGAAAGAGTTCTTCCCATTGTTCTCGATTATCTCAACAACTGCGGTGAGGATTACAAAATCATGATTCTCCCCGACCACCCCACACCCATCGTTACGAAAACTCACGCTTCCGACCCCGTTCCGTTTATGATTTACCATAAGAACGGCGAAGTTGAGGGCGTTGAAACAATAAATGAAATCACAGCCAAGGCAACGGGCGACTTCGTTGAAATCGGCTGCGGACTTATGAAAGAATTTCTGGAGGCATAAAAATGAGCTATAAAATTAATACAAAATGTATCTTAAGCGGTTATTCACCCAAAAACGGCGAACCCAGACAGGTTCCCGTTTATCAGAGCACAACCTATAAATATGATTCAAGCGTTGAAATGGGCAAGCTTTTCGACCTTGAGGCTTCGGGTTATTTCTACACCCGTCTTGCGAACCCCACCAACGACGCCGTTGCCGCAAAAATCGCTGACCTTGAAGGAGGCGTTGGCGCAATGCTCACCTCATCGGGTCAGGCTGCTTCATTCTATTCGATTTTCAACATCGCAGGCGCAGGCGACCATGTCGTAAGCGCATCAACAATCTACGGCGGCACATTCAACCTTTTCAACGTTACCATGAGAAAGCTCGGAATTGAATTCACTTTCGTAAGCCCTCAGGCAACCGAAGAAGAGCTCAACGCCGCTATCAGACCCAACACAAAGGCGATTTTTGCAGAATCGCTTTCAAACCCTGCACTCGAAGTGCTTGATTTCGAAAAATTTGCAAACGCCGCTCATTCGCACGGCATTCCCCTCATCATCGACAACACCTTCCCCACCCCCGTTAACTGCCGTCCCTTCGAGCTTGGTGCAGACATCGTTATCCACTCAACAACCAAATATATGGACGGTCATGCAACAAGCGTTGGCGGCGTTATCGTTGACGGCGGTAAGTTTGACTGGGCACAGAATGACAAATTCCCCGGTCTTACAACTCCCGACGATTCATATCACGGCATCACATACACCGAGCGTTTCGGAAATGCCGCTTATATTACTAAATGTATGGCACAGCTCATGCGTGACCTCGGCTCAATTCCCTCACCCTTCAACGCATTCCTTCTCAATCTCGGACTTGAAACTCTCCCCCTCCGCATTGAAAGACATTGCTCAAACGCTCTTGCAGTTGCAGAATTTATCCGTGACAGCGGATATGCGGTTGAAGTTACCTATCCGGGCATGAAGGGAAGCAAGGGCTATGAGCTTGCTCAGAAATATATGCCCGACGGCACAAGCGGCGTTATTTCATTCAGAATCAAGGGCGGAAGAGACGCTGCAACAAAATTCATGGACAGCCTCAAGATTGCCGAAATCGCAACCCACGTTGCCGACGCACGCACCTGCTGCCTCCACCCCGCAAGCACAACTCACCGCCAGCTCACCGCTCAGGAGCTTATCAACTGCGGCATTTCGGATGACCTTATCCGTCTTTCCGTCGGTATCGAACACGTCGACGATATCATCGCCGATGTAAAACAGGCTCTCGAAGCATCACAGAAATGATTTATCTGCCGTTAAATGCGACGGAACGTAAACACGAAATTGTAGGGGCGACCAATGGTCGCCCGCAATAACAGATGTTTACTTGTCGTTTTTTCGCCTTTGACGTATACTCGATACGCCTACAGGCGAGAAAAACGCCATCCGTCATCATTTCTCGACAGTAAATAAAAAGAGAGGATGAACTTCATGCTTTGGGAAAAGATTATTGAATTGCTCGGTTTAAGCATCCGAGAAGTCTGGGCAGTTGAAAAGCTCTTTGACTATTTCGGAAAGCTTTTCACAACTTTTTCAGTAAAAGGTTTCATTTCAACCTTCGTTGCCATAGCTGAACTTATCGGAATGCTGATTTTCGGTCTTCCCGTCACGCCGAGAGGTCAGACTCTTGACCTGACGGGTTATGACATCGTGGTTTATGATGAATTTCAGGGTGACACCCTCAATTCCGACCTTTGGGAAACAAGAGGTAACGGTCCCCGCAGATGCGGTTATAATGCAGAAAGCCAAGTTGCACTCCGTGACGGAAATCTTGTTATCACAGGCGAATATCTCACCGACGGCGAATACGGCGAGGGCTGGTATACTGCCGCAGTCAAGCTCAGAGAAAGATACAAGCAGGGTTATTATGAAATCCGCTGCATTGTTAACGACAGCCCCGGTTATTGGAGCGCATTTTGGATTCAGGCAGACGGACCCTATACCGCATCAATTTCAAAGGGCGGTCCAGGCGGCGCGGAAATTGATATTTTCGAATCCAATGAATATAACAAAGGCAAATATGCCGTCACCCACGCTATTCACTGTGCAGGCGTTGACGATGTGCAGGAAGGCTTCCAGTCCGCAATGCTCGGCAAATTCTACGGCGACAACGTCACCAAGAAATATAACACTTACGGTCTTGAATGGACAGAGGATGAATATATTTTCTATATCAACGGCGTTGAAACAGTCCGCTCAACATTCGGCAACGGCGTTTCGCAGGTGCCCGAAGACGTTATCGTTTCGCTTGAAATCCCTGACGGCGATAAGCTTGAAGAATTTGACAAAGAAACCTTCAAAACCGAGTTCATCGTTGACTACGTCAAAATTTATCAGAAGAAATAACAAAAAACGCTTGCAAGGAATCAATCCTTGCAAGCGTTTTATATTATTCGTAGATGGGATATTTCTTGCAGATTTCTTCAACGCCCTGCTTGATTTTTTCAGCACTGTTTTCAAAATCTGTTGCGCAGAGATAAATGAACTCTGCGATTTTATCCATATCTTCTTCGTTAAGACCTCTTGAAGTAACGGCTGCAGTACCGAGTCTGATACCGCTTGTTACGAAGGGCTTCTCGGGGTCGTTGGGAATCGCGTTCTTGTTTGCGGTAATATAAACTTCGTCAAGTCTCTTTTCGAGCTCTTTACCCGTGATGCCGAGTGAACGGAGATCGACAAGCATGAGGTGGTTATCCGTACCGCCCGAAACAAGGTTGATACCTCTTGACATAAGACCCTTTGCAAGCGCAGCGGCATTCTTGATGATGTTTTCCTGGTAAACCTTGAACGAGGGGTCAAGTGCTTCGCCGAAGCAAACTGCCTTTGCAGCGATGATATGCATAAGGGGTCCGCCCTGATTTCCGGGGAAGATCGCCTTATTGATAGCCGCTGCAAGCTCCTCTTTGCAGAGAATAAGTCCGCCTCTGGGTCCTCTGAGAGTTTTATGGGTTGTTGTTGTTACGATATCCGCATAGGGTACGGGTGAGGGATGAAGTCCTGCGGCAACAAGACCTGCGATATGAGCCATATCAACCATGAAATATGCGCCGACAGCCTTTGCAATCTTGCCGATGCGTTCAAAATCGATAACTCTGGGGTATGCGGATGCACCTGCAACAATAAGCTTGGGTTTAACTTCGTTTGCAGTCTTTTCGAATTCATCATAGTCGATAAATCCGTCGTCATTTACACCGTAGGGAACAAACTTATAAAGCTTACCGCTTGCGTTAACAGGTGAACCGTGGGTAAGATGTCCGCCATGAGCAAGATTCATGCCCATAACAACGTCGCCGGGTTCAAGAATTGCGGAATAAGCCGCCATATTTGCCTGAGCACCCGAATGAGGCTGAACGTTTGCAGCCTCCGCTCCGAAAAGCTTCTTTGCACGCTCGATAGCGATTGTTTCAACAACGTCAACGCATTCGCAGCCGCCGTAATATCTCTTTCCGGGATAACCTTCGGCATATTTATTTGTCAGGACTGTACCTGCGGCCAAAAGAACTGCCTTGGAAACAATGTTTTCGGATGCGATGAGTTCAATGTGGTCTCTCTGACGTTCAAGCTCACGCATCATGGATGCGTACAGCTCGGGGTCCTGATGCTGGATGCTGTTGTAGCTCATTTTATTCCTCCGTATATTTTTATCTTTACTATTCATTAAGAAATATGCATCACAGGCATGTTCAATATCCCCTACTTGATCTCCCCATGTGGCATCCATGTAATACCATTTATCATTAATATGAACCATATTCCATGCATGGCGCATTTCAACTCCATCATTATTTGTCCCGTATCCTTCTATATACGCACAATCAATTCCTAGGTTTAACAATAAATATTGAATTGCACGTGCATATCCTGCACATACACTTTCATTTGTTATAAATACACTTTGAATATTCTGATCATTTTCACTAGCAGATACATATTTTGTGCGCTTAATTACGAAATCATATACAGCTTTTGCCTTCTTTATATCACTTGCACCTTCTTTAATCGTACTTATAAACTCATCTTTTATTTTTTCTATTTTAGAAGTT
>CALAQQ010000289.1 GCA_937888485.1 uncultured Clostridia bacterium
ACAGGAACAAGTAGTGTAATATTAGTAGATGCAAATAATAAACCAACAACTCCAGCAATTATTAACGAACTAACTGCTTTTCTAGGTGTTCCCATGATTGTCTCCCTCACACCCGAGGAGATCACGTAGTGTTCCACATCCGCCCCGATACCGTTGCAGAATCCATTCATCAGGGAGAACCACCCCTTCACACCGGGGTGGAACTCCACGTCCTTGCCCACATCGTTCAGAAGATCATGGGTCAGAGGTATCCCTCTCGATTCGGATTCCGATATCATCAGATGCAGGTACGCCACGATGTCGTCGACCCAATGCTCCTCCATGTACTCGTCCGTCAGTTCCCAGAACTCCTTGGACAAAGAGCTCACAGCCCATGTTGTGGATGAAGAGCACACCCATGGACGGATCCCCTGCACTGCTGAACAGCATATGCACAATGGGAATCACGAAGAAGGCGTAGTTCTGCACATCCTCGACGGAGAGTGTCCTGTCGAAATCGTAGATCAACGCTACCTTCCTTCTTTGACCACAGGGTGACATGTCCTTTGTCCGGTAGTTCTAATGACCATATCAACTATGCGATTTCGGTATCGATGTTGGTAAATATTTTCAAAATACAGAAATTTACCAATTTACTACGTATTCAGTATCGTATATGCGCAAATATTTATAAGAATAATACAATGTGTTACTATCCAGATAAGACCCGTATAGTAAGGTTGCCATGGGTGGCCATTAATACTTGCGGGCAACGGATACTTTCTTTACAACTTTATCCAAATAAGTAGGATTTGAACGTTCGTATAGACGCCATATGGATCCAACGATATAGTCGATAATCTGAATGCACTTGCTCTGTTGAGATGGCTTCTTCTCACAATTTATAATGTTGCAATTATAAGAAATTTATCCGAAATGCTCAGACAAAATGTTCCTTTGTCGTTTTCGGAAACGGGTTCTGCATAAACAAACATCGGTGATTCCTTGTATATTTCAAATTGTTCGTTATTTCCGAGTGCCGCTTCACCGTCGTGATTACCGAATGTCATGGTGAATGGAATATTTCTTTCTTCAAGAGGTTTTATTAATGCTTTAAGAGTGGAAACAACGTTTTTCTTTCCCTTCTCACCCATAAAGAACGATGAATAACCCTTAATCTGGTCGCCTGTAAAAACAACGAGGTCCGGTTTTTCTCTGTCAAGAGCTGCAGAGATGAGTTTTATTGTATCGGGAGAGACAGCCGGGATTTCCTGTGTATCGGCAATTTGCATTATTTTGAATTTGCCGTTGTTGAAATTCAAAGATTTGTTCTGCATGGTAGCCTCCGTCAATATATAAATACCGCCGAGGTTAAAGCTTCGGCGGTAAAAAATTTATTTTTCTATATGGCTTTCAAAACCGTACTTTGTAAGAAGCTTATGGATTCTGTCCTTAGGATCAAGAAGCTCACTGATTGAATCATCGTGGTTAAGTGTGTCGATGATATATGAGCAGTATTTTGACATATCAACGCTGACATACCATTCTCTTGAGAGAAGTTCAGGAGTAGAATAGATAAGATTGGTTGTGAATACCTTGGAAATAAGACCGTCTGCATAAGCCTTATCGAATGTTTCGAGACCGTTGCAGAAAAGGCCGAATGATGTGCATATGAAAATTCTGTTTGCTTTGAGTTCCTTGAGCTTTGTAGCAACTTCAATCATCGAATCGCCCGAAGAAATCATGTCATCAATAATGATAACATCCTTGCCTTCAATGTTTGTGCCGAGGAATTCATGAGCAACAATGGGATTTCTGCCGTCAACAATAACAGAATAGTCGCGACGCTTATAGAACATGCCGAGTTCAAGACCGAGAACGTTTGCAAAATAGATGCATCTTCCCATACCGCCCTCGTCGGGTGAAATAACCATCATATGGTCTTTATCAATGTTAAGGTCGGGAATGTTTTTGCACATTGCCTTAATCATCTGATAAACAGGCTGAACGTTTTCAAATCCGCTCTGGGGAATTGCGTTATGCACTCTGGGGTCATGAGCATCGAATGTTATAATGTTTTCAACGCCGTAATTGATGCAAAGCTCACGAAGCATATCTGCACAGTCAAGAGATTCTCTGCTTGAGCGTCTGTGCTGTCTGCCTTCATAAAGCATAGGCATAATGACGTTTATTCTTCTTGCTTTGCCTGCGATTGCACTGATTGCTCTCTTGAGGTTTGCGTAGTGGTCATCAGGACTCATGGGAACATAACGACCGTACATTTTGTATTCAACACTGTAATTGAACGGGTCGCAGAGAATGAAAACATCAAAACCTCTGACGGTCTGATTGATAACGCACTTGCCTTCGCCTGTACCGAATCTGGGGAATGAGGCTTTGATAATATATGTGTCTTTTTCGTAACCTGCAAACGGAAGAGTCAATTTATGTTCGCTTTCTCTTTCTTTTCTCCATTTGATAAGGTAATCATCGATTTTTTTTGCAGGACCTTCGCAACCGGGAAGAGCAATAATTCCGAGCTGACCTACAGGTATAGATGTGAAATCTTGATATTCAGGCATGGCTTTTTCCTCCGATTTATGTTATAGAAACATTCTACAATATTTTACGAAATATTGAAAGATAATTATTGAATTTTAAGGTAAAAATTTTGACGAAATATTCAACTGTATTTTGGCTATTTTGCATATAATTGATAGAACAACCACAATATTTGGTGAATTTAAGGCTCCAAACCGTATCAACCGACATAGTTTCTGTCGATATTGATAACGGTAAAATATTTTTCATCGAGCTGTTTAACTCCGCATTCAACCATATTTCTGAAATCGTTTTCCGCAATTTTTCTCGGAAGAACAACATCAAAAATGAGGTTGGTGTGTGTCGGACCGTCAACAACCCTGAAATCATGCATTGATGCATCGGGGCATATGTTTTTGACAATTTCAGAAACCGAATTTTTCAGATCATGAGTTCTTTCGTCGTTTATAATCGGGTCCATATGGATTGAAATTTCAATTCCGAGTTTTTCTTTAACAGTTCTCTCAATAAGGTCAATAGTGTCGTGGCTGTGAAGAATATCAACATCCGCAGGAACTTCAGCGTGAAGCGAGCCGATGATTTTAGAATGACCGTATGAATGAAGAACAAGGTCGTGAATACCGACTATTCCGTCAAAAGACATAACAAGTTCTTCAAGTTTTTCAACGGTTTCTTTTGCGGGAGGTTCACCGAGGAGGGGACCCATAGTTCCTTTTATAATGTCTATACCGGCATAAATAATAATCAGAGCAACAATAATACCCATAATTCCGTCAACGGGGAAATCGGTGAATTTTGAAGAAACAAGAGCAATAAGAGAGCATGTTGTTGCAAGAATATCACCGATACTGTCGGTAACAACAGCATCTACTGCAACTGAGTTCATCATTTTTCCGATTTTTCGGTTAAAAATGGCAAGCCATATCTTTCCGAAAATTGAGAATATGAGAACAATTACTGCGGGAACGCTGAAAATGACTGTTTCGGGATTTGTGAATCTGTCAATTGATGATTTTATCAGTTCAACGCCCATAATAAGAATAAAGAAAGCAAGAGTAAGTGCCGATATATATTCAACTCTTCCGTGACCGAAGGGATGTTCTTCATCCGCAGGTTTGCCTGAAATCTTGAATCCGACAAGATTTATTACTGATGAAACCGCATCGAAAATATTATTTGCGCCGTCGGCAACAATCGAGATACTCTTTGTTATTGCTCCGAAAATCATCTTGAAAACAGAGAGAATTATGTTCAGAACAATTCCGACTGTTCCGCTGAGGACACCGAGTTTCAGTCTGCCGTTTTCATCGGGTATAAGAGCAATTGACGATGCACCTTTACTGTTTTTGCGGGCATCATTGTATTCTTTAAAAAACAGTCTTAAAAGCAAGTCTGTCAAATAAATCACTCCTTGGTAATATGAACATCAAGCTGATTGTAGGGGATAGAGATACCGTTTTTATCAAATGCAGTCTTTATAGATTCCTGCATATAATAGTAAACATCCCAATAATCGTTGCTTGAACACCAGATAAGACATGCTATGTTGATTGAACTTGCTCCGTGCTCCTTGATAGCGACAAGGGGTTCAGGGTCTGTTAAAATGCGGTTGTTTTCTGAGATAACCTGTCTGATAACACGCTTTGCTTTTTCAAAATCCGTGTCATAAGAAATTGAGAAAACAAGGTCAAGTCTGCGTCTGTCTTCAGCGTTGTAGTTAACGATATTGTTTGAAGTGATATATGAATTGGGAATTATAACTCTTTTGTTATCAATAGTAATAAGAACGGTATACATAATCTTGATTTCGTGAACCTTACCGCTTGCAGTTCCGACATCAATATAATCTCCGCTTTTGAACGGATGATTAACAAGAATCTGAACACCGCTTGCTATCTGACTGATGCTTGACTGAAGACCGATACCGGCGGTAATGCCTGCCGCACCAAGCGCAGTTACGAAAGAATTAACATCAATTCCGATTGTTGACAGTGCAGAAAGTATAAAAACAAAATTCAGAATTAAGGTTATAACCGTTCTTATAAATGAATGAATAGAAGGGTCAACCCCTTTTGCGCTCATAGCTTTAACAACAAGCTGTCCGGTAAGTCTGGAAAAAACAACGCCTGCAACAATAATTATGATTGCCGCTAAAAAAGACGGTGCTTTTTCGATTATAAGTGAAATTACAGCATCATAATTGCCTTCTTTTATAAGTTGTTCGATGTTGTTTTGCTCAGCGGAAAGAATGAATCCGTTCATTTAAATTCTCCCTCTTTGGAAATAAATTTACTTAATTCTAATATATTTATACTTAAATTTCAATAGTCAATAATCCCGAAACTCAGAAATCTGGATGATAAATTTTTTAAATACTGTTGACAAAATCGGATAAATTAATTATAATGTGAATGCTGGTTTAGTGTGAGTAGGTATATGAACCTGCTTTGAACCTGCAGAAGTTGCCGGTGTGGCGAAATCGGCAGACGCAAGGGACTTAAAATCCCTCGGTGGCAACACCGTACCGGTTCAAGTCCGGTCACCGGCACCAGAATGCCTTCCGCTTGCGCATTCGGGGGCATTAATTAATGAATAATGAATAATTTGACGTTGATATAATATTATCTTGAATGAATGCAAGAGACAATTGTTATTTTATTATATCAGTCAGAATTGTTCATTGTTCATTTTTTTATAAAAAAACCGTCAAATCTTCATATGAAGACCTGACGGCATTTTTATTTATATGCAATTCGTTTTAAAATTTCTGGTTTTTTTGTAGTTATGTTATCGGGCTGAGTTTTGATGACTTTGACCATATCATTGATTTTATTGACTGTCCAGAGCGAAACAAAAAGACCGTTTTTATGAGCGATGTCGGAAAACTGTTTCGTTGCATGTTCATAGTGGGAATTGATTCCGATTGCACCAAGCTTCTTTGTTTTTTCAATTATCTCAAAAGCCGATTTTGTGTCGGTTGCTTCTTGGGATGTTATCTTATGATTGAGATAGTAGGGGATAGAGGATGAATTTTTGACTTTATCTACCCAATCTTCAAAAACTCCCGTATAAAATACTCTTTCGAAAAGCCCATGTTTATTCACAAGCCTGTCAACTTCCGGAAGATTTGCAGTTGATTTTATATCAAGATTGATTCTGCAATTATCAACGTCTGCAACTATCTTAAGTGCATCATCAAGCAAAATACCCTGTTTCATCGTCGGAGCGGAATCGTGGATTATAACTGCTGTACCGTCGGGGCGGAAGCTTACATCAAATTCAACAATGTTTGCTCCCCAATCAACAGCAGTCTGCAGTGATTCAAGACTGTTGGGTTTGGTTCTGAATGAACCTGCATGGCATGTTATTGTAAATCCTTCGGGCAGAATTGTGCTGTGTGTCAGTTTTGTTTTGTTTAAATCAAAATATAATTTTTCAAAAGTTGAGATAAGTTTTGACGATATTTTACTCATTGAAATCCCTCCGATTTCAGCATACAGCAAAAAATATATTATGTCAACAAAAATACGTATACAAATTGAATAAAAGCGGTTGAAATTGAATAAAAATTATGTTATTATTATACAAAAGCTATAAGGGGGCGGTTCAGTGGCAGAAAACACGAGTGTAGCCTATGATGAACATCAGGAAGGTATAGTTATTGACTATGAAAAAGGTGTCAAAAATCCGCTTTTGAGAAACCGACGCTATGTCGGTAATAAAGAGAGAATCGGCTATCTTCTTAATGATGTTTCCGCAAGTTTTAATATCAGCAAATATAATGACCGTTTTATTTATGATATTGTAAAGCTTGATTTTGATTTTCTCGCAGTTTTCGGACTTTTTGCAGGTCTCTGGGACACCTTCAATGACACTTTTATCGGTGTTATTGTTGACAGAACCCGTACCCGTTGGGGTAAGTTCAAGCCTTATATTCTTCTCGGTAAAATTCCTCTTGCACTTCTTGGATTGTGGTATTGGTTTATGCCGATTTTCTTTGCTGACACCGATGCTTCATACGTTCCGAAGCTCATTTTCTATGCGATTTTTACCGTTATTTGTGAGACCGCAGGAACGTTCACCACGATTGCAGGCACAGGCTTTATGGCAACCATAACGCCCGACCCGAATGAAAGAACCGGTCTTATAACAATGGCAAACCTTATTTCTGGTTTTGTCGGTGAAAAACTTCCTGAACTTACCTTTGGTGTTCTTCTTGACCTTGTAAATAATGAAGTCGTTCAGTGGGACAGAACAAAGCTTTTCATTGTTTTCGGTGTATTTACAGCGATTGCAGGCTGTGCGATGTCATTCTATTTTATTTGTGTGACAAAAGAAAGAGTATCACAGACGATCGAAAAACCAAGCATTATTCAGGGTCTTAAAGCAATAGTCAATAACCGACCTATTTTACTTTACACACTTTCTGAATTCCTTGCCGGATTTGCAGTAGGTAAGAGCAGAACAAATTATTATATTGACGTTCTCGGTTCGGCTACATATCAGACAATCGTCGGCATTCCCGCATCTCCTGTTTCTTCAATCAGCTATGCATTTATTGCTCCTTTGCGTGAAAAATTTTCAACAAAGACAATCTGGATTCTTGAAGATATATGGACAGATGTATGCTGGCTTGCTGTGTTCGGCATAGGTTCAATCGGCGGCATGGAAAAAGGTCTTTACAAAAATAAATGGGTAATGCTTCCCGTTATGGCTGTTGAAGAAGTCTTTGAAATGTGTGTTTACGGTTTAAGACACGTTATTCCAAGTGAAATCCTTAATGAAGCTATGGACTACTGTGAATGGAAAAACGGTTACCGTGCAGAGGCCATGACTGGTGTCGCAAGAGGTCTTGTAACTAAGCTTCAGGGTATTGTTATGGGTTCAATTCAGAATTTTATTATGAAGAGAATCGGCTATGTTCAGGGTCTTTCAATCGGTACTCAGGCAGATTCAACAAAGTGGTGGATATTTGCTATGGGTACTGGTGTTCCGGTTATAACCGGTGCTCTCGGCATTATTCCGAAGTTCTTCCATAATCTCAACGGTGAAAAGCGCGACAGAATGTACCGTGAGCTTTTTGCAAGACGCGAAGCAACCAGAAATGCTATCAACAGCGCAAAGAGCGTTGAAGAAGTGGCAAGCATTGCAAAGGCACAGATTAATGCTGAATTCATTCAGGAATAATAACGAACTGTTCGAATATCAGATAATATAGTTTATTTAAGGCACCACACCTCAGAGGTATGGTGCCTTATTGTATCATCGCTAACTTTGCTTTGAAAAATTTTAAATAAAAATTGACCAAATTGATTAATTAACCGTTTTATTGATGAAGGGGGGATGAAAAATGAAGCAGATATCTGAAAATGCAGCTCTCGGTATTGAAAAAGCAATAGAAAAGTATAGCGATATGCTTTTCAGAGTGTGTTTTATTATGCTCAGCAATGAAAGCGATGCTGAAGATGCTGTTCAGGAAACTTTTTTAAAATATCTGGAAAAATCGCCTGAATTCAATGGAAGTGAGCATGAGAAGGCTTGGCTGATAAAGGTTGCAAGCAATAAATGTAAGGATATAATCAGGTACAGAAAAAAATCTGCTCATATATGCACTGATTATGTAAATGTCAGCTACGAAACGGAGAATGATTCTCTTTCTGAAATACTTATGAAAGTTCCCGAAAAATTCAGGATAGTTCTGACTCTTTATTACATAGAAGACTATAAAGTGAATGAAATTGCCAAACTGATTGGTAAAACATCTTCAGCTGTTAAAATGCGACTTAAAAAAGGAAGAGAGATTTTTGAAGAGCAGTACAGAAAGGAGAATTGCTGATATGGATTTTAATAAGCTTAAAGAATCCGGCAGAAAAATAAAAATGCCGGAAGAAATGAAGTTACGTATTAAGGGGAACTGTATCAAATATAAAACACCCGATAATGATTCAAAATCCCAATGGCGATTTGACGGAAGAGTGGCTTTTGCGTGTGTATGCTGTTTTCTTCTTTTAATAGGCACAGGACTGAAATATGGCGGAGTATCCGTAAAAAAATTTCCGATCGAATCAACAACCTCTTATTCAACAGCAAATTTTTTGTCTGTTTCCGTAACGGAGAAAAGCACAATTAAACAAATCCTTGAAACAACGGTAAAGGTTATATATACTGAAAATTCAACTAAATCTGCAATAACCGAAGAAAATACATCGACCGAAACATATCCTCCGATTCAGGGAACAGAACTTTTTTCTAAAGACGAAAATATACATAATTCACAGCCAATGACTTTGTATATGGATGACTTGAATAAGCTGAAAAACGCAAAAAAAGCTGCAGAAACTATGGATGATGAACACTACAGAACATATCTCGATGAAAAAAATTATTATGATGTAGGTGATTGTTTTTATTTTCCTGAAGAGTATTTGAAATTTTGCAGTTCTGAAATTTGTGTTCCCGTAGTCGATGAAAATAATTCTGAGATTATGTGGTTTGATTATGTCCCTGCTTACGAAAGTATAAATATGGGTGTGAATTTTGATGAAACGGACAGTTTCCGCTTTTATATTGAAATGTCAGGTGATTTTTATTTCAGGACCAATGAAGAGGGAAAATATGATTATATAGAAACAGTATATGGAGAAGATTATATTGCAGATATCTATAAAAAAAAGCTGTTGTATAAGTTGAAAGAAGAAAACTGGGCATGGGGCGGATGGTATTGTGTAGAAGTTTTGATTAACGGACAAGGAATAAATATTCTGACAACTGAATATGTAACATTGGAAGAAATCAGAGAATATCTTTCATACATAAAATTTGTAAAGATTAAAGATTGGATATAAAAAAGCAGCATAACTTCGGTTATGCTGCCTTTTGACATTATAATTTATAAGACCTCAAACTCCGCAATAATCGGGAAATGGTCGGAATAAATTTCAGTAATAACTTTTGAGCTGACACATTCAAGTCCTCTGTAAAAAATATAATCAATCTTAATTTCAGGGGAGTAGGAGGGGTATGTAAAAACCCCTTTTTTGTCGGATTTTTCATCAGCATCAAGAAGTCTTTCATAAATCGGTTTGAAAACATCATCCTCCGGATAGGTATTAAAATCACCTGTCAGAATAATCGGAGTTTCAATACAATCAATAATTTCACACAGAGTTTTAACTGCATCTATTCTTTCTGCGTTTGAAAGTCCCATATGGCAAACCAGAATGCAGATTTCTTTATCCTCTATTTCGGTAATCGTTTTTATTACACATCTCGGTTCATAATTGGATTCTTCAATTCTGTCATCGGTTTCGGGAATTGCAATTGTTTCAAATGATTTAAAAGGAAAACGGCTTAAAACAGCATTACCGTAAGGGCTTGTCCCTCCGACTTTTATTGCTTCTCCGAAATATCTGTAAAATCCGAGACCGTCACCAAATGCGTTTGTCTGGTCGGTATATCCTTCAATCGGACCTTCTCCCCGCACCTCGTTAAGACAGCAAATGTCAGCACTGTGTTTTTTTATTGCATCAACAAAAAATTCAATGTCAATAATCTGTTTTTGGTAATCGAGCGCATGTTGAATGTTAAATGTCATAATTTTCATGATATCACCTTGACAAAATAAATTATAATACCATTATAAAACTTAATGTCAGATTACGCAATATAAATAATCAGAATGTGATAATTAAAAAAATTTATAAAAAACAAGAAAAATTATAAAAAAATATTGACAAATCAAATTCTTTTTGATATTATATCTATCGTTGCGAATGAGCAACGCTTGGGCCATTAGCTCAGTTGGTTAGAGCAACCGGCTCATAACCGGTTGGTCCGGGGTTCGAGTCCCTGATGGCCCACCATAATTTTATATAGGGGTATAGCTCAGTTGGTAGAGCAGCGGTCTCCAAAACCGCGTGCCGAG
>CALAQQ010000290.1 GCA_937888485.1 uncultured Clostridia bacterium
TTGGTGTTATGGGTAATGGTTGTGGCAATGGCTTTGTAATCAGCATTGCCAAAGGCGTAGCGTATTTTTCCAAGTGCAATTTTGAGTACGATCAGACCAGGCGCAAGATTATCTAAGGTCCACCCCCTGGAAAAAGCGATGGATCTGGCTTCTGCTTCAATACGGTCAAATTCCTGAAGTTGCAGTCGCAGAGCAGCCTGCAGGGATGTGCTGATGGGAATAGTTAAAGCGCATTGCAACCCTACCTGACATAACTGTACCGTTTGTATGATCCCTGTGAGGACATCTTTGCTTCGTTTCATATGATTCACCAACACCAGTTTTCCCGTAAAGAGATCCTTCATGCACAAAATGTAATCTAAAGCATAGAATAGGTAGATAGAAAGGATGGGATGCTGTATGTGCGGAATCGCAGGAATGGTCAATATGGAGTGTTCAAAAGATACAATACAGAAGATGATGGCGACAATGCTTCGGCGCGGTCCGGATGAAAACGGATATTTCCATTTTGTATTAAGTGCAGGTCAGTGGACCGTCACCAATATGGAGGGATAATATGAAAACATTTAAAATAGAATTAACAAATGAGAAAGCAAATCTTACCGTATATCTTCCCGATGCATCGCCTGAGATGCCCCGAATGAAGATAAGACCCGGTGTACTGGTTATTCCGGGCGGCGGTTACAGCTTTTGTTCCGACCGTGAGGCTGAACCGATTGCTCTTGCGTTTCTTGCAAAAGGATATGCGGCTTTCGTTCTTCGCTACACAGTCGGTCTTGCTAAAGACGGCTATGATTTTTCAATGCCCATGGCAGATGTCAACGAGGCGATGAAAATCATCCATGAGAATGCTGAAGAATGGGACGTTGACAAAGAGAAAATCGCTTCAATCGGTTTCTCTGCAGGCGGTCATCTTTGTGCTGCAGTTTCAACAATGGGAGATATCAGACCCAATGCGAGCATTCTTATTTATCCCTGTATTCTTGAATCAATCAGCAGAATTCTTGCTTTTCCGGTACCCTCACTCGAAAAGGAGGTTGACGATAAAACACCTCCCGCAATCATCATCGCAGCCTGCGAAGACACCTGTGTTCCGATTGAAAATTCTCTTGCTTATGCAACGGCACTTGAAAAGGCAAAAATCCCCTTTGAAATTCATATCTACGAAAAAGGGTATCACGGCTTCTCCCTTGCTGACCATACCGTTTATTCAAAGGCAGAGGAAGAATATAATGCACATCTCAAAGGTTGGTTTGAACTTTGTGCCAATTGGCTTTATAAGAGATTTGAACTGTAAAAATATGGCTTGCAGAGGTTTGTTACCTTTGCAAGCCTTTTTGATTTATTCTGTTATAGCACCGTGATTAACGGGGGATGTAACAAACACATTCGGGCAGATTTTTCTGACTTCTTCTGCGCATTTTTCTGCATTGTCTTTGTTTTCGAAAAGCGCAAAAACCGTCGGTCCGCTGCCACTCATCTGACAGAGTGAACAGCCGTGTTTTCTCATTATTTCTTTGAATTTTACTCTTTCGGCAACCTCGATAACCTGTTCAAAAACGTTGCCTGCATATTTGCATATTCCTTCGAAGTCACCCTTTTCGCAGGCATCGAGCATTCTCATGCTGTCGGGTCTGTAAAGATATGTGCTGTCTGCCGCTGCATATGCTTCTGCGGTTGAAACACCAGATTCGGGTTTGGCAAGAACAATGAAGCAATCCTTTAAAGGTTCGAGAGGGGAGAGAATACCGCCCGTATTCTGCGAAAGACATGTTCCGCCTTTGATGCAGAAAGGAACATCGCTTCCAACCGGAAGTCCCGTTTTGCAAAGCTCGTATTCGGTGAGATTTGTTTCATAGAGTTTATCGAGCGCAACAATAACCGCCGCAGCATCGGCACTTCCGCCTGCAAGACCTGCTGCAAAAGGAATTCTCTTTTCTATGTGCAATTTAACATTAGGTTCAATTCCGTATTTCTTGCAGAACGCTGCCGCAGCTTTGTATGCAATATTTTTTTCGTCACACGGAAGCTTTTCTTCGGAACAGGTTAAGAAAATTCCGTTTTCTTCAGTTTTTTCAACTGTTACCGTATCGTAAAGCCCGACGGTCTGCATAACCATGAAAAGGCTGTGATAACCGTTGTCAAGCTTTCCTATAATATCAAGAAAAAGATTGATTTTTGCAGGTGCGTTGACCGTTATTTTCATTTTTATTCCTCCTATTCAATGGGAATAAGTGTGGGTGTTCTTCCCTGATAAACCGCAACCTTATCAAAGCCGCATTTCAGAGCAAGCTCATATCCCTGCTCAATTCCTGCACCGAGATGCTCGGCATAATGAGCATCCGAGCCGATGGTAATGAGTTTTCCGCCAAGTTCTTTGTATCTTCGGATGATGCTTTCATCGGGTGAGGTAACGCCTATGGGCTGACGAAGACCGGCAGTATTAATTTCAAGAGCTGTTTTATTCTTTATAAGTGTGAGTAATATTTCGTCGATTATTTCCGAGAACTTTGACATATCAACGCTTTTTCCGTATTTACCGACTATATAACGCAGTGGATAGGTGAGATGTGCAAGAGTATCGAATTTTGCCCATTCGGCAAGCTTCAATTCACATTCGAAATATTGACGGAGCAAATCCATATAGTCAATATTTTCGTCGTTGAAATCCATATAATAAAAATCCTGCATTTCGGGAAGATTATGTATTGCACCGATAATAAAATCGTAGTTCATCATTTCGACGAGCTTTTCAGAAACAGGTTTGTTATATATCGCCTGACCGAGTTCCGCACCGACACAGACCATAAGCTTGCCGCTGAATGCCGAACGTGCCTTCACAACCTCAAAATATGACTGAATTGCGGTGCGGTCAAAATTTCCCTTGAAGAAACCGTCCATTTCAAGATGGTCGGTGAATGCAATCGCCCTGAGGCCTCTCATACAAGCGGTTTCACAAAGATACATCGTTGAATGATGTCCGTCAAAGGAATTATCCGTATGTGTATGTAAATCAACAAGATTTTTAAACGGCATAAATCTCACCTCTTTTTATATAATACCACATATTTTTGATTTGCAACAGATAAAATCAAAAAAATATTGTTAAACCTTTTAAAATATGATAAAATATCAGACAAAGGGGGTGCAGAGATGAAAATTATCGTTACAGGCTCAAAAGGTCAGCTCGGTACTGACGTTGTTGCACAGCTTATTGCAAACGGAATGGAAGCTGTTGAAGCAGACCTTCCCGAGCTCGACATAACAGATTCCGATGCAGTTGATAGATTTATTTCGCAAAGCGGAGCTGATGCGGTTATTCATTGTGCCGCTTTTACCAACGTTGATATTGCCGAAACAGATAAAGAAACATGCCGCATAGTCAATGCTGACGGAACGCTGAATATTGCCCTTTCGTGTGCAAAGCATGATATAAAAATGCTTTATATCAGCACAGACTACGTTTTCAGCGGAGAAGGGGATACTCCTTTTGAAACAGATTGTCCGACTGCTCCCTGTAATTATTACGGCGTTTCAAAGCTTGCAGGTGAAAAAGCGGTTACGGAAAACTGTAAAAAATATTTCGTTGTCCGTATTTCCTGGGTTTTCGGTGAAAACGGAAAGAATTTTGTTAAAACAATGCTTCGCCTTTCAAAAGAAAGAGAGGAAATAACAGTTGTCAATGACCAGATTGGTTCGCCTACTTATACAAAAGACCTTTCGAAGCTGCTTTGCGAAATGATAGCCACTGACAAATACGGCATATATCATGCAACCAACGAAGGCTTTTGCAGTTGGGCGGAATTTGCCTCGGAGATAATGAAGCTTTCGGGTGCAAAAACAAAGATAATTCCCGTCACAAGCAATGAATATAAATCCGTTGCAAAAAGACCGCAGAATTCAAGACTGTCAAAAACAAGCCTTGATAACAGCGGCTTTGAGCATCTTCCGCATTGGACTGATGCTCTGGAAAGATATCTCAAAAATATTAATTGAATGTAAATTCGTAATGCACCGACATTATTTTTCTTTTTAAGACTTGTAATGCGGTGCGTTTTATATTATAATTTAGCATGAAGAAATATGATGGAAAGGAGCGGCTGTTTATGAGTGACGATATCAGAAAAGAAAAAACGAGCGGTAACGGTCGCCCCGTTTCGCACGATAACGTAACCGACGGCTTTTATGATATAGGCAGTATGTACAGCAGGCAGACCAGAAAGAAACCTGTAAGGGCATCTGAAGAAGAGCTTCGCATAAGAGAAGAAAATCTCAGAAAAAGAGATGAAAAACGCCGTGAATATGAAATGCAGGCGATAAAAGAGGATATTGAAAGACGTTATTCACTTCAGCTTGAGGATGCTCAGAATAAAAACGAGCCGGAGAAAAAAACAGTCAGACGAACCTCTATAAGTCAGCATATTCTTCCTGAAATAGATGAACATGAGGTAGTCCGTGAGGAACTTGAAAGTATTGACAGGATATTGAATCCGGAAGGTAAAATTCCTCAGACAGTTGCCGAGAGAACGGATAATCTTTCTCCGAAGAATAAGAAGAGAAAAAAAGTCCATGAGCCTGTTTCAGACTATGATTTATCCGAAGAAAATGCTTTTTATGCATTGTTTTATACTTTCGGAAATACTATCTGTGCAATTCTTGGTACGGTGTTCGGTTTTTTGTTCAGGATTATCCGCATACCTTTTGTCCGTATGTACCGTTCATTTTCTGATGCAACGGCACATACTAAAAAGAAAATAAGCAATAAAATTCGCTCAAACCTTAAGGAAATGGTGCATTTCAGAAGAGAAGTCAGAAATGCAGCCAAAACGATGAAGCAAACGCTGAAAAAACCGAAAACTATTCCCTCGGTGCTGAAATCATATTTTAACAAAGCGTTCCATCGCCACGATAATCTGATTAAATCCGCATTCAACTATCTTATGCCGGTTGCGGCTCTTGCCGTATTCTTTTTGACGGTCAATTATTGGAACGGAGTAACTTTTGCACTTGAGGTTATTTATAACAAGCAGAGTATCGGATATATCAGCGATGAGTCAGTGTATATTGAGGCAAAAGACCTTGTTAAGGAACGTCTTGTTTCGGGAGCATACAAAACTGAAAATGTTGATGTTACCACTGCAGGTTCGCCTGCACCTGATCTGAATGCCTCGTATTCGCTCAGCCTTGTTTCGCTTGATGAGCTTAACGATGCTCAGGCAATTTCCGATAAGATGATAGAAAATTCCGTTGACAATCTTACCCATGCTTGCGGAATTTATATTGACGGTGAATTTATTTGTGCCGTAAAAAATGAAGCAGATGCAAAAACTGTTTTCAACGATTATCTTTCACCTTATGAAGCGGAAGCGAGAGCCAATAACTATGTTGTCGGCTTTGCTCAGAATATAGATTATATTCAGGGCTTTTATGTAGATGACCCTGCGGTTATGTGGGATGCAAACAGGCTTACGAATGCGATAAGGGGAACAGACAGTCAAGAAAAGACTCATACTGTTACAATTGAGGATACCATTGAATCTCTCGCAGCATCATATGATGTTTCGGAAGAATATATCAGGACTCTCAATCCCGGAGTTGACTGGGAAAACCTCAAACCCGGTGAGATTATAAAAGTCGGAAAGAGCGAAAGTTCAGATAAGCTTGTAAGTATTAAAAAGATAATAACCACAACAAGCACAAGAGATATCGATTTTGAAACCGTTACAAGACGCGATATGACAAAATACAGCGGTTACAGACAGGTTACTCAAGAAGGTGTAAACGGAACTGAAAGAGTAACGAAAACACAAATCTATATCGACGGTAAGCTTAACGATACGAATTATGATTATGAAACCATAAAAGAACCTGTGGATGAAATTGTTGTTATCGGAACAAAGACATCTTATAACGGTGTTTATATCGGTTCAGCTTCGAAAAAAGGATTCCTTTGGCCCGCACCGAGTTGTCATTATGTAAGCTCGGCATACGGTTGGCGAAGCAGAGGATGGCACAAGGGTATCGACCTTGTAAAGGCAGGCGGCGGTGCACTTGGTACTCCGGTTATCGCATCAAGAAGCGGTAGGGTAGAGGTTGTTCAGAGAAGTAACTCGGGCTACGGAAACATGGTTCTCATTAACCACGGTGACGGTTATAAGACAAGATATGCTCATCTGGTTTCGGGTTCGATAACTGTTTCTGTCGGAGAGCATGTTGACGCGGGTCAGACCATAGGTAAGGTTGGTTCAACGGGCAACTCAACGGGACCGCATCTTCATTTTGAAGTTATTTATAACGGTGAAACCTATAACCCCGCAAATTATATTTATTAAACAATAATTCGCTCGGTGCAATTTTGCATCGGGCGGATTTTTTTGTATGAATATTGTTTTGGCGGTGAATAATATATTTGCCAGATTAAAAACGGAGGAAAAATTATGCTTAAAAAATTTGTTTCTGTAATTTCTGCAATAGCTTTTCTGCTTTGCATATTTACCGCCTGTAACAGCAATAATAACACGAATACAACAAGCGGCAGTGCAGACAATGTCCAGAAGGTAAAGGAGATAAGATATCTCAATTTCAAACCCGAGGTTGCGGAGGTTTATGATGAAATTGCCGCAGAATACGAAAAAGAAAAAGGCGTCAGACTCATTGTCGAAACTGCCGCATCGGGCACATACGAGTCAACTCTGACAGCAAGAATGGCAACAAGCGAAGCACCGACGCTTTTTCAGATTAACGGTCCGATAGGCTATACTTCATGGTCAGAATATTGCGCTGATTTATCCGATACCGAACTTTATAAGCATCTTAATGATAAATCTCTTGCAGTCACTTCAAACGGAAAAGTCTACGGTATTCCCTATGTTGTTGAGGGTTACGGTATTATTTATAACAAAAAAATACTCGACCAATATTTTGCGTTGCCCGAAAAAACGACAAAATATAATTCAGCCGACGAAATAACAAATTTTGATGCGCTGAAGGCTGTTGTCGAGGATATGCAGAAAAATAAAGATAAGCTCGGAATTCAGGGCGTCTTTGCTGCAACATCACTTAAAACCGGTGAAGATTGGCGCTGGCAGACTCATCTGATGAACATTCCGTTGTCAATGGAATTTCGTGATAAGGGCACTGATTTTACAGGTGAGGATTACAAAACTATTGATTTCACCTATTCCGATAATTTCAGGAATATTTTCGATTTGTATATCAACAATTCAACCACCGATAAAAAACAGCTCGGAACTCTTGATGTAACCTCATCCATGGCTGAATTTGCACTCGGTAAGTGTGCCATGGTTCAAAACGGTAACTGGGGTGCATCGCAGGTTCTCGGTGTTTCGGGAAATACGGTTTCAGCAGAGGATATCAAGTTCATGCCCATTTATACGGGCATTCCGGGTGAAGAAAACATGGGCATATGTATAGGTACGGAGAATTTTATCTGTATAAACGCAAAAGCAAGCGAAGCGGAGCAAAAAGCCGCCGCTGATTTTCTTTATTGGCTTTTCAGCTCCGAAAAAGGAAAGAAATTTGTAACGGAAAGGCTCGGATTTATTTCGCCTTTCGATACCTTTGCGCAGGATGAATCTCCCGACGACCCTCTTGCAAGAGAGGTTGTACGCTGGATGAATATGGACAGAATAACGAATATTCCCTGGAATTTTACCGTTTTTCCGAGTGTACACTATAAGGATAAATACGGCGCGGCTCTTCTTAAATATGCACAGGGAACAATGACGTGGGAAGAAGTTAAAAAAGTTGCCGTTGAGGAATGGAAGAACGAATTCGGGGTATAATTTTATCAGCAGTTAAAGTAAGGGTCGGAAATCCCGACCCTTTTATCTCGGAGTTGATAAAATGCAGAAATCCTTGAAAAAATATTTTCCTGTTTTTATTCTGCCGACTCTTGCCGCGTTTACGGTGTCGTTTATAATGCCTTTCGCGATGGGCGTTTATCTTTCTTTTACGGAATTCAAGGTTGTAAATGAAAGCGTATGGGTCGGCTTGTCAAACTACATCAGAATATTCACAACCGACAGAACGTTTCTCAATTCATTATGGCTTACGGTCAAATTTACCGTTGTTTCTGTGCTGACGGTAAATATCATTGCATTTGCGATTGCGCTTCTTCTGACAAAGGGCCTGAAAGGCACCAATATTTTCAGAACAGTCTTTTTTATGCCCAATCTCATCGGCGGAATTGTTCTCGGTCATATCTGGAGTCTAATTATTAACGGCGTTCTCGGATATTTCGGGGTCGATATCACATATAATCCCGATTACGGTTTCTGGGGACTTGTTGTTCTTATGAACTGGCAGCTTATCGGATATATGATGATTATTTATATCGCAGGGATACAGAATATCCCCGATAACTTGACGGAAGCGGCGGCAATTGACGGCGCAACGCCCTTTCAGACGCTTGTTCACGTTACAGTTCCGATGGTTATGCCGTCGGTAACAATCTGCACCTTTTTGACGCTGACCAATTCTTTCAAACTCTTTGACCAGAACCTCGCATTGAACGGCAAGGCGCCTGAAACCTCGCTGCTTGCTCTTGATATATACAAAACCTTCTATGACCATACGGGGCTGAAGCTTGCGCAATGGCATGGCATGGGCCAGGCAAAGGCAGTAGTGTTTTTTCTGATAGTTGCGCTTATTGCGTATGTTCAGCTCAGGGCAACACGGCAGAAGGAGGTTGAGCATTGATGAAATCAAAAGGGTTTTTCGTCAGCGGAGCGATATACGTTTTGCTGTTTGCGGTTGCCGTCATATTTGTTGCGCCCGTTGTGATTATTCTCATCAATTCGGTGAAAAGCAATTTTTATATTTCTGATTCACCGTTTACTTTTCCGACGGCTGAAACCTTTGTCGGCTTTGAGAATTTCATAAAAGGCTTCAATCAGTCGGATTTTATGCGTTCGTTTGCAAATTCCGCCTTTATAACGATAGCGTCTGTTGCGGGAATAGTTATTCTGACCTCAATGACCGCGTGGTATATTGTCAGAATAAAAAACAAGCTTACGTCAATTATCTATTATCTTTTTATTTTCAGCATGGTTGTTCCGTTTCAGATGGTAATGTATACCGTGACTTACTACGGTTTTGAACTGAAACTGAATAATCCTGTCGGAATCGTTTTCGTTTATCTCGGATTCGGTGCGGGGCTTTCTGTTTTTATGTTCAGCGGATTCATAAAAAGCATACCGAGAGAAATCGAAGAGGCGGCAACAATCGACGGCTGCGGACCGATAAGGGCGTTTTTTACGATTATATTTCCCATTCTGAAACCGACGGCAATAACCGTTGCCATCCTTAATGCCATGTGGATATGGAACGACTATCTTCTGCCTTATCTGCTACTCGGCTCGGGCAAAAACAAAACTCTGCCTGTTGCCGTGCAGATGGCTCTGACGGGCGGCTACGGAAACAAGGATATGGGTGCGCTCATGGCGATGCTTGTTCTGGCAATATTGCCGATTATTGTTTTGTATCTTTTCTGCCAGAAATATATTATTCGAGGCGTAGTGGCAGGCGCAGTGAAAGGATAAAACCTATGGCAACAATAAGATTCAGTAATGTTGCAAAATCCTTTGATAACGGCAAGGTGACCGTTATTCCCGACCTTTCTCTTGAAATTGCGGATAAGGAGTTTGTTGTGCTCGTCGGTCCTTCGGGATGCGGGAAATCAACAACTCTGCGCATGATAGCGGGTCTTGAGGATATAAGCTCGGGCGAGCTTTATATAAATGATAAACTTGTGAATAACATTCCGCCGAAAGACAGAGATATTGCGATGGTTTTTCAGAGTTATGCGCTTTATCCTCATATGACGGTTTATAAAAATATGGCATTTGCGTTAAAACTTAAGAAACTTCCCAAAAAAGAAATTGATGAAAAAGTTATGTGGGCAGCGAAAATCCTTGATATCGAGCCGTATCTTGACAGAAAACCCCGAGCGCTTTCGGGAGGTCAGCGTCAGAGAGTTGCCCTTGGCAGAGCAATGGTGAGAAATCCGGAGGTTTTTCTTCTCGATGAGCCGCTTTCAAATCTCGATGCAAAGCTTCGTACCGAAATGAGAGCGCAGATAACAACGCTTCATAAAAAACTGCAGACAACCTTTGTTTACGTTACCCATGACCAGACCGAAGCTATGACAATGGCGGACAGAATTGTTGTTATGGATAAAGGAATAATACGGCAGTTTGATACTCCGCAGAAGCTTTATAACGAGCCCGCAGATATGTTTGTTGCAGGGTTTATAGGCTCTCCGCAGATGAATTTTATCGACGCAAAAATCGTTTCTGAAAAAGGAAAGCTTATTGTGAAGTATTCAGGCTATTCATTTGAAGTGCCGAAGAAGAAAGAAAAAGCTCTTGAAAATTATAAAGATAAAGATATTATTCTGGGAATAAGACCCGAGCATATTCTTTCCGAAGATGAAGAAGACGGTAAATGTTCAATGACTGTTGTTGCAGAGATAGCCGAAATGATGGGAAGCGAAACCAATATCTATTTTGAATTGTCGGGGAAACGGCATATCGCGCGCATAAAAACCGAAAGAAAAATTGCTGCAGGGGATAGCGTGAAGCTTTTTATCGACCCTGACGATGCTTATTTTTTTGATAACGAAACAACCAAGTCCATATAAAAAAACACCTTTATCAAGTGATAAAGGTGTTTTTGAAATTATTTATCGCTCTTTTTTTCTCTGAATCTGAAAAGACCGATTGCAATTGAAATAAGGTTGCATACCTCGGTTATAATTCCCGACCATGAATTGCAGATAACATTATAAACCAGCCACATTAACGAGGTGGGGATGGTCAATGCTCTGAGCTGCTGGGTTTTCGGACTCCACATGACAAAGGAAGAAATAATCATCGCCGCCATGGGAAGGAGAGAAGCAGGGCTTGTGTAGGTCAAAAGACCTCCGAGACCTGCAAGAATTGAAAAGATAATCGGACAGAATATGCTGTCGGTGAATTTTGATTTTCCTCTGAAGCAATATGCAATGCTTCTTGTAAAGCCGACAATATTTCCGACCATTCCTTCGTATGCGCCGAGAAGGAAATACTGGAGCGCAAAAAGAAATCCCGAGCAAAACTGCATGAGAACGATTTTTTTATGTGTTCGCTGCTGGAATGATAAAAGCAGAAGCGCCGCAGCGATAAGACCGATTGTCTGTGAAATGATAAATTTCAAATCTTTGCCTTCAAAAAAAGATGTTAAAAAATCCATAATAACCTCAAAGCTTATTTTTGTTAATTATATCTTTTTCATTATATTTTAACAATACCCAAAACGAAGAAATCCCTCCTGTATCGGAGGGATTTTTTGTGTATTTTTATGTTGTTTTACGGTGTATTCGTTTGAATTGATTATCAGCGTGTTTTCATCTTTCCAACAGATATCCATTGATTCGTATTCACGCCAATCGCCAAGATAAACCCTTTCGGGTGATTTTTCGATTTTTGCAAATAAGAGATTAACGCAGTCGGTTTGTTTGATATAAACAACCGTACTTGCGCCTGTGGCTCCCTGGTCTGAATCAATAATCTCTGCATAATATTTTCCGTTCGGTGATTCAATGGTATCAATAACCGTATTAACGGATAAATTGCCGAAAAACACCGTGACAAAAGAAATCAGAAGGATAACCACAAACATCAAAGAAGAAGATATTACGGAAAAGATTTTTGCCTTGTCTGATGCGATAATCTTTTCACTTATAACCGCACATGAAACAAAGCAAACAGCCATGGAAACAGCGGTGATGAAAGATTTGCTTTTGGTAACATAAATCACCGTGTTTATCAGCTGAATCAACGGCAGAAACGCAATGACAAATCTTGTTGATTTATTATGATTTGATTTTCTTATAAGATATACGCAGGCAATACAGGTTACTGCCGATATTGCCGAACAGATTTCATAGCTTACCAAAGAAACCGAATACCCGAAAGGATAAAGAATGAGGGTGAGCAGAGGAAAAAATGAGCAGATGAGTAACGGAATGACTGTAAAAAGCTTTTCCTTGTTATTCATGGTTTTATTTTTTACTCCTTATGAATATTTTCTTGACCATGCATAGGGGGAGAAGAGCATGAGCATGGGAATGAGCTCAAGTCTGCCCGCAAGCATATCAAAGCATAATACAAGCTTGCTTAATACTGAGAAATCTGCAAAATTGCCGTATGGACCGACTGCTCCGAGACCGGGACCGATGTTGCCTATGCAAGCAATTACAGAGGTGATTGTTGTCACAAGGTCACGACCATCGATTGAGATAATGAGTATGGAAACAGCAATGAGAATCATATAGGTTGCAAAGAATACGGAAACACTTTTGACAACCGGTTCTTCAACCTTGTGCTTATCAACCTTAACCGTTTCTATGCTTCTGGGATTTATTGCTTTCTTTATATCACGCAGACCGCTTTTTATGAGAATCATAAGACGGGAAACCTTTATGCCGCCACCGGTTGAACCTGCACAGGCGCCTATAAACATAAGAAAAACAAGAATAATTTTTGTGAAAACCGGCCAGGTGTCAAAGTTTGTCGTTGAGAAGCCTGTTGTTGTGATAATTGAAGCAACCTGGAAAATGGAGTATCTTATAGAATCTCCTACGGAGTATTTTGTGTTTGCAAGGCATATCGAAATCAGAACCACAGAACCGATTACAATACCGAGATAATAACGGAGTTCTTCATTTTTGACTGCCTGTTTTCCCTGCTTGATAAGAATCATATAATATATATTGAAGTTTACACCGAAAAGAAGCATGAACACAGCAATAACCATTTCGCAATAGATGCTGTTATAGCCTTCAATGCTGTTGTTGAGAACTGCAAAACCACCTGTTCCTGCCGTTGCAAACGAGGTTACCAGGCTGTCGAAAAGAGGCATTCCTCCCGCGAAAAGCAGAATAACTTGAACGAGAGTCATAACGCAGTATATTCCATAAAGAATTCTTGCGGATGCACGCAGCTTGGAAACAAGCTTTCCGACTGTCGGACCGGGAACTTCGGCTCTCATAACGTGCATGGAGGAGCTTTCTGTTTTTGGGAGAATGGCGATAACAAAAACAAGAATACCCATGCCGCCAATCCAATGCGTGAAGCTTCTCCAGAAAAGGAGACTTTGTGGCAATGATTCAATATTATTGAGAATGGTTGAGCCTGTTGTTGTGAAGCCCGAAACCGTTTCGAAAAAGGCATCAACAAAGCTTGGAATATGACCGCTGATTGTGAAGGGTAATGCACCGAAAAGCGACATAAGAATCCATGAAAGAGCAACGATAACGTATCCGTCTTTAGCGTAGATATTTTGCTTTTGCGGTTTTTTCCAGATTGCGGGCATGCCGACAACGGTGAGTGCCGCAATTGTGAGAGCGAATGAAATCAGAGTGTTTTCATCGTATATTATAGCAACGATTGCAGGAATGGCAAGAAGAGCTGCTTCAACGAGCAGAATTCTGCCGACATTATAAAATACCATTCTGTAATTCATAATCTTCCTCCGTCAATCACACGAAGATATCGTGAAGGTCCTCGATTATTCTGCCCGTTGTGACAACGATTACGCTGTCACCTGCTTTCATAACGTCATCGCCGCCGGGGAATATGATTTTTCCGTTGCGGATGATACATCCGATAAGGAGGTTGGGGAGAAGGTTGAGTTCCTTAAACGGAATGTTTTCATAACCCGCATCTTCGGGAACGATAAACTCAACGGCTTCAACCTTGCCGTCAACGAGCTTGTGGAGAGTCTGAATCTGAGAATTTCCTGCTGAATTATGAAGCGCACGGACGTAACGGGTAACAAGATTTCCCGCAACAATCTGAGGGGAAACAACTGTTTCAAGTCCGATGTCATTCAGAATTGAATATGAGTGGCGGTTGACCTTTGTGATAATTTTATTGACGCCCTTGGATTCGGCATACATGGAAACGATGATGTTCTCTTCGTCAATTCCAGTAAGAGAAACAAGAGCATCCTGTCTTTCAAGACCCTGCTCGTCAAGGATATCCTGATCGGTGCCGTCACCGTGAATAACCGTAACGTCATCGGAAAGAGTGTCTGCAAGGTCATAACAGCGTTTTTCGTTCTGTTCAATGAGTTTGATGTTTCTGCCTGTATCGGAAAGAAGCTTTGAAAGATAGTATGCTATTCTTCCGCCGCCGATAATCATAACGTTTTTGATTTTTTGTTTATAAACACCCGTCTGTTTCATGAAATTAGAAATTTCGGCTCTTGTTCCCGTTATGCTGATTGTGTCGTCACAGCGAAGAACAAAATCACCCGAGGGAATATAAACGTTATCGTCTCTCTGCACGGCACAGATAAGAATTTTTGCCTTGCATTTCTTTCTGATTTCATAAATCGGCATGTTGCAGAAGATGTTGTCCGAGTGAATTCTGACGCGAGCAATTTCAATCTTGCCTCTTGCGAAAGAGTCGAGGTTTGCCGCAGAGGGGAAACGGATGATTCTTGAAATTTCGTTTGCGGTTTCATATTCGGGGTTAACAAGCATGCTCAGACCGAGTTCGTTTCTCATGAACTGCATCTGAGCTGCATAGTCGGGATTGCGTACTCTTGCGATGGTGTTTTCCGTGCCCATTTTGTTTGCAATAAGGCAGCAGAGAATATTGACTTCATCCGATGCTGTTGCGGCAATAATGAGCTTTGACTTTGCAGCGCCTGCAGTTTCAAGAGTATCGCAGGTTATTCCGTTACCGCATACACCCATAACGTCATAGGTGTCAACCGTAGAAGTGACTTTTTCGCTATTCGTATCAACAACGGTTATGCTGTGACCTTCGTTAACAAGCTGCTTTGTGAGAGTAAGGCCAAGCTTTCCGAGACCGACAATTATAATATTCATATTTTTGCCTTCTTTAAATAAATATTATTTATTTGTTTGTGTTTTTTTGAATTCCTTTGCAAGGAAAAGAAGAGGTATAAAGATGGTAACTGCTATTGCCGCGGCTGCGAGATAGATGTGAGGAACAGGAATGTTAACAGCATTCTGATATTCATTGACGTAGGTGTCAACTGCAAAATGGTCTATGACTGCCGCTGCAATTCTGGGGCCGATAACCATAGGCAGAAGAACAGAGAAAATCATTCTGATTCCCTGAAGCTGACCTGCTTTGTCTTCGGGAGTGAAGTCACGGATTGCTGCATTGAGAATAATCATAAGAAGACCGTAGCCTGCAAGGCCGAGAAGAGCTGATACTGCGAAGAACCAGAAATTCTTGCCTGCAAAATAAACAAGTCCGAGACCTATAACGAAAATTGCGGAGCAGGGGAATGCGATTTTTGCTTTGCCGACTTTATCGATTGAGGTGAAGAGCTTAACGAGAAGCGCAATAACACCGATAAGAGCGATAACGCAGAGGACAATCAGATAAATCGGAGTTGAAGTCAACGTTCCCATATCAACGTAGTGCTGGATATAAATGAAGAGATAGGGGAAGAAGACCTGGCTTGCGATTGAGAAGATACCCATGCAGATAAGAGCGATATAGAGGCTCTTGTTATTTTTGATAACCGAGGGTCTGAAGCCGTAGGTAAGGCATTCGCCGAAGCTTGCGGTTGTTTTGATTCCGTTGCGAGAATCCTTGATTGTGAAAATACCGATGATACCGCAAATTGTAACAAGCAGACCGAGACCGATGAAGCATGGACCGTAACCGAATATGCCTGAAAGTGAGCCGAATGCCGCAGTAACAACCACCAGGGCTACAACGGGAACAATGGCAAGGATGGTTTCGGTTATGGTTCTGTTTGAGGGATTTGTAACGTCCGTTACCCATGCGTTAAAGGCGGCGTCGTTACTGGTTGAACCCATAAAGGTCATAACGCAGTCCATGATAATAACGAGCATAACCGTCATGGGGATACATGCAACGGCAGGATTGCCTGTGATTATTGAAACGTTTTCGGGGGTGATGAAAGCAAATGACATAACGGTTATACCCCAAAGAATATAGCCTGCGCAGATGAAGATTTTTCTTTTGTTGAGCTTGTCGCTGAGGCTGCCCATGAAGAGCGAGGAAAGCATTGCCGTTGCAGCGCTTGCGGCAACCATGTTTGCAATGTCATATTCTGTTCCGCCGATGCGGTTGTAAAGATACATGTTGAAGAAGTTGTTTTCAACTGCCCATGCGACCTGACCCATGAATCCGAAAAGGATGATGTTGAGAAGCAATGATTTGCTGAGTTTGGATTCTTTCTTCATTTTACTTACCTCCGAAATATTCAATAAGTTTAATAATTGCGAATGCAAGCACGCCTGCACCTGCAAGACCTGCGGCAACGTAGCCTGCTATGTGAAGCAAAAGACTCTGTCTGTCAGAGATGTTTCTGAAAATCGGACCGAGGCATTCGCATTTGAGACCGAACTGTTTGAAACGCTTGAGTTCCTGAGTGAATTTTTCAGGATTTTTTTCATCTATTGTGACAAGTCTGACGCATGAACGGCAGCCGTCCGTATATGCACGGAAGCCTGCGGTTTTATGCTGCGCCATAAAAATTCCGTCGTATGTTCCCCAAAAATCATTGAGATGGTCGTGGCCGAAGAATGCACCGAGTATTCCGCCTACCTTCTTCCAACTTGAAAATTGACCGCTGTTAACGTCGGGAGAGCAGGGGCCTTCGCCAACATAGCCTTCCGTTCCTTTTTTGCCGACGTAAAGTGTTTTATTGTGAGAATTATATCCTCTTTTTGCAATTGGAAGCTCCCAGAAATGAGCTTTTCTGAGAAGCTCATATTCTTCTGGAACGGGTGTATGCTGGAAAACAAATGAGGGCATCGGTTTTCCGCCGTTCATTTCTTTTAGCTTTCCGCATTCTTTTTCGAACCATTCTATCTGGTCGGGATGAACGTAGTCATAGTGAGAAACGCTTCTGTCCTCAAAGCAGTTGTTTGAGTCGATAAACCAAAGGCAGAAAACGGGTTTTTCGCCGTCTGAGGAATAAATCAGCTCCTTGAAATTGGCATTGCCTGTTATTTCGGAGGGAGCATCGTTACGCATGATAACGTTTTCCATGCTGTTATAAATTGCAACAACCTCATCTTCGTGACCGTGGTCATGTTCATGATTTCCGAGCACCGAAGCAACGGGAATTCCTCTGCTTGTTATGGGCTTGACGAGGTCGGCAACCATTTCTCTGAATGCGTCGGGATCCTCTGCGATTTTATCCGTGTTGCAGTTGTCACCGAGAAAAACGCATAAATCGGGTTTATATTCATCAAGGGCGGCGTTCATGAGCTTCTGCATATCTTTGAAATTGAGGCTTGTTTTATAATCGTAATGCTCATGAATATCGCCGAAAAGCAGAATTTTGAATTTTCCGTCGGAGTTGAATTTAAGTTTCATTTTTATCACCTTAATAGTTAATTGCAATTGAAAGAAGCATGAGCGCAACGGAAACAATGCCTTCAAGCGCAAAAAGTTTCCATGAGAATTTAAGCCATTTGCCGTAAGTTATGTTAACAATACCGATTGCGACAATCATGATTCCGCTGGTCGGATAGAGCAGGTTTGTGAAACCGTCACCGAGGCAGAACGCAAGAGTAACAGCCTGTCTGCTGACATTTACCATATCGGCAAGGGGAAGAACGATAGGCATAATAAGGAATGCCTTCGCAGTGCCGCTGCCGACAAAAAATTCGAGAATGACGATGAATGCAAAGAGCATAAGTATCGCCGCATAGGGTGAAACTCCCTGGAGGAGATTATAAACAAAATTGAGGATTGTAGGGATAATATTACCCTGATCGAGGATAAAAGTTATTGAAAGAATGATAACGATAATCGGAATGATGGGAGCAACGGTTTTTATTCCTTCACCGAAGCTTTTGAGAAGCCCCTTGCCTCTGAGACCCGAGAAATAGCCTGCGAGAATTCCGCCGACTGTAAAAAGAATTGCCATGCAAGGAAGAGAAATCATGCCCTCTGCACCGAGTGCAAAATCAAGAATAATACCGACTACAACTCCGAGAAGGCAGAAAAGGAAAGCTTTTGATGCCTTTTTTATCTGAGGGTCATAGAGGATGCTCATGCTGTCGCCGAGGCTGAATTTTTCGCGAAGAGCGATGTCTGTTTCGTAGCAGAGTGATTTCTGCGGATTTTTTTCGATTTTCTTTGCATAAACAGTAAGAAAGCCAGCGAGAACGGCATACACAACGATAAAAACGAGAATTCTGTATCCTATGCCCGAAAAAACAGGGATGTCTGCCATTTTCTGAACAGTAACAACGTTGAAGGGGTTGAAGGTTGCGGCGGTGAAACCGAAAGCAACGGCGATAAGGCTCATTCCGAGACCGACGAATGAATCCCAGCCGAGTGCTAACGCAATCGCAACCGATATCGGAACAAGTGTTACGGATTCTTCAAGGATACCCGCTGTTGAGCTTAAAAACATGCAGGCTAAAATCATGACATTCAGAAGCAGATATTTTTTTGCACCGAACTTCTCTATGATTATTGCCATTATGTATTTCAACACATTGCATTTATCGAGAATCAGAAAAGTGCCGCCGATGAGGGTTATCATCAGAATTATGCCTGCACCCGTTAGTGCGGTATCTGTACCAAAAACAAGAATCGGAGCGAGAATAATTTTCCATATCGGCAGTTTATCTTCGATTTGGGTGTATGTGCCGTTGATTATTGTACCGTCGGGATTTGTTTCGTAAATGCCTCTGGGCAAGACCTGAGTGAGCACACCTGCAAATGCCATTATGCCTGCAAGAAGTATGCATATAAGAACAATGGTCTTTTTGTTTATCGAAAGACCTGCCTGTTTGTTTTGGGCTTCATTCATTTTTTATCATTCCTAAATTTTTAACTTTGCGATATTGTAACATAAATATATAGGTATTTGCAACCTTATTATAAATAAATATTACAAAAAGATGTTGAGAAATTGAACGGTTTGTGATAGACTTAATATGAATTCAAAACGAAAGGTTGATTTTGTGAAAAAGTTAATCGCAGTTATTCTTTCTCTTACAATTGTTTTTTCCGTTCTTGTACCCGCTGCATCCGCAGCAACCGGAAAGTGCAATTGCGGAGTGCTCCCCACGATTTACGTAGGTCCTCTCGGTAACACTGATATCTATGAGAATCCCGGTGAAGAGAACGAAAGAACAATTTTCAGACCCACAACGGAAGCAATCATCAAAATAGTTGTTAAGGTTCTTCCTTCAATCGTTCCCGCATTATTGACAAGGGATTTCACCGCTCTCGGTGATGCGCTTATCGAATCCGTGAACGATGCATTCGGTGCTATGGCCCTTGACGGCAACGGCGATTCCGCAGAGAACGTTGACGTTATTATCGATCTTCCCACCGAAACCAACCACGGCAAGGGCGACCAGTATTATTTCCATTATGACTGGCGTCTTGATCCCGTTGAAGTTGCGGGTCAGCTCGATGATTTTGTGAATCATGTAAAGAAACTTACAGGTCATGACATGGTTAATTTCCGTGCATCATCGATGGGCGGTGTTGTTACTCTTGCATATTTCAACGAATACGGTCATGACGATGTTGATGCCTGTATTTTCCAGAGCTGTCCTCTTCTCGGTACAGACGTTGCAGGCGATTTGCTCACAAGAAAGCTCAAGCTTGATGCGAGAAAGCTTCTTGATTATGCAACCGACGGCTATCCCCCCTTCACAGCAGAAGATACCCTTCTCTGGGGGCTTTTCAACGGTCTTTTCTACAGCGGTCTTGTAGATGCTGTTCTTTTTGCGGGTGAGCTTATTGTTGATCAGCTTAAAACAAAAGTTTACGATGAGCTCATGACTCCTGTTTTCGGAACACTTCTCGGTCTTTGGGCATTTGTACCCGACCATTCTTATGAAGAAGCAAAGAAAATAAATCTTGACCCCGAAACCCAAGCAGGTCTTATTAAAAAGGCAGACTACTATCATTACCAGATTCAGCAGAGAGCAGACGAAATTCTCAATGACGCAATTGATGACGGTATCCGCATCATGATTGTTGCTGGTTACAACATCCAGAGAACTCCTCTTGTTGAGAATATGGATAACAACAGCGATGCTACCGTTGACACAAAATACGCTTCAGCAGGCGCGACGGTTGCACTTCTCGGCGAAACTCTCGGCGATGACTATAAGCAGGCATGCACAGACTGCGGTCACAACCATCTTTCACCCGACGGCGTTATCGATGCATCAACCTGTATTCTTCCCGAACATACATGGTTTATCAAGGATATGCTCCATTCAAATGCACATGACGGCATTATGGAAATGTATTATTGGTTCATGTATACTGATGAATACTATGATGTATGGTCGAATCCAATGTATACTCAGTTCCTTCAGAATGACAAGCCGAATCTCCGCATGATTCCCATGGGCAACTTTGCTGAAGGCGAAAAGGCTCCCGAATTTGAAGAAGGCGATTCATACTACAACAAGTTTGAAAAGTTTGTTCTTCCTGTAACAGACAAGATTTTCTCATTCCTTGATGATTGCAGAGAATTTGTCGGTTTATCATAAAAAACTCATATTTTACAAAAAAATATAAAAAATAATCGGGGAACAGTCAGTTCTCCGATTATTTTTTGTGGTGATTGAATGTATTCACGGATAAAGCTTTCCGCAAGACTCGCTTTGAACGGTGCATATTTAAAAATGCTTCCGATTCTGACAATGATAATTTTTACCGTTTTTGTTTTCTTGGTGTGTAATCCGATTCTTGATATGTTTGTTGACAGGAATGATGTTTTCTTTGTTTTTTCGTTTTTATCACTTGTGTTTTTTGTGCTGATTGTTTCGCCTGCAAGATTACATCTTGAAACAAAACATTTTATGCTTGCAAGGGGAATGAAAAATCTCAGAGTCAGAACGGGTGCTTCAGGTTTTGCAAAATCATTGGTATTCTATCCTCTGATTTTTTGTATAAAACTTTTCTGGTTTGCAGTTTTTGAAGCTATTCCCGTTTTATCTGCAATATTATTTTATTATTATCTGAACGAAAATTCTTTGAGCCTCAAAGCTTTTGTTGTTATTTGTATCGGAATAGTTTGTGTTTTTATTATAGGGCTCGCTTTTTATTCGGTTTTTATCCAAAGATACTCAAAGGCTGCTTTCTATCTTTCATGTTACGATGATTTTTCAGCATTTGATGCAATAAGAGAAAGTGTCAGAAAAACAAGGGACAGTCTTGTTGATATTCTGCTTTTCAAGCTCGGGTTTGTTCCGTGGTTTCTTCTCTGTATCGGAATAGTGCCCATGCTTTTTGTCATTCCGTATTATAAACAAAGCCTGACCTTCTACCACTTAAAATAAACCGCAGTCCATTTTGTTACACCGCGGTTTATTTGTTGTTTTCACATATTGCGCAGATATAGCCTTCTTCGACGGGAATAAAACGGCAGTCAAATCCTTTTTCGGAGCATATAATCTTTTCGCATTCAATATCAAAAGAAACATTTTTTATATCTGCACCGAGACCTGTTCCGATGCATTTGAAATAAGCTTCCTTAAGAGTCCATATTTCAAAAAGACCGTTTTTGTGAGAGTTGATATATTCTATTTCTTTTTCGCAGGCAAATTTTTCTGATGTTTTCGGATTGATTTCGCGTATTCTTTCAATGTCGATGCCGATTTCCTTATCCGATACAGCACAGACTACCATGTCACCGCTGTGACTTATATTGAAACGGATATCAACCGATTTTGCATAGGGCTTACCTTTTTCTGTTGCTCCGAATTCAATTTCATATGGGGAAATACCGCAGAATTCCGATACAGCTTTACGGCAAAGATTGTCCGCAACAATTTTTGATTTCTGCTTTTGGGGAATTCTGAGCTTCATGACAGCTTCCTTTTTTTCGTTGCTCATCATTTTGAACCATTCGGCAATATCCGAATCGCAGATTTCGGAAATGTTACAAGAATATATTTTCATAATTTCACCTAAAAGAAAATGCCGTCGGATAAACCGTCGGCATTGATTGATTAAAACAGACCCGAAAACTTAACCATGATAACAGAAACGGTAAGTCCGACAATGAAACCGCCGATGATTTCGGGAATGGTGTGGCCTTCAACCTTTTTGACATCCTTTGCTTCGTTTCCGCAAACCTTGCCCTGAAGACGGTTGAATGCATCGGTAAGTCTGCTGATGGGAAGTCTGACTTTGAATGCGTCAAACATAACGATAAAAGCAAAAACTCCGCATGCCGCAAAAATATCCGAATCGAAACCGTTTTTAAGACCTATACAGCCGCAAAGAGCGATAACTGTTGCGGTGTGCGAGCTGGGCATACCGCCGAGTTTGAAAAGGGTTGAAAGAGTAACTTTTTTGCGGGCAATACCCTTTCTTTTTCCGTTGTAGTATGTAAACAAATTTATGATGACCTTTATAAGCTGAGCTATGAACCATGCAATAAGGCAAACAATAAAAATTTTCATTTAAAACTCCTTTCACCATGACGGACAATACTCGATTTATTTTACAATATTACTTACAAAAAAGCAAGGCTTTTTTGCCAAATATCGCAGTAAACGGAAAAACAGTGAAGAATTTTTAAACTTTAATGATAATCGGAGTGATTCCGAGAGAGGGAATCAGAGTGTTAATAATGTCATATGTTTTTATTTTCAGTGTGGCGGTGCAGTCGCACGGATGGCAACATATAAATTCTTCATTGAGAACATCTTCGTCTATCACAAGAGAAACTTTCTTTTCTTTGTTAAACACAAGACTGGTTATGCTGAGCGAACCCGGAGAAGTTCCAAGCATTTCTTCCATTTTTTCTCCGCTTGCAAACGAAAGTCTTGATGAGCCGATTGCTTTGGAAACTTCTTTTGTGACAAATTTTTTGTTGCTGTTCATCATAAGCAGATAATACGCACTGCCTGTTGTTGTCTGTAAAAATAGGTTCTTGCAGATTTTGCCGTCAATTATTTTTTCGATTTCAGCGCATTTTTCGAGCGTTTCCGCAGCTTCATGGGTTATTACGGAAAACTCTGCTCCGAGGTTATTTAAAAAGTCGCAGATTAACGAGGCTTTCTGACTTAACGAATGAGGCATCATATTTACTCCTGAAAAAAGCTACATCAAACTTCTGTTCAATGTAGCTTATAATAGTTTATTGTGCTGAATAAAAAGCGGATTCATAGTCCTTTTCATTTATTTTTATGGATTTCCACGGTCCGCTGCTGCAATCTTCATGAGTGAGAATTCCGTCCTCGAAGGTGTGAATATTCGAATATTGTGATTTACCTTCCGAAAGAACCCAGTTTTTTCCGGGATATTCGGATGAAACGGGGAAAATGCTGTCATCAGGGGTGAATTCACCTTTTCTGAGTTCACCGCAACAGAAAGCGACAATTTTGTTTTCACTGTCAAATTCTATATAACAACGTGTTGTTTTGCTCTGAACAGCATAGGAATTCTTATCGGTTTTTATAAACTCAAGAAACTCAACAATTTCTTCCGTACCGTTTTTTTCTGTTGAAAAGATATAACGGAAGCTATCGTTCTTTTTATTATATTCCGCAGAGTATTCATCCGTTGCTTCCTCTGAAATGAACTTAAGCAAAAACTCCGCTTCACCGTCGGATTCAAAGCTTATATCGGACTGAAGAGTTGGATTATCATAAAATTTCTGCGCTTCTTCGTTATCCATATCGGCGGTGAATCCGCCTACTATCGGCAGGTCAAATGTGCCAAGGGGGAACGGATTGAAAGCTGTGAGGATATAATGATTTTCAAGGAAGTATTCCGATGGGTTTTCAACCTGAACAGTTTTGTTATGACCCGATTCAAGAATTCGGACTTTGGTTTCCATTGCTCTTATTACATCAAGAAATCTTTCGCGGCAACCGATAAAGGTTTCTTCGGTGTTTGTGATACTGAGCATATCGGGTGTGATGATTTTTTCTTCGTCTTCACTTCCGGAACATGAACAAAGAACAAACAACAAAACCGAGAGCAGTGATAAACATTTTTTAAAATAAATATTCATTATTTTTCGCTGAGCAGTTTTGCAAGCTCGTCCATGAAGGTGTTGATATCCTTGAATTGTCTGTAAACCGATGCAAAGCGAACATATGCAACCTCATCAAGGTCTTTGAGCTTGTCCATCGCAAGTTCGCCGATATGTACGGAAGTAACCTCTCTGTCGAGTGAATTCTGAAGCGTAGCTTCAATCTCATTAACGGCAGATTCGATTTTTTCAAGAGAAACAGGTCTTTTTTCACATGCTCTGAGCATACCGTTGAAGAGCTTGTTGCGGTCAAATACCTCTCTTGATTTATCTTTTTTAACAACGATGACGGGAACACTTTCGATAACCTCGTATGTTGTGAAACGCTTCTGACAGCTTATGCATTCTCTGCGGCGGCGTATACGCTCACCCTCATCTGTAGGTCTTGAGTCAATAACCTTACTTTCTTCGCAGCTGCAAAACGGACATCTCATGACATTTACACTCCTTGATTTTTTGTTTTTATTTTTTTACCGCAAAGCTCAATGCTTTTACGGGCAAGAGTAAGCAGGGAATCAATGATGGTTTCATCAGCGATGCTGTAGTCACGGTAGATTACAGATAATTCCGTGCAACCGAGAACAACACAGTCGCATCCCGATTTTTTCAGATTGTTTATTATTCTCCAGAAAGCTTCTATATCAACGCTTTTACCCGCTTTTACCTGGTCATAGATAATTTCCATGAGCTTTTCGGTATCATGTTCATCGGGAACTGCAAAATCAAGACCGTATTTTTTGAACATATTCTGATATGCTCCCGAAACAAGAGTTCCTTTTGTTGCGAGTATTCCGACTTTTTTAGCGTCGGGTAAATTGTTTTTGATATGAAGAACGGTTTCTTCAATTATATTGATAATACGAACATCAACCGCATTCTGAATTTCGTCATAGAAAAAATGAGCAGTATTGCAGGGAATAACGATATAATCCGCACCTGCTTTTTCGAGCGTTTTTGCATCGCTTGTCATCTGAGGCAGGGGATTGGGTTCGCTTCTGTCAAGAATATAATTTGTACGGTCATGAATTGCCGCATGATTTAATATAATCATTGAAACATGCTCTTGGTCTGTTGAGGCATCGGTGCATCTGATAACAAGCTCTGCGAAATAAATTGTTGCAAGAGGACCGACTCCGCCCAGAACTCCGAGCTTTATTTCTTTTTTATCGCTCATTTATATAATCACTATCCGTAAATTTTGTATTTTCTGATTTGGTTATAAAATACGGCATTTGTGTAGAAAACACGTTTCGGATTTTTATCTGCCGCATATTTGATGGGGAAGGTCCATCTGCCTTCCTTCATAAGCTTGAGGGCTCTGTTTTTGAGTTCTTCATCGTGAACATAGTGTTTGATAACATATTTGGGAACAAGTGAGAAAAGATGTTCCTTATCGGCAACAGTATATTCAAGCTCCTTCCCGTAAATGAGGTCATCAACAATCCATTTAACGGTGTTGAAACCGCTGGCGGTAACATAGAAGTTGCTTCTGCCGAGGCGGACATTGATTTCGAAAAATTTGAACTTTCCGTCACGGGTATCATATTTGATATCGAAATTAGCAAAGCCGACATATCCGATATGCTCAAGGAATTTTGTTGCTGCCGCAACAATCTGGTCGTTGACCTCATTAATGATGACAACGGGATTACCGATTGCAGAGGGAGTATGGTCCTCAAGAAGAACATGACCGAGAGATGCAAATTTAACCTTTGAGTTTCTGTCGCAGTAGCAGGTGAGAACTCTCATATAGGTATCATCACCGGGTATGCAGTCCTGAATGAGGAATTTGTAGTTATAATCAGTCTTTTCAAGCTTTGCGAGCATATCGTCAAGCTCTTGTCTGGTATTGAATCTGAATACTTTTCGCTTACCGTCAAACTTTGCATAGTGATACATTGCGCTGTTGGCAGGCTTTGCGATGATGGGGTATTCAAAGTCAAAATCCATGGCGTTTTCTTCGCCGCAGTTATAGACATAGGTGTCGGGATAGTCAATTCCCAACTCCTTGCATATTTCATAGAATTTATCTTTAAGAACTATCTTGTTAAGCAAATCCTCATCGATATAAGGAATAACATAATACTCGCTGAGCACCGGCTTGTTTTCTATGAGTATTCTTACATACCAGTCACCGCAGCCGAGAACGATAAGTTTCTTTTTGCCTTTGAATTCCTTTCCTACTTCGATAAGTGTATTGATAAGGGTCTCTTTATTTTCAAGACCGGGGAAAACACGGTTTTCGATAATATCGCTGTTTGCAATATACTGGCATTCTTTCATGCTCAGAACAAGCGACTTGATTTTATATTCTTCATGAAAGCTTCTTGCGAGGCTGTATGCTGTAAAATCCGCACCGAGGATAACAGGCAGAAATTCACGTTCTTCAAATACCATTTTCTGACACTCCGATAATTTTAAACAAAGTTAAAAATATTATATTACATATAAAATAAAATTGCAAGCACTTTGAACAAAATTATATACTGCTTTTTATAAATTTTGCATATACGACAGAGAAGCCTGCAAATCGTCAACATTGCCGAAATTTTCGCGGTAAAGCTCAATGATATAATCCCCTTTGTATCCCGCGGAATTCATAATTTCCATAAGCTTTCGGAAATCGAAATTACCTTTGCCGGGAGGTATACAATCCGAGGTGTTTGTATGGTCGCTGATATGGATATGAACAATATCGTTTTTGAATTTTTCTGCAAATTCAATCGGCGAAAAACCTGCACGCACGGCTTGCTTCACATCAAAAACGAGATTGAAATCATCACCGAGAAAAGCCTTCATTTTCTTTGCAAAATCAGGACTTTCGCAAAGATGTCTGTTAACATTTTCGTGGCATACTTTTATGCCCGATTTTTTGCCTTCTTCGACGAGCTTTGCGAATCTGTCAAGGTATTCGGCATCGCTGATTTTAGCACCTGTAAGTGCACCGTGAATAATTGAAAAACTTGCTCCGAGTGCGGCTGTAACCTCAAAATTCCGTTTATAAAATTCGAGCATATCATCGAATCTTCTCTGATACGCACTGAAAAGCATATAGGTTTCCGCAAATGATGAAAACGGATGTACGGCAGAAATTTTCATGCCGTATTCATCGCGGATTCTTATGAGAATTTTTGCAAATTGGAGCGTTGTTTCACTCGGAGAATTGAGAAAAACTTCGCACGAATCAACACCGATTTTTCCAAGTGTGTCAAGGGATTTTTCGGTTTCAAGAGGATAAAGACATGATGTTGAAATTCCGATTGCCATCTTATCATTCCTTAAATGGTAATATTTTTGATTTGAATATTCCTTGTTTGTCATATATAATTTTTGCATAAGGAGGTCGCTATGAAAAAATTATTGAAAAATGCAGACCGTAATACAAAAATAATGCTTATTGTCGGCTGGACAATTATTGCCGTTATGCTTGCCGTATCAACTGTGTTTTACATAGGTGCCGGGAAGCTTTTTGACTATTATTCCGCAGTGGCTATCAGTGAAAAACTTCTCACAGCCGTAAGACCTGTTTCAGTGGGAGTTTTTGCCGTTTCAACAGGTGTGGAATATTACTCTAAAGTAAAAAAGAGTTCTTCTGAATGAATTATATCACATTTTGATTAAAAATAAAATGAATTGGTCGGGAAAAGATGAAATTTTTCTCGACTTTTTTATTTTAGTGTGTTACTATATAAAATATATTACATATTTTTGTATGTATAGGAGGAATAAAAATGCTCAGAATTGCTATGCTTTCAAAGTGGCATGTTCATGCAGACGGATATGCCCGTGATTTTATTAAAACCGAAAAAGCCGAAATAGTTGCTGTATGGGACGAAAATCCTGAAAGAGGTATGCCCTGGGCAGAAAAGCTCGGCTGTGATTTCGAACCCGACCTTGATACCCTTCTTGCAAGAGAAGATGTTGATGCTGTTTGCTGCTGTACTCCCACAACGATGCACAGGGATGTGCTTATCAAAGCGGCAAAAGCGGGAAAGCATATTTTTACCGAAAAAACTCTTGCATGCACTGTTGAAGAATGCCGTGAAATCGAAAAGGCAATTGAGGAAAACGGTGTTACATTCACGATATCATTCCCACATAAGGCATGGAGTGCCGTTAAATTTGCGAAAGAGCATATCGAAAACGGTGATTTCGGCAGAGTTACGAATGTCAGAATCCGCAATGCACATAACGGTGTAAGCGGTAAATGGCTTCCCGAATATTGGTTTGTCAAGGAAGACTGTGCGGGCGGTGCGATGATGGACCTCGGTTGCCATCCCATGTATCTCCTTGCATATCTTTGCGGCAAGCCCAAAAAGATAACGGGTATTGCAAATTCCGTTCTCGGAACTCCCGTTGACGAAAATGCAGTTTCGGTTATTGAGTTTGAAAACGGTATTATCGGTGTTTCTGAAACGTCGTTCCTCGCTTTCTCATCGCCCTATACAATTGAGGTTCACGGCACGGAAGGCATTTTCCTCTGGAGAGGTGCGGATGATGTCAAATATAAGACAATGCAGACAGCAAAGCTCAACAGAGGCTTCATAACTCCCGATGTTCTTCCCGAACAGGGTGAACATCCCATTTCTGTTTTTGTTGATGCTTGTATCAATGGCACAGGAACTCCAGAAGGCATGGGAACAAAGGAAGCGATTGAGCTTGCAGAGCTTCTTGAAAGCTCGTATATCGCATATGAAACGGGCAAAACCGTTGAAATATAAGGAGAGTTAAAGATGAAAACAGAACTTCATTATTATGATATTTTCCCGAAGGTTTTTCCTGCAGGAAAAGAAGTTGAAATAACAATTAAGCCTCTCGGATATCATGCGGATTTTAAAAATCCCGAAAACATCTATCTTGCCGTTTACGGTCTTGAAGACGGAAATCCCCGTGATTATCCGTACAGAGAGAACGGAAAAACAGTTGATTTTACATATGACGGAGTTATTAAATTCAAATATGAATTTCCTTATGAACAGGAATATTTTATCCGTATTTTCGAAAAAGACACAAATAAAAGACTTCTTCAGCTGAGTGTTTATGCCCTTGCGCAAGACCTTTGCGGAAGATATCCTCTCATCGGTGATTTGCATATGCATACCTGCCGTTCTGACGGCAGACAGGCTCCTGCAATCGTCAGTGCAAACTACAGAAAACACGGCTATGATTTTTTTGCAATTACTGACCATAACCGTTATTATCCCTCACTCGAGGCTATTGAAACCTATAAGGATGTTCCTATTGAGTTCAACATCATTCCCGGTGAAGAAGTTCATCTTCCCGATGTTGCTCCTGACCATATCAACGATGTTCACATCGTAAACTTCGGCGGCAAATATTCTGTAAACGCAATTCTTAAGGATGAGCATACCGAAGAGTTCGGCAACGATATCGAAAAACGCCGTATCGACGGCTTCCCTTGCCCCGATCAGATTGATGAAGACAGCTACAGAGCAGAGGTTGATGCACTTATTCCGACTCTTAATATTCCCGAAGGAATAGAACCTTTCTCATATGCAAGCTGTGTCTGGGTATTCAATCATATCAGAAAAGCCGAGGGTCTTGGAATTTTCTGCCATCCCTACTGGATTTCGAATGTTTATCAGGTTCCCGAAACCTTTACCGACTACATGCTCAAAACACATCCGTTTGATGCATTTGAAGTTCTCGGTGGCGAAAGCTATTATGAACAGAACGGCTTGCAGACTCATAAGTATTATGAAGTTCTTGCTAAGGGATATGATAAATTCCCCATCGTCGGAAGCACAGACAGCCACAGCTCGGTGAACAACGATAATGCTTATGTAGCTTCAACAATGGTATTTTCACCCGCAAACGAAAGAGTTGCAATCATTGACTCAATCAAGAAGTTTTATTCAATAGCGATTGACGGAATCAGCAAGGAATACCGCCTTGTAGGTGATTTCAGACTTGCAAAGTATGCAAACTTCCTGCTCAAGAATTATTTCCCGCTTCACGATGACCTCTGCTATGAAGAAGGCAGAGCCATGAAGGATTATGCCTGCGGAGTTGAAGGGGCAAAAGAAACTCTTGAATTTATCAGCGGCAGAGTTCAGAAACAGAGAGAAAAATACTTTGCGTTCTGAGGTGAATGGAATAATCCGAACCTGCCCGAAAACGAGTCTTTTCGCCGTTTTTCGGAGTTTCGGCATTGAAAGGCGTCAGCCTTCCTGCAACCTCAACAACCAAAAATCGTCTGAAAATCCTTCGCTTTCGGGTCGAAGAATTTTCACGGAGAGGGTTTTTAGGTCAACCAAGGCATAAAAGCAGCAAATCCTATCCGGATTTGTGAGTGTTTTAACGATGAATGAACGGAAATCAGCCTGTGAAAATCACGGTTCAGATTATTCCGTTCACCTAAAAAAGGAGGTAATGTTGTGGCAAAACAGCGTTCACTTGATGCCGAGTTTGTCCATCCCAACAAGATTGGGATGAAAGACTGTTTCGGATATGCATTCGGCGATGCGGCAAATTTATTTGTACTTACATATGTTTCATCTTATCTCAAGGTGTTCTTTACCGACATTCTCAAGGTTGCAGAAAGCAAAATAACAACTCTTCTGCTTATCGCAAGACTCTGGGATGCAATCAATGACCCCCTGTGGGGAAATCTTATTGCAAAGAAAAGACCGAACAAAGACGGAAAATACAGACCCTTTATCAAATGGTTTGCTATTCCTCTCGGAATAATGGCAGCACTTTGCTTTGTGAATTTCAGAGCGTTCACAAACAACGAAATGATAGTTGTTGCACTTATGTATATTACATATATCGGTTTCGGTATGATGTACACAACAATCAATATTCCGTACGGTTCGCTTGCTTCTGTTATTACCGATGACCCTGAAGGCAGAACTCTTCTTTCAACCTTCCGTTCTATCGGTGCAGGTCTCGGCGGTGCGATTCCTCTGCTTATCGGTCCTATGATTATCTATACCGTTACAGGCACAAACAGTCTTGGAAATCCTGTTAAGGCTGCCGATGCAAACGGAATGCTTACTTTCGGTATAATTATGGGTGCTCTCTCCATAATTTTCTATTTCCTTTGCTTCAAAACAACCAAGGAAAGAGTCGCTTCCGAAGAAGAACCTCAGGTTGATATCAAGGGAATGTATAAGGGAATGCTTAAGAGCAGACCGTTTATCGTTGCTTGCCTTTCAGGTATTCTTATCAGCGGTCAGCTTCAGTTTGCATCTCTTAACCAGTATCTTTATAAGAACTATTTTGAAAATACAGACCTTTCAATTATCGGTACAATTGCAAACTATCTTCCCATGGCGGTTATGATTTTCTTCATGCCCAAGCTTGTTAAGAAATTTGGTAAGCAGGAACTTTGCAGTGTCGGTACATTCTTCTCAGCTGTTGCATCGGTTCTTATGTTCTTTATCGTTCCTCATTGTGCAAGAACAGGCAGTGCACCCGTTGTGTTTATGCTCTTTACATTCGTTATCGGCTTCGGTTATTCATTCGTCAGTATCACAAACTGGGCGATTATCACCGATGTTATCGATTATCAGGAATATAAAACAGGCATCAGAAGTGAAAGCGCTGTTTATGCGGTTTATACCTTCTGCCGCAACCTCGGTCAGACAATTGCTGATGTCGGCGGAATGAAGCTTCTCAGCAGTGTTGCAGGCTATGACGGTGCAGTTCACGGTTCAGCAGGTTATGTTGACGGTGTAGGCGAAGGAATTCTTTTTGTTTGCACAGTTATTCCCGCTGTTGTTTATACTCTCGTGTTCATACTCTTCAAATTCGGTTATCCTCTTAATAAGTCAAGACTTGAAACAATGTATTCTGAACTCAGTGCAAGAAGAGGCACTGGCGAAGAAAACCTCGAAAGAACTCCTTCATAAAAAGTTAAGCGGCTGCAAATTGCAACCGCTTTTTTTCTATTTTGTTGTGACTTCCGCTTCTTTCATTAAATCTCCGACTTTCACAAAACTCAATCGTTCAAGTGCTTCTTTCACTTCTTTGAATTTAAAGTTTTCGGATGCAAAGAAACTGAAAACCATACATCGGTCGTCTGTTTTGTAATACACCTCATAATCAATCGCGAAATTATGAATCAAAGAGCTGTTTTTAATTTTGCATACCGTCATATTCTGACCGTTCACATTGATATCGTAGCTGTAAGAAACAGTGTTGTTGTCTTTGAAATCATGTCCGTCAAAGTATTTGCTTTTTTGTGTGTATGAGGTTATAAAGATATATGAATTGCATTCCTCGGTACCGATAAAAATGCTCTGATAAACATCGTGTGTGTCATCGTGAAAAGTTATATCGGGAATTATACCGTCTTTCCTGTAATAATCGCGGACAATAACGGCCGACTCCATTTCTTTTATGAATTCAGCGGCTTGTTCCTTGGTATAATATAATAGTTCGCCTTCCTTCTTTGAAGGGGAAGAAACAATATAATCCATGATGAAATCATAACTATTGTTATAATCGGAATAAACGGCTTTTTTTATTCTGTTAAGCCTTTCGATTGATTCAGATATATCTGAGGGCGGTGGAATAATACATGTATTGCCCTTTGCCGGAAACAATAAATTATTTTTTTTGGAACAAGAAGGTGAAAGCAAAAGCAGAACAATAATTATTATTGCAGGTATTCTTTTTATAATTTCTCCCCCCTTGACTTTATAATTTCTCTATTTACAATAATAATGTTAAACAATCATTTTGTCACGTAAAAATAATATTTTCCGCTTTGTGCACAAATGACGAATGGATTATTTGTGCACAAATACAACAAAAATTTTTTGTTTCTTATACTCTTGATTTAAACTTGATGCTGATATATAATATATTAGTTAGTTTTACAAAATCCGCAGTTTGACGGTGTTGCGGTGAAAGGGTGTTGAAATTGAAGAAAATCGGTTTTGACAATGCGGCTTATATCAGCAAACAATCTGAGCAGATAAGTAAGCGCATCAACGAATTCGGAGGAAAGCTCTACCTTGAATTCGGCGGCAAGCTTTTTGATGATTTCCATGCTTCAAGAGTTTTGCCCGGCTTTGCGCCTGACAGTAAGCTTCAGATGCTCAAGAGCATCGCTGACGATGTTGAAGTTGTTATCGTAATCAATTCAGGGGATATCGAGAGCAATAAAATGCGCCGTGACCTCGGAATAACTTATGATGCCGATGTTTTGCGCCTTATTGATGAATACAGAAATGCGGGTCTTTTTGTAGGAAGCGTTGTTCTTGCTCAGTTCAAGGAACAGCCTGCCGCAATTGCCTTCAAATCAAAGCTCGAAACACTCGGAATCAAGGTTTTTACTCACCGCAATATAGATGGCTATCCCTATAATGTTTCGCATATTGTAAGCGACGAAGGTTTCGGCAAGAATGAGTTTATCGAAACCGAAAGACCGCTTGTTGTTATAACAGCACCCGGACCGGGAAGCGGAAAAATGGCAACCTGTCTTTCTCAGCTTTATCATGAAAATCAGAGGGGAAATAAAGCAGGTTATGCGAAGTTTGAAACCTTCCCTGTATGGAATCTTCCTCTCAAGCACCCTGTAAACCTTGCTTATGAAGCCGCAACCGCCGACCTTAACGATGTCAACATGATTGACCCCTATCATCTTGATGCATACGGCGTTACAACCGTCAATTACAACAGAGATGTTGAAGTTTTCCCTGTTCTTAATGCGATATTTGAGAGAATTGAGGGCGTCAGCCCCTATAAATCACCCACTGATATGGGTGTTAACATGGCAGGCTATGCCATCTGTGACGATGAAGCAACAAGAGATGCTTCAAAGCAGGAAATTATCCGCAGATATTTCAATGCCCTCTGCGATTTGAAGATGGGCAGGGGAAGTCAGGCTGCTGTCGATAAGATAGTGAGCCTCATGAATCAGGCGGGTATCGGTGTTGAAGACAGAAAGGTTATCAAAGCGGCTCTTGACAGAAGTGCCGAAACCGATGGACAGCCTGCTGTTGCGATTGAGCTTCCGGACGGTAAAATCGTAACAGGAAAAACCTCAAATCTTCTCGGTGCATCAAGTGCTGCGCTTCTCAATGCAGCAAAATATCTTGCAGGTCTTCCGGAAGATTTGCTTATGATTGCTCCTTCAATCATTGAACCTATTCAGGAGCTTAAAACAGGCATTCTCAAAGGAAGAAATCCCAGACTTCATTCTGACGAAACGCTGATTGCACTTTCAATGAGTGCCAACACGAATCCTGTTGCAAAGAAAGCACTTGAAGCAATTGAAGGCCTTAAGGATTGCGATGCTCATTCAACCGTTATTCTTTCACAGGTTGATATGGATGTTTACAGAAAGCTCGGTCTTAACATCACATGTGAACCGAGATATCAGACAAAAAAGCTTTATCATAAATAATGAGAAACACATAATAAATAAACTGCTCCAAATTGTGATGTCCGTACAATTTGGGGCAGTTAATTGTTGTATTGCCTGCTTTTTAGCTTATTGAAACGTTAAATTCAATTAAAACAGAAAAATTTGATTAATAATTCTAAAACACTTTCCCAAAAATATGTAAACACTCTGAAATTAAAATGTGTTTGCAGTTTACGAAAGGAGATAATAATATGAATAAAAACGACCAGGAATTCCTTGCTCAGAAAATCCGTACTCAGTACACAGAAAAAGAAAATACTCAGCTTGACGAATTAAAAAGACTTGATGTAAAAGTGAAGAAACCCGCAAATATTTTTGCTTATGTTTTCGGAAGTGTTGCAGCAATCATTATGGGAAGCGGAATGAGTCTTGTAATGACAGATATAGGTGAAATGATCGGTATTGAAGATCCCATGATTCCGGGTATTATAACAGGCATTGTCGGTATGTTAATGGCAATTGTTAATTACCCCATATTTAAGCGTATTCTTGACTCACGCCGCAAAAAATATGCTGAAAAAATTATTGCTTTAAGCAATAAAATAATGAAAGGACAAGATTAAACATAATGGCAGTTAAAGATTTTTTTCGGAACGCCTTTAATGATATGAAAGAAAGTGCAAAAGCACAACATGAGGTTGATAAAGCAAATTTTGCTGCGGCAAAGGCTGAATCTAAAGCTCGGTGGGAAGAAGCAAAATCAATGGGTAACCCTGAAGCCCGTAAGGCAATGATACAGGCTGAACGTGATGAACAGATAGCTGCTGCAAAGGCACGTCAGGCAGAAGCGCAGGCTCGTATTGATGCTGTTAAAGGTAACAAATAATTTGTTTTTGAAGCGGATAGCGGAAACGTTATCTGCTTTTTGTTAACTTACATTTCAAAAACATAAAACGGCATAACCGTAGTTATACCATTTTAAAAATGTATATGTTATTTTATCGGAAGATAACACTCAGTGTTTTTATTTGTCTGTTAAATTTCTGATCCATTTTTTGCTTCTGAAACGGTGTATACTCATCAGCGATTTCGGTATATCTTCGCAAAGATACATCGCAAGAATGAGATATACAAAGTCAACTTTGACGATAAGACCGAGAATTGCAACAACAGGCACTCCGATGAAATAAAGCGAGATACAGTCGTAAAATATTCCGACCTTTGTGTCACCTCCGGCCCTGAATGTGCCGACAATAAGTGTGTACGGAATGTTTCTTATCGGAAGCCATAGGCTGTAAACAAGAACAAGTCTTGATGCAATGTCAAATGCTTCCTGAGTTTCAATGTCGAGAAGCGAAAGCACGGGGTTTCTGATGATTATGAACAGCGCACCTGTGATAATTCCGACAATCGGAGTCATAATAACAAATTTTTTTGCAAGCTTATATGCACCGTCGCTGTTACCTTCTCCGATGGTTTTACCCGTCATGATTGAACAGGCGTGGCATACACCGACAAAGAAAACGAATGCAATCTGTTCGATTGAGCTGAATATCGTATAACCCGCATAGGCTTCGCTTCCTTGTCTTGCAAAGACCATGGCATAAATATTTGTGCCGATTGCCCAGGCAGCCTCGTTGAGGACAACAGGCAGGCATACAACCGAAAAACGGCGTATGAATGCCATGGACAAGCTGAAATATTCCTTGATTTTGCCGTTGAAAACATCTTTCGATGTGCGGAGCACGATAAACAGAAGAATTGATTGAAAAGCGGTTGAAATCAGTGTTGCAAGTGCCGCGCCCTGTATTCCGAGAACAGGGAAACCGAGTTTTCCGTTGATGAGTATATAGTTGAGCACCGTGTTCATAACAACAGATGCAAACGAAGTTACAAGGGGAGGATTGACTCGTTCTGTTGCACGCAAGGCGGTACAGGTTATCTGGTTGAATGCGCTGAATATTCCCATAAATGCAACAACTTTCATGTATTGAACAGAGGTGTCGATAACCTCTTGTTCACTGGTGAAAACTCTTATCAGATATTGTGGGAAAAGAAACATTGCAAGTGAAAAAACTATCGCAACACCTGCACCGAATACAAGTGCAACACCGTATGATTTCTGAATGTTCTTTTTTTCTTTTGCACCCCAGAATTGGGAAATAAGCGCAGCGGAGCCCGATGAAATTCCGAAATAGAAAAGGTTCATGAGGAATATCCATCTTGATGAAACGCCAACGGAAGAAACAACAACATTTCCGAGTCTTGTGACCATTGCGGTATCAACAAGTTGTGCACAGGAAACGAGTAATTGTTGAAATGCAATCGGAAGTGCAAGCTTTAATGCGTTTTTAATAAAGTTACGATTCATGAATAATATCTCTTTCTTTTTGATAGCAAATGATAGTATATTTTCAAATTCAAGAAAAGTCAACCGAAATATATAAAAAAGATAAAGTCTTTACATGTCACTATTGATTTTTATAAATAAATAATATATAATATTTAGATGTAGAAAACCCAAAATTATCCAGGAAGGTGTAATTTATGTCAAATTTCAATGAATTTTCAGGTGTATATTCCCTGCTTCTTACTCCGTTTAATTGGGACAGAACCCTTGATTACAAGACATATGAAGAATATGTTGCATGGCAGGCAGCATTTAAACCCCAGCATCTTTTCGCTGTGTGTGGCTCTTCGGAAATGATGGAGCTTACTCCCGAAGAAAGAGTTAAGTGCGCTGGTCTTGCTGTAAAGAATTCCGATGGCGTTCCCGTTTTCGCAACAGGTAACCTTGCTGTTGATTTCAACGACCAGATTGAAGAAATGAAAAAGCTTGAACAGCAGGGCGTTTCGGGTCTTGTTTTCGTAACAAAGGGTATGTGCGATAAACCCGACCATATGTATGAATATATGACAGAGCTTGCTTCTCATACAGAGCTTCCCATCGTTCTTTATGAATTCCCCGGTCTCAGACCTCACCTTATGGATCCTGTTACTTACGGTAAACTTGCCGCAACAGGCAAATTTATGGGTATCAAGGACACAACTTGCAAGCTCACTGATATTAAAGCAAAAATTGCCGTTCAGGGTGATTCAAATGTTCTTCAGGCAAATATTCCCTTCCTGTTTGATTCATATGTAAACGGTGCAAGAGGTGTCGTTGCAACTCCCACATCATGCGGTGCAGACCTTTTTGTTAAAATGTGGGATGAATTCACAAAGGGCGACGTTGAAGCTGCAAGAAAGACACATCAGAACATTATTGCTCTTGATAATGCTATCGATTCAGGCTTCTGTGCAAGTGCAAAATATCTTGTAAGTCTTCGCGGTGTCAAGGGCATGAAGTGGTTCACAAGAGGCGCTCATGACCTCGGTCCCGCAAGACTCCGTTCAATCGAAGTTTTCTATGATTGGGCAAAGGAAACAGGCGTTTTTGCTGACTGAATTTAATAACGTATTATATTATTATAAAAATATCGATATCTAATTTGAAAACATACGAGGGATGATATGAAAAAAATCAGAGCCAATGTATGCGCAGTAACGCATGCGGGTAGAATCCGCAGAGAAAACGAGGATAATTATAACCTTAACGGCAGAATGACCTCTACCGGTGATTTGCGTAAAGGTTCGGCTTTTGTTCAGACTATGGCTGAACCGTTTCATCTTTCCGTCTGCGACGGAATGGGCGGTGAAAGCTATGGTGAGCTTGCATCAGGTATAGCCGTTGAAACAATAGCGGCTCATGCTGCAAATGTTTATGAAAGCGGTGAAGATTTCAGCTTTGCCATTTCGAATTGTCTTGATGATGCAAACAACCGCATCTGTGCGGAAATTAACGCGCGCGGTAAAAGAATGGGAACAACTCTTGCGGCTATCTATGCTGTAAAGGGAAAGATTATCTGCACTAATATCGGCGACACAAGAATTTATCATTATTCAAAGGGCGTTCTTGAGCAGATAAGCTTTGACCATACACATGCTCAGACAATTGTTGATGCAGGCGAAGCCGCACAGAACGATATCGGAAAGATTCCCGATGCCAAAAGGCTTACAAAGCATCTCGGCGTTTTCCCTGAGGAAGCAACTCTTACACCCAACATAAGTGTTATTGATGATGTTGATAACGGAGATATTATTCTTCTCTGCAGCGACGGTCTTACCGATATGCTCAGCGATGATGATATAACTGCAATTCTTTCAACCGGTGAAAGTTCACAGGATGTTGCAAGCAAGCTTATCCGTTCTGCACTTGAAAAGGGCGGCAAGGATAATGTTACGGTTATGGCAGCGTTTCTTGATGTTGAAGAAACCGCAATTTTTGCTCCGATTGCCGCAGCTGTGGTAGGAGATAAAGATGCGGATTATGAAGAAGAATATCGCAACAGCTTTGGTTCAAATCAGATTCCCGATGAAGAAAATCCTGTGTCTCCCTATGCAAATGCAGACGCAAGAGCATATGTCAAGCCTGTTGATAAGGCTAAAATCATAAAGATAGCCGGCATTTCAATCGGTGCGGTTGTAGTTGTTCTTATTGTTGCACTGTTTATTAAGGCAATTGTAAACGGCGGTAATACTGAAGATAACACAACCACAACATATAATTATTATGACTATACAACCTATCCCGATTATTATTTTACAACAACAATGCCGATAACAACATGGGTGTTTGAATCAACAAGTGAAAGTGAAACTTCGGAAACAACAACCGAAACCACTACACGCAGAACAACTACAAAGAGAAGAACAACCACCAAAAAGCGTACGACCACAAAGAAGAGAACAACAACCACAACAAGAAAGTCAACCACAACAACAAAGAAATCTACCACTACCACTACTGCTGTTGAAACAGCTACAGTTACATCAACAACGGCTGCAACAACTCTTCCCGCAGGTGAGAACAATACACCTCCCGCAGGTGAGAACAACACACCTCCCGCAGGTGAGAATAACACACCTCCCGCAGGTGAGAATAACACACCTCCCGCAGGTGAAAACAATACACCTCCCGCAGGTGAGAATAACACACCTCCCGCAGGCGAGAACAACACACCTCCCGCAGGCGAGAACAACACACCTCCCGCAGGTGAGAACAATACACCTCCCGCAGGTGAAAACAACACACCTCCTGCAGGTGAGAATAATACACCTCCTGCAGGTGAGAATAACACACCCCCTGCAGGTGAGAACAACACACCTCCCGTAGGTGAAAACAATACTCCTCAGGCATAAAAATTCGGGACTGTCATAGGACAGTCCCGTTTTTGCATATATTATTTTATTTTGGATAGCGCCCACGAGGTTATATATTCATAAACCTGAGTTTTATCTTTTTCATTGAGAATTTCGTGACGCATTCCGGGGAAAAGCTTGATGGTAACATCTTTTTTGCCTGCACCAATAAGGTTGTTATAAATCTGTTTGATTCCCTTGCCGTATGAACCGACAGGGTCATCTTCACCTGCGATGAGAAGAATGGGGAGATTTTCATAAATACCGTTATACCAATCTTTTCCCGAAACCGTATTGAGAATGGTGAAAAGGTCTTTATATCCTTTTGCGGTGAAAAGATAACCGCAATACTTATCGGCTATGTATTTATCAACCTCTGTTTTGTCGGTTGTGAGCCAGTCAAAAGGAGTTCTGTTTTCGGTCTTCTTGTTGTAAGGAGCGAATGCCATTTGGTTGATAAAATTACTGCGGTGTTTGCTTCCTTTTATTTTTGCAATAGTTTCGGCAAGAGTTATTGCTATTGCTGCGGCAGGGTTCTTTCCGCTTGAACCGCAAAAAACGGTTGCTTTTATTCTTTCATCCCTGCCGTATCTGCGTGCATATTCTCTTGCGATAAATGAACCCATACTGTGACCGAAAAATATAACGGGGATGTTGGGGTATTCCGATTTGATTAATTCGGAGAGAGTTCTTTCGTCTTCAACGAAGGCATCCCAACCGTTGTTTTCCCCGAAATATCCGAGGTCGTCATCGCTTTTGACGGATTTTCCGTGGCCTACATGGTCGTCGACAAGAACAGCGAATCCGTTTTTGCAAAGATGTTTTGCGAAATCTTCGTATCTTTCACCATGCTCAGCCATTCCGTGAGCAATCTGAAAAATTGCCTTGGGACCGTCTGCGGGAACCCAGCATCTTGCATAAACATCTGCAACTCCCGATTTTGATGGAACGGAATATTCTTTTCTTATTATTTCCATACCGAAATCTCCTTTCATCTGATAAGCTTTTCAATTCTCTTTTTTAAAGTAATTCCGACACATGAAGCGGCGGCAATTTTAACGATGTCGCCGATAATAAACGGTAAAACGCAAAGTGCGATTGCTTCAATCGGACCGCATTCCGCTTTGTGCATGTACCATAACGTTCCGCAAAGATAGCAGATAACCGTGCCTGCTATCATGCTCAGCGGATAAACGATTTTGTTGTTTTCGAATTTGTCAGTCAGCATTCCGATAATAAAGGCGCAGGGGATATATCCGATTATGTAACCTCCAGTGTAACCCGTTATACATTGCAAGCCTCCCGTAAACGAAGAAAAGACAGGAAGACCTGCCGCGCCGAGAAGAATATAAACGGTAACGGCGGCAACGGAATATTTTTTGCTGATCGAACTTGATACGGTAAAGACCGCAAAGGTTGAGAGGGAAATCGGAATTGCGCCCGCAGGAACAGATAGCGGTGAAAGAACGCAAATCAGAGCCGCAAGGATTCCGACGGTTGCTGTTTTTCTTATGTTCAAAGTATTACCTCATAGCATAAAATGTAAAGCCATATAGCTTTACATAAATGTGCTTATATATGTTGTCTTTATATTTTCTTTAATGATATCAACGATTTCAATGTCTGATTCTTTGTATCCTGCAAAGATTGCGCCGATTTCAGGTGTAAAGCTAATCAACTTTACATTGTTGAAACCGTTTTTGTTCATTATGTCTGTGAATTCATTTCTGAAAAACATATCATTCTGAAAAACTCCGCCCCAGAGACCGATTGAAATTTCTTTGTTTTTATCTCTGAGAAGTCCGAGTGCGGTTTGCGAAAGCTCGAGCGCTTCGTTTCTGAGAATGTTTTTTGCAACCTCATCTCCGTTTTTGCAGCATTTGCTGACATGTCTTGCAAAAGCGGCGGTTTTTTTGCGACTGACTTTTTTCTCATAGTACAAGTCGATGAGGTCATATATATTGTTGATCGAAAAATAATCGAGGCATTCACCGAGAAGCGCAGTTTCCGGTGCGCATTTTTCGGCAGCTTTTATTGCAGCTTTTATTCCGCTAAGACCGATTGAAAAACCGCTTCCCTCATCTCCGAGAATGTAGCCCCAGCCGCCCGTATGGCTCATAGTGCCGTCTGAATTTCTGCAAACAGCCATTGAACCCGTTCCGCTGATAACGGCGGCGCATTCTCCGCTGATATCCATCGCCTCAAGAGCGACAAACAAATCGGAATCCATGATGATGCAATCGCTGTCTATTATCCCAGCGCAAAATCTTTCGGTTTCCTGAGCAGTTGCCCTTTCATTAAGCGCAGACATACCTATAACGGCACAGCGGAAGGTCTTGATATTCAGATTATCGATTATATTTTTCATGGCAAGGCGAGCAGAATCAATGCCTACGGAATAATAATTTATGCTTTCTCCGCACGAACTGCAAACAAATTCGCCCTTTTCGTTGAATACAACAGCGGTCGTTTTTGTGCCTCCGCCGTCAACTCCCAGAAAATATGAATTGTTGCTCATAGGATACCTCCCTGAAACGTATTAAAAATAAATTAACAGTTTATACATTTGGTTTTATCATATTGTCAATATATGAATAGTATTATAAAGACGGAACATAAGTTGAATGAGTATATATATATCAATTTTTAGAAAGGAATGAGTGATATGAAAAAGAACATAAAACAATCGTGTGTTATGGTTTGTGTGACACAGCAGGAATCTTGCTCAAGACTCATTGAAGCGGGCGCAAGAATTGCAAAAGAAGAAAACTTACCTCTTTCGGTAATAAGTGTATTCAGAGAAAGCAACGGAATGAACGCAAATGACGGGGGTGCTCTTGAAAATCTTTTTGTTTGCGCTCAGAAATATAACGCATCAATGAATGTTTATTTTAATGACAGCCCGGCTCTTGTTGTTGCTGTTGCAGCAAAGAAAAACCATGCTTCAACACTTGTAACCGGTTTTCCGGCAGAGGGAAGCAGCGGATTTATCGCAAGAATTCATGAGATTCTTCCCGACCTGCCGATAACAATGGTAGATTCCCAATCAAACGAATATAAAATCGTTCAGTATGATAAGGAAGAAATTGAAGAAGCGAAAAGAGTGACAAGTTCAGTTCATTGAAATTCCGCCGGAAAAAAGTCTGTTGACGGCATTTCGCAATAATCTGTATTCCTCGCCCTCAAGGGCGGGGTTTTTCTTTAGCAGATTTTCTGCAGCTGCATGGGTTTCTCTGATTGCTTCACCGTCGGTCATCATATCTGCAATTTTCAGTTCGGGTAAACCGTGCTGTCTTGAGCCGAAGAAATCACCAGGACCTCTGAGCTTCAAATCTTCGTCGGCAATCTTAAAACCGTCTGTTGTCGAAGCAAGGATTTTAAGGCGATGCTCCGTTTCTTCATTATGGGCATCGGAAATCATAATGCAGGTAGATTTTTCCGTTCCTCTGCCTATTCTGCCACGGAGCTGATGAAGCTGAGAAAGACCGAATCTTTCTGCATTTTCAATAACCATAATAACTGCATTCGGAACATCTATTCCGACCTCAATAACCGTTGTGGACACAAGAAGTTGGGTTTCACCCGATGCAAAAGAGTCCATGACGGTCTTTTTTTCGGCAGGTTTCATTTTTCCGTGAAGCAGACCGACTGAAAAGCCTTTAAAAAAGCCTTCGGAAAGATTTTTATGAAGCTCTGTTGCAGCGGTAAGCTCAAGTTCATCGTTTTCGGCAACAAGTGCACATACTATGTAACCCTGCTGACCGTTGCAAAGATGTTTTTTCACGTATCCGTAAGCACGTTCACGGATTTCGGAATTGACAAGATATGTTTCAACCTTCTGTCGTCCTTTAGGAAGTTCGTCGAGTATACTCAGATCAAGGTCGCCGTAAATAATAAGAGCAAGAGTTCTCGGAATTGGTGTTGCAGACATAACAAGCGTATGAGGATTAGTGCCTTTTGAAGACAATGAACCCCTCTGATTTACTCCGAAACGGTGTTGTTCATCCGTTACGGCAAGAGCAAGGTTGTTGAATTCAACATCTTTCTGGATGAGTGCGTGAGTTCCGACTGCAAGGTCAATTTCTCCGCTTTTTAAAGCAGATTTTATTTTTTTCTTTTCTGATGCCGGTGTTGAACCTGTAAGAAGTTCGATTTTGATATCGGTATTTTCGAACATTTTTGCAAGTGTTTTATAATGTTGCATTGCGAGGACTTCGGTCGGAGCCATAAGTGCACTCTGAAAACCGTTTTTTGCACAGTTATATATCAATGCGGCACTGACTGCGGTTTTACCTGAACCTACATCTCCCTGAAGAAGTCGGTTCATGGGAATATCCTTCATCATATCATCTGTTGATTGCTTTACAGCACGCATTTGTGCACCGGTCAATTCAAAGGGAAGCAGCGAAAAGAAATCTTCGGTATAGTCAGCCTGCATGGGTATGGCATCGGAACGGCGTGACTTTGATTTAAGACGGAGCAGACCGAGTTCAAGAAGAAAAAGTTCTTCGAAAATCAGTCTTCTGCGTGCTTCGGAGAGCAAATCTTCGCTTTCGGGGAAATGGATGTTGTGAAGTGCCGACTCAATCCCCATAAGACAGTAGCTTTCTCTTATATTCTGAGGGATCGGGTCGGGTATATCACCGCATACCTCAAACGCTGTTCTGACAAGCTTTTCGAGTGCTCTCGAATTCATGCCGGCTGTCTGAGGATAAATCGGGCGCATTTTACCGTCGCCTTCAAATTCGGTGAATTCGGGATTTGTCATCTGTCGGTAATAACCCTTGCCCGTGATTTTGCCGAAAAAAAGATATTCTTTGCCTTGTTCCAATTTTTCGGCGGCATATTTGTTGTTGAAAAAAGTTAAATCTATAATATTTTCACCGTCGGTGATTTCTGTTTTGTAGAGTGTCATGCCTTTGCGGATTTTGTGTTCACGGTATCTCATTCCTACAATGGCTCTTATACAAACGTTTTCATTAAGAGGTGCTTCTTTTATGGAAAGGATATTGCTCCAATCTTCGTAGATACGGGGGTAGAAGGTCAGCAAATCCCAAAGGGTGCAAATCCCGAGCCTGCTGAGCATGGCGGCTCTTTTTTCACCCACGCCTTTGAGATATTTGATGCTTGCGTTAAGTTCCATTCTGAATCCTCATGTTGTCAATCTTTATATCCGTAAGTTCACCGTGTTCAAGACCCGTTGATAATGCCTTGTCGGGATTGTTTGTGTGAACATGAACCTTGATTATCCCCGAATGCTCTGCAACGGCTGTGCAGTCGCCTATATCCGACAGAGTACTGCGCAGTGAAACAAGGCTGTTTTTATTTGTTGAATTAATCAGGAACTCGGTGCAGTAGATATATTTCGGATTGTTGTCTGCTTTTAAAACTTTACTTTTATCAATATGTGTTTTAAGATTGTTTTCTGTTACGAGCATACCTTTCATTATATGGATAAGCCCTTGACCGCCTGCATCAACAACACCGTGTTTTTTCAAGGCGGGAAGCAGGTTGGTGGTTGTTTTAAGAGAGGCTTCCGCACCTTTCAAAGCCTGAACAAAGGTTTCTTCCGCCGTACATCCTTTTGATGCTGCGGAAACCGCTTTTGCCGCGGCAAGACGGATGACCGTCAGCATTGTGCCTTCCGTAGGTTTTTCTATTGAAGCATATGCTTCGTCGCTTCCCGCTTCAAGAGCTTTTGCAAGGGAAACGGCATCGATTTCGTCAAGGTTTTCGATGCTTTTTGCAAAACCTTTGAAGATAAGTGAGAAGATAACCCCGGAATTACCTCTGGCGCTTCTCAATAAAGCCCCTGCCGCTTTATCTGCAAGTTTCCCTGCTTTTTCTTCGGTGCAATCGGCAATTATTTTTGCGCAGCCCGAAAGGGTTAATGTAAGATTTGTTCCCGTGTCACCGTCGGGTACGGGAAAAACATTGATGTCATCAACCTCGTCAGAATATCGGCTGATATTGGCTGCGGCGGAGATGATGGCGTTTTTTAGCATTTCGGCAGTAATCATATATTCATCTTCTTTCAGAATTTATGAATATATTATGCCGTTTTATTTCTGTAAAATTCCTTTTATTTGAAACTCCATGCTTCGATGTTATAGAAAACATCGCCGTCGCAGGAGTTGAATTCGCCCTGCATTGAATTTGTATATGAAGCGGCTGCGTTTCTGTAGCAGAGAGGTATGAACGGCAAGTCATCGTTGAATGTGTTAACGAAGTCCATAAGTTCGCATTTTTCGTTAAGAAATTGATTGTATCTTTCTGCAGACGGGCAAAGTGGGTCTATTCCGTAGCTTACATCACCGCCGAAAATCGGGAACAAATCCATGTTGGGTGAAAAACGGATTTCACCGATATACATATCATATGAACCTATTTCAACAGCTTCGGTGTAGTAATCCGGCGAATATGCCTTGAGGTTAATCTTAAATCCGAGATTTTCGAGATATCCTTTGATGAATTCAGCAGTTTCAAGCTTGAACTGGTTTTCTTTGTTGACAAGCAGTGAAATTTCTTTTGAATCAATCTCAAGTTCTGACTGAGCGATATATTCTTCTGCTTTGGGGAGATTCATTGAAACAACAAGATCCTTTGATGAAAGAGCATACCAGTCGGGATTGAAGGGGGAGTAGGTTGCCCTGGCATGACCCTGAAACGCAGTTGTTGCGATTTCATTTCTGTTGATTGCAAGATTTATTGCCTGACGGATATTTGCATCGGATAATATTTCACTTTCTGAATTAAATCCGAGATAGATGAAATTATTTATCCCCATATCAACCGTTTTTGCGTTTATTCTCAGGTAGCTTCCGCTTGAAAGGTCGTTATAATAAAATCCCGTGTTGCCTATTTCAAGACTGCTTTCAATTGAACTGCTGTCTCTGACGGGAACAAGCATTATTGTTTTTATTGCAGGGTTGAAGTTCGATTTTTTTGTATTTACAACAAGATATGTTGATTCGCCCGATATCTGCGGAACATATCTGCCCGAACCGACAGGAAGCTCACCTGTTGAACCGTTTTTGACAATAGGGAAGGTAAGGCATGAGAGCGCATAAGGGTCGGGTGTTTCGAGGGTGAAAACAAGCATATTTGTTGAAGAAATACTTGCCTGAACGAAGTTGCGCAGTCTTGTGCTGTAATTGGGAGAATATCTTGCCTGCTCAAACGAATAAACAACGTCGCTTGATGTTATCGGTGTACCGTCGGAAAAAACAGCAGAACCGAGCGTTACATTGATAGTTGTACCGCTGACAATGGAATTTTTTGCAATAACGGGAACAGGCTCATAGCTGTCGCTCAGCTTGTATAGACCGTCATAGATAAGTCCCATAATCTGAATATTTGCGGACATTGAAGAAGTGAACGGGTCAAGCATATCTGCTTTTGAATAAGCAAGTTTGAGAGTTCCTTCTTTTTTGTCGCTGATATTTGAAACACCGACGGGTTCATCGCCTGTAACGGGTTTTGTTTTGTCGCAACCGCTGAATGCGGTTAAAATAAGTGATACCGCTAATATAAAAACAGCAATTCTTTTCATTTTGTTCACCTTGTTAAATCAAGAATTATTTTTCCTGCCATAATCATTCCTGCAACGGGCGGAACAAACGGCAGACTGCCGGGAGTTTGTCTTTTTCCGCTGTCCTCGTTTGTTTGTGATGGTTTTACGGGTATTTCGGGAGACCAGACAACATTCAGCTTTCTGACGTCTCTTTTTTTGAGTTCCGTTCTCATAACTCTGCAAAGAGGACAGCTGTTTGTTTTGTAAATATCCGAAACGGTGAATTGTGAAGGGTCGAGCTTGTTACCTGTACCCATACAGGAAATCATCGGTATGCCGTATTTCTGCGATTTGACTGCCAGATCAATTTTTGCGCTGACGGTATCTATCGCATCGGCAATATAGTTATAGTCATTGAGATTGAATTCATCAGAGTTTTCGGGAAGGTAAAATTTTTGAAAAGCCGTTATTTTGCATTCGGGATTGATGTCAAGAATCCTTTCTCTGACAACCTCAACCTTCGGTTTGCCGACTGTTGAATGAAGCGCACAAAGCTGACGGTTGATGTTAGTGACCGAAACAGTGTCGTTATCAACTATCGTAAGCTTTCCTATACCTGCCCTTGCAAGAGCCTCTGCCGTGTATGAGCCGACACCGCCCAGACCGAAAAGAATAA
>CALAQQ010000291.1 GCA_937888485.1 uncultured Clostridia bacterium
GCTTGTCTAGTTTGCGCCACAAGTGAATCGAGCATCTTTGAAAGATACTTTTCGCCATTGTAGGTCGCGAGAACGATGCCGATTTTCGCCATACCCTGAATATAGCAAAAACGCTTTTTTTAAGGGTGTTTGGGGCGGTTTTGAATCATGTTTTTGCTATTATTTTAATGTTTGAGGGATGTACTATGAGCCTTGCGAAAGTCCTTTTTGTTTGTGATAAAAATGAGTGTACCAGTTTCGGGCGATTGACGCTGAATCTGGTCAAGGCGGTTTCGGGAAAATACGATGTCCATGTACTCTGGCTCAAGACTCCCAAGTTTTTTGGCGATGCCGCTAAAACGAATGCGGCGACTTCGCAAGATTCAAATTATGTATCCCACGAAGTGTGGGCGAAATCGCTCTATACGGGGTATTTGAGTTTCCGTTCTCCGCTAAAAAAGATAGTCAAGAAAATTCAGCCTAAGATTGTTTTCTTTATTCGGCCGGAACTAGGGTTCTTGGTACCGGTGGTGAAGGGCCGTGCAAAGACGGTCATGTTCGTGCACACCGCGGCAGACCCCACGGTGGAGTGCATGCTCGTGCCCGACGTCTCGCTCGCCGTCGCCGAGAAGTTCGCGCTCGCGGGCAAAGATGTGCTCGTTCTTCTCACCGACATGACGAACTTTGCCGATGCAATGAAAGAAATCGCCATCACTCAGGAACAGGTTCCCTCAAACCGCGGATATCCCGGCGACCTTTATTCACAGCTTGCATCACGATATGAAAAGGCTGTTGACTTTGACGATTCGGGTTCCGTTACCGTTCTTGCGGTCACAACAATGCCCGGCGATGACGTAACTCATCCCGTTCCCGATAATACGGGTTACATCACCGAAGGTCAGTATTATCTCAAAGGCGGACGAATTGAGCCTTTCGGTTCACTTTCACGACTCAAGCAGAATGTCAATGGCAAAACCCGTAAAGACCACCGTGCACTCATGGATGCAATGATCCGCATGTATTCTTCCTACAAAGAAACACTGGAAAAGAAAAACATGGGCTTTGCAATGTCACGCTGGGACGGTAAATTACTGAAATACGGTCAGCTTTTCGAAAATAAGCTCATGGATTTGTCGGTCAACCTTTCTCTCGAAGAAGCTCTCGACCTCGGATGGGAAATCCTTGCAGAATGTTTCGAAAAAGATGAAACCGGCATAAAATCCGACCTTACAGACGAATTCTGGAAAGCTAAGTAAGGAGGATAACGGTGGCAAAAATCAAACTGACTAAAAACGAGTTAAAGATACAGAAAGATGCCCTCAAAATGTATCGGAGATATTTGCCTACTCTGACACTCAAAAAACAGCAGCTTCAGGCGGAAATACGCACCATTGAAGCAAAAGCTCAGGCGGTAAGAAAAGAGAGAGAAAACCTTGAAAAAGGTTTTGCTTCATGGATTGCCGTTTTCAGCGAAACAGACGCTTTCCCCGACGGAATAATCAGCGTAAAAAATATCCGTAAGGGTGTGGGAAACATCGCAGGCGTCACCATTCCCGTTTATGAAGGTGCGGATTTCTCCCGAGGAGATTACGATTTATATGAAACCCCGCTCTGGGTTGACATTGCCGCAAACCATATGGAAAAAGCCATGTCGCTCGACCTTGAAGCGGAAGTGTTGGATGAGCAGGTCATACTGCTTGAGCAGGAGCTTCGTGCAACCTCACAGAGAGTCAACCTGTTCGAAAAGGTCAAAATCCCCGAAACAGAAAACAACATCAAGAAAATATCAATTTACATGGCGGACCAGCAGGTAAGCGCCGTTGTCCGTTCAAAAATTTCAAAACGCAAAATTGCGGCACGCAATGAATTATCTCCCGAAACGGAGGTGTGCTCATTATGATAGTGCCCATGAAAAAAGTTTCTCTCATAATTATGGGAGATAAAAAATCCGAAACACTCGGAAAGCTCCGTAAGCTCGGCATTCTTCACATCGAAGCCGTTGAAGGCTCTGGTAAAAAACTTGAAGAGCTTAAAGAAAGAGTTGCACTGCTCGAAAGTGCGCTTTTCAGCATATCGGAAAAGAAAAACAAAAAGATAAAGCAAGAAAACGCCGATGTCGAAAAAGCAATTTCCGTATCAGAGGAAATCGTCACTCTCGGCGAAGAAAAAAAGCAGTGCACGGCAGAAAAAATCGCTCTCGGTGCGGAGCTTGACCGTCTTGCCGACTGGGGCGAAATCGACCCGGTCGAAATCATTGCTTTAGCCGAAAACGGCATTGATGTTTCGCTTTATGAAATGCCGAAATCGGAATATGATAAGCTCGGTGAAAGCGTAAAAACCCTGCCTTTCAAGAAGACGAAATCATCTGTAAAATTCCTGTTAATCAAATCGGGTCTTGAAGGCGAAAACGAGGCTGTTGAATCATTAAAATCCTACCGATTTGAAATGCCTGCATCATCAACAAACGAAATAAGGCAAAAAACCGAAGTTCTGAACAATCGCATCAATGAGATTGATGAAAAAATTTCTTCTTTCGCAAGCTATACCGACAGCATAAAAAAAGCAATCGGATTCTGTGAAAAAGAAATCGAATTTGAGGTTTATGCCACGGGAATGGCAAACGAAAATCTGTCGGATGACGGAAAATCCGTAGCATATTTCACGGGTTATGTTGAAGCAGAAAATCTTGAACGCCTCAAACAGACCGCAAAGGAAAACTCATGGGGTCTTCTCGTTGAAGAACCGACCGAGGAAGATAACGTACCCACAAAACTTAAAAACAACAAGTTCGTAAGTCTTATCTATCCTCTGACCGACTTTCTCGGCACTGTTCCGGGATATTTCGAATATGATATTTCGGGTTGGTTCCTGGGATTCATTCTCATATTCTTCGGAATTATCTTCGGTGACGGCGGTTACGGACTTCTCATTTCTGCCGTTACGGGAATACTGATTGCAAAATCGGTTGCATCAAAGAAAAAAGTTCCGCCCGCATTTTTGCTTATCGGACTTTTCGGTCTGTCAACAATTCTCTGGGGAACGCTGACATGCACCTGGTTCGGTCTTTCTCCCGAACAGTTGCCTGAATGGCTTGGCAAATTATCGATACCCGTTATTTCCAACGTTTACGCCGATAAAATCTGGTATCCGCCATGGACAAACGGAGAATACGGTCTTACTACCGCACAGAATCTTCAGATATTCTGCTTCTCGCTCGCTCTTATCCAGCTCACCGTGGCACACATCAAGGTTGCTGCACGAAACAGAAAATCAATAAAGATTCTCGGAGATATCGGTTCAATAATGCAGCTTATCGGCATATTTTATGTTGTGCTGAGCTTCGTTGTAAATGCCGAAGTTTTCAGCTTCGGACTTGTATTGGGCGGTGTTCCCGTCGGAACAGTTGCCCTCATCATGGTTATAGCAGGCTTCGTTATGAGCTTCGTATTCTCGAACTACGAAGGAAGCATCGTCAAATCAATCCTCGAAAGCCTCAAGAACATCGTTTCCGTTCTTCTCGGCGTTGTCAATGTTTTCTCGGATATAGTTTCGTATATACGCCTTTGGGCGGTAGGTCTTGCAGGTGCGGCAATATCCGCAACCGTCAACGAGCTTGCAAGTCCCCTGCTCGGCAATTTCCTGTTTATGATTATTGCGATTGTGCTTCTCGCGTTCGGTCACGGACTGAATATGATACTGAATGTTCTGTCGGTTATTGTTCACGGAATCAGACTCAACACATTGGAGTTTTCATCGCATCTTGATATGTCCTGGAGCGGACATAAATTCAAACCCTTTGAAGAACAAATTGAAAATTAAGGAGAGTCATTATGAATTTAGGATTATTAGCAACAGCTCTGGCAATGGGCATTGCCGCAACAGGCTCTGCAATCGGCATCGGCATTGCAGGTCAGGCATCAATCGGCGCATGGAAAAAATGCTACATGAGCAACAAGGCTGCACCCTTCATTCTTACCGTTTTTGCAGGTGCACCCCTTACACAGACCATCTACGGCTTCCTTCTTATGCAGCAGATGAGTTCATCAACCGCAGACCCCGCATTCCTTTTCGGTCTCGGCATCGCTTCAGGTGTTGCAATGGCGGTTTCAGCCGTTGTCCAGGGTAAAGCAGGCGCCGCAGGTGCAGATGCACTCGCTGAAACAGGCAAGGGCTTCTCACAGTACATCACCGTTGTCGGTCTTTGCGAAACAGTTGCACTTTTCGCACTCGTTTTCAGCATGGTCGCTCTCGGATAAACTGTTTTATTCATTTATAAAACAAATATGTTCCATCAAACCGTTTCACTTTTTGTGAAGCGGTTTTTTATTTTAAACTTTCAAATAAAAATGTTTTGCCATTGCATTTTATTAAAAATATTGACATCCGCTTGTACTCGTGCTAAATTATAATCAGTATAAACGCAGTAAACCTTTGAAGGAGGTATTATGGCGAAGAAAGAGAAAACAAAAGATAAAATAATCCGCGTTTCAACCCGAATGTTTCTTGAGTACGGTTACACAGCTTCAAGTGTAAAAATGGTCTGCGATGAGCTTGGGATAAGTAAAGGCAATTACACGTTTTATTTTTCATCAAAAGATGACATTCTTGCGGTGCTCACGGATTTGCTGTGCAAGTTTCAGTGGAAAATAATAAAAGAGGTAGCAGATGACGGTATAAATTCGTTGCTTGCCCTTTGTTTTGAGCTGATGTCAATGGCTGCAGCCTGTGAAGAAAGTGAGGTCGCAAAAGACTTTTTTATTTCAACTTATCAGAGTCCGAAATGCCTTGAAATCATCCATAAAAATGATACCGCACGTGCAAAAGAAGTCTTTGCGGAATACTGTACCGATTGGACAGATGAGCAATTCAAAGAAGCGGAAATTCTTGTTGCAGGTATTGAACACGCAACTCTTAACGCCATTGATAAAACCGTACCGCTCGAAACACGGATTTCGGGAGCGTTGAACACCGTCATGACAATTTACAACGTACCGGAAGAAACACGAAAAATAAAAATCAACAAGGTTCTTGCAATGGATTACCGTTCAATCGGCAAACAAATTTTCAAAGAATTCAAAGAATATGTTGAAAAGGCGAATGCTTTTTAAATACGAAATTTTTATAACAGGTCATCTTCAAGGAGGTTAACCAAATGAAAAAGATTTTATCAGTCACTCTTGCGGTCATAATGATTGCTGCAACTATTCCGTTTGCCTTTGCAACGGAAAAGGACACGGTTATTCTTTACACAAACGATGTTCATTGTGCAATCGAAGATTATGCGGTGCTCGCAGCTTACAGAGCAGAGCTTTTGACACAGGGTCACAATGTTATAACCGTTGATGCGGGCGATGCAATTCAGGGCGAAGTTATCGGTTCATTGACCGAAGGCGAAGCTGTTGTTGACATTATGAACTCTGTCGGATACGATTACGCCGTTCCGGGCAACCACGAATTTGATTACGGCATGGAAGTTTTCCTTGACCTTGCGCAGAACAAAGCCGAATACGAATATATCAGTTCCAATTTCTATTATCTTCCCGCTAATTCTCCTGTGCTTAAACCCTATGCAGTCAAGGATTTCGGAGGTTATCAGATTGCTTTTGTGGGCATTTCAACCCCGGATACAGTCACCTCAACAACTCCCGAATATTTCAAGGATGAAAACGGGAATTTTATTTACGGATTTCCGACTTATCCCGACGGATTGACAAATGATGACCTTTATAACAACATTCAGGGAAGCGTTGACAAAGCGATTAATGACGGCGCGGATTATGTTGTTGCGGTAGGTCATGCAGGGATTATCGGTTCAAATGACGGTTGGAAATCAAGCGATATCATTGCCAATACCGACGGTATAGACTGTTTCATTGATGCTCATTCTCATGAAACGACGGAAAAAGCAGTCTATAAAAACAAAAATAACGAAGATGTTTTCCTTACATCAACGGGTGATAAGTTTTCAAACTTCGGTGCGCTCACAATCAGCGGTGATAATATGAGCTTTGAACTCATAAATCCCGATAACGTTTCCGTTGAAACAATGTCGGGAAACACAAAAACTGTTTACAACACCGTCAAATCAAAGATTGACGGCTACAATGAAGAAATAGAATATCTCTATGATGAAATAGGCACGTCAGAAGCAAAACTTATTGTTTACGGTGACGACGGAAGCAGAGTTGTAAGAAAAAGAGAAACCAACGCAGGCGATTTTGTTGCCGATGCCTACCGTTCAGTAACAGGCTCAGACGTTGCAATAGCCAACGGCGGCGGAATACGCGCTGACGTTGAAAAAGGCAGTGTTTCAAGAAAGAATCTTATGGATGTTAATGCGTTCAACAACAACATGTGCGTTCTTGAAGTTACGGGTCAGCAGATTATTGACATACTTGAACACGGTGCACGCAAGTGCCCCGAAGAACTCGGCAGCTTTTTCCAGGTTTCGGGCATGACATTCGAAATTCATACATACAGAGAAACTCCCATTGTTACTGATCAGCTTGGTAATTTTATCGAAGTTGACGAAACAATGGAACGCAGAGTTCAGAATGTCTGCATCGGCGGTGAGCCCGTTGACCTTGAAAAAAACTATACACTCACAGGTAGCACATATGTACTTCTTCAGGGCGGCGACGGACTTACAATGCTTGACGGTGCAAAAGTTCTTCAGCAGGAAGGATTGCCCTGTGATTCCGAAATGCTCATTAAATATTTCACTGAAACCCTTGACGGAAAAATAACTGCCGAAGAATACGGTAATCCCGACGGTGAAGGCAGAATTGAGATTATTGATGAATCTCCCTATGCTCCCGATTATGAAATCAGCTATGGCGATACCCTTGAAATTACCGTTGAATCCAGTATCGGCGTTTACGTTAAGTTTGTTCCCGAACAATCGGGAAAATATATTTTCAGAACCGTATCCGACGGAGTTGATACGGGCGCTTGCTTGTATGATTCAAACGGAGAAGAGGTTTTCGGCGAATATGTAGACGACACCGAAGAAAGCGCTGATTTCCGTCTTGAATATGAATTTGAAGCAGGCAATGAATACTGTTTGGAGGTTTACACTTATTCCGAAAACACCGAAACTTTCAACCTGACTATTGATTGCGGACACGCTTTTGAAAACAACACCTGTGTTATCTGCGGCAAAATCTGCGACCATACCGAAATCGGTTTTCTCGGACTTTGCCTCTGCGGAAAGATTTTTATGGGAACAGACATCAACACAGGCGACGAACATGAGCTTAAAGCTGAATCGTACGATGAAATTTCATGGTTCAGATTTGTTCCCGAAATAAGCGGCACATATTCTTTCAAATCCGTATCGGGCAATCCTGAAATAGATCCTGACTGTTGCCTTTATGACGCGACAGGTGAATGGATAACAGACAGCTATGATGAAAACGGCATGAATTTTGACCTCGTTTATTATTTTGAGGCAGGAGAAACCTATTATTTTGATGTTCACAACAATTACGGCGAAGGCACATTCAAGGTTATTCTCAGCTATCTGACGCATACTGCCGACGACGGCAGCGAGCATGACGTTGAATTCGTTGAAGGAACGTATTCGAACTGCACAGAGAACGGTTATTCCGACGGACTTTACTGCTCAATCTGCGATAAGTTCGTGTCGGGTCACGAAGAACTTCCGCTCGACGAATATTACCACATCGATGAAGATTTCAACGAAACGTGTGATCTTTGCGGCAAAGAAAACATTTATGATTGCGAGTGCATCTGCCACAGCGACCATTGGTTCCTGAGCATGATCTGGAAAATTGCAACTTTCTTCCACAAAATTTTCAACGTTTTCCCTGTATGCGAATGCGGAGATTGGCATTATTAATTATAAAGCCATGATTGCACTAACGATTCCGTAACAAACAAAAATAAATTAAAAGAGGAGAAATCAAAATGAGGAATTTTTTAAAAATAATGTCAGTTATTCTTGTCTGCGTGGTATTCTTTTGTGTAGGTACTGCCTGCAACGGTCAGGAAAACAAATCAGCTAATCCACAGAAGCACACACTTTATTGCGGTCTTGTTGATGCTGATGCAGGCGAACAGCTTCTCACCATTGAAGAAGCACAGGCTGTTGCAAGAGCCGTTATTCTTGAAAACGGCTGCGGCTATACCGAGTTTGTGACATACGGCGGTTATATGTCAGACGGTAAAGTTATTAATAATGACACTCTGGTATATGAAATCTATTTTGCCGAGTGCGATGCTGTGAATAAAATCACAAAAGAAATTCAGGAAAAACTCAACCTTATGCCGATTCTGACTGCTGAAGGCACAACGGATTACGGCTTTGCCGAATAAGAAACCAGCCCCGTACACTGTACGGGGTTTTTCATATAATCTAAACTCCTTTCACAGTATTTCGGCATAGTCCCGTTTATTGTGACGCAATTCTTATTCTTTCGGAAAGTTTCTTTGAAGTGAAATATAGGAAGTTTTTTAAATAACCACTGTACAAACATAAAAAATTGTAATAAAATATAAAATAGTAGTTTTTTATATAAGGAGGACCCTTCCATGAAAAAACTTTTCTGCCTGTTATTTTCAGGTGTTATTTTGTTGCTTTGTTTAACGGGCTGCACTCAAAAACACAATTCAAACACTTCAAATATCAGCAACGAAACCAAAATTTCAGAGTTTTCGGACTCAAAAATCGGTTCGGTAGCAGGGTCAATTCAGGCTGCTTTGCTAAAGGAGATGCTACCTGACGCACAACATTCCGAGTTCAACTCCACTGCCGATGCAGCAATGGCACTTTCGCTCGAAAAAATCGATGCATTTTCAACAGAAAATTCCGTTTACTGCTCCATGCTTTGGGAGGGAATGGATTTCAAAAGAATTGAAGAACCTATCGCTGTCAGCGACTATGGCTTAATTTTTACAAAAGGGCTCAAGCCCGAACTTCAGAGAGAAGTTAACGAATTCATTGCCGAATATAAAAAAAGCGGCAAGCTGAACAGCCTTAAGGAAAAATGGTTTTCTTCACAGGAACCTGACGAATTAACGGATTATGAATCTGTCAACGGCGAAAAAGGTGTTGTCAGAATCGCAATCGATGCTCAACTGAAACCCTTTGCTTATATAAAAAACGGCACATACGCAGGCTTTGATATTGAATTGCTTACGGAATTTGCAAAAAAATACGGATACAGCCTTGAAATTGAAGATTCCTCATTTGACGGTATTCTTTCGGGCGTTCAGAGCGGAATATATGACATCGGTGCATCAGGTATAACGATTACCGACGAAAGAAAAGAAACTCTGGATTTCTCAGATTGTTATTACACCGATGACATGGTGCTTGTCATTAACGGTAATTCTTCTGCCGAAACCCGTACTCTTGACGATTTTAACAACGCAACTCTCGGCGTTATAGTCGGCTCAATCTACGACGGCTATTCAAGAGAACTTTTCCCCGATGCAAGCATTGATGCTTATCAGTCTTTCCCCGACCTTTTTCAATGCATAAAGCAGGGCAAGGTTGACGGATTCCTTCTTGATACCCCGAACTACAATGCAGCGAGAAGAACAGACAAAGGTCTTTCATACATATCAATTCCCAATTACAGTGTTGAAATCGGTTATGCTTTTGCCAAAAACGAAAACGGCGACAATCTCAAGTTGCAGATGGATGAGTTCCTTGCCGGACTTCGCGCAAACGGAACACTGGATGCAATATGGGACGAATGGTGCGGTGAGGTTGAACCCACCGAAAACATAGAAGTTCCCGATTTGTCGGCAAATGAAAAAGAACTGAAAATCGCTTTTGACTCCTCAAGAAAGCCTTTTGTATATATGCTCAACAACGAATATGCAGGCTTTGAAGTTGAAATTCTCTATATGTTCTGCGAAAAATACGGTTATAATCCCAGAATTGAGGATGCACAGTGGACAGCAGGCGTTGCCGGTCTTAAGGAAGGCAAGTACGATGTCGTTTCCTGCGGTATATACATAACAGAGGAACGCAAGGAGAGCGTAAATTTCTGCGAACCCTATATGATTGCCGATATCATAATGGTAACCTACGGAAGCGAAGGAGATGAGACAGGTTTCCTTGCCTCAATCAAGGATAGTTTTGAAAAAACATTTATCCGTGAAGACAGATGGAAGCTTGTGGTTGAAGGCATTCTTATTACTTTGTTAATCAGCTTTTTCTCTGTGCTTGGCGGAACGGTTTTAGGCTTCGCTTTCTATATGCTTACACGCTCAAAATTCAGAGCAGTTTCATTAATCACCCAAAAAATTGCTAAGATTTATTCAATAATCATTTCCGGTACGCCGACTCTGGTTGTGCTGATGATTTTATTCTATATAGTGTTCGGTAAGTCTGACATAAGCGGAATTACTGTTGCGGTTATCGGGTTTATTCTGACTTTCGGTTCGTTTGTCTGCAGTCAGCTTGACATAACGGTTGAAAATGTTGATAAGGGTCAGACAGAAGCAGCTTATGCTCTCGGCTACGGAAGAAACAAAACATTTTTCAGAATCGTTCTTCCTCAGGCTCTTAAAATGTTTATTCCTGCCTATACAGGCGAAATCATCGGACTTATCAAAGCTACATCCATTGTAGGCTACATTGCCGTAAATGACCTTACAAGAATGGGCGATATTATCCGAAGCAATACATACGAAGCCTTCTTCCCGCTGATTGCTGTTGCTGTTATCTATTTCGCAATAACATGGGGCGTTGCAGGTCTTCTCGGAATAATCAACAAAAAAATTGACCCCAGAAAAAGAAAAAATAAAAAAATTCTGAAAGGAGTAGCAAGATGATTAAAATAAGTCATTTGAGAAAAGAATATCCCAATGCTACACCTCTTAAGGATGTTAATGTTGAAATAAACAAGGGCGATGTAATTTCTGTTATCGGTCCTTCGGGTACAGGCAAATCCACTCTTATAAGATGCATAAACAAGCTTGAAACACCGACTTCGGGTGAGATTTGGGTTGACGGCAAATGCATTACCGACAGGAAGTGCGACATTACAAAAGTCAGACAAAAAATGGGTATGGTTTTCCAGTCATTCAACCTTTTTAATAATATGAATGTCATTGAAAACATTATGGCGGCTCCTATGGATTTGCTCGGGAAATCAAAACAGCAGGCTTATGACGACGGTATGGCTCTGCTCCGCACAGTCGGACTTGCGGATAAGGCTTTTAACTATCCCGACGAGCTTTCCGGCGGTCAGAAACAAAGAGTTGCAATTGCAAGAACTCTTGCCATGGACCCCGAAATAATTCTTTTTGATGAACCGACATCTGCCCTTGACCCCACAATGGTCGGAGAGGTTCAGGCGGTTATCAAGGACCTTGCAAGAAAGGGTCTGACAATGATGATTGTGACCCATGAAATGCGCTTTGCCCGTGAAATCGCTAACAGAGTTTTTTATATGGATGAGGGCGGAGTTTACGAAGACGGAACCCCTGAACAGATTTTTGACAATCCTCAGAAAGAAAAAACCGCACGTTTCATCAAACGGATAAAAGTATTTGAAAACGTTATCAAGTCAAAAGACTTTGACTTTATCGGATTTAATACTTGTCTCGAAGAATTCGGCAGAAGAAGCGGCATATCACAGAAAGCGATTTACCGTATGCAGTCTGTGTTTGAAGAACTTTGCGTTCAGATTGTCATTCCTGAATTTAAAAAAGATTTCATCATGAATGTAACCGCCGAATATTCCCAGGAAGATGACAGCATTCTTCTTGAGATAAGATATGACGGCAAAACCTTCAATCCCATGGATTCGGATAATATTCTTTCAATCAAGCTTGCACAGAACGCTTCGGAAAGCATCGAACATGCCGAAATCAGCGAAGACGGATTCACAAATCTTATAACTGCTAAAATAAAGTGAGGTAACAACAATGAACATCAATAAAACAGCCAACGGAAACGAACTCGAAATCGCCCTTGAAGGCAGACTTGATACCGCAACTTCGCCTGCTCTTGAAGCGGAACTCAATCAGAGCCTTGCAGGTGTTGAAAAGCTTGTTTTTGACTTTACATCTCTTGAATATCTTTCATCCGCAGGTCTTCGTGTGCTCCTCGGTGCACAGAAAATCATGAACAAACAGGGCGAAATGACTGTTAAGAATGTCAACGAAACCATTATGGAAATTTTTGAAGTTACGGGTTTCTGTGATGTTCTTAACATTGAATGATTATGGATAAGAAAAAGCAAAACATATCGGGTGCGTTCAGACGGTGGCTTCTGATTCTTGTCGTTATAGCATTTCTCGCAACAACTGCGTTTCTGTGGGTTTCGCAAACCAAAATCTCACAGAACAATGCGTTGAATCTTCTTGCTCTTAATATTTCAGATGTTAAGGAAGACATCATTGATGCATCAGACGAAAATCTTCTGAAACTTACGAATCAGATAGCGGATGATTTGAACAACGCAGAAAAAATCGATTCGGATTTGCTTTATGAACTTACCAAAAAATATGATGTTACCGAAATCAACCATATAAATGCTGACGGTATTATTGATGCCAGCACATATCCCGACTTTCTCAATTACGATATGAGAAGCGGTGAGCAGTCAGCCGAATTTATGGTGTTGCTTTCGGGTGAAACCGAATATGTTCAGAAATACAGACCTGTTTCTTATGACGCATCAATATCACGTAAATACGGCGGTGTTGTACTTGAAGACGGCGGGTTTGTTCAGGTCGGCTACGGAGCCGAGCGTTTTCAGAAAGACATTGATGAGTTTGTTGTGGGTGTTACCCGTAACCGTCATGTCGGCGAGGGAGGCTCAATCATTATCGTTGACGAAAACTGGGATATCGTCAGCGACCGTTACGGCAATGAGGGTAAAAATCTTGATGTCACAGGCATCTGGATAGATACCGAAAAGACTGCAGAAAATGCTGCATTCACCGCTGATGTTTACGATGAGCCTTGTTACTGCATGCATCAGCTAACTGAAGGTTACAGAATAATTGCGGTTATGCCCAAAAGCGAAGCGGCACTCTCGCGCAATGTTTCTGTCGGTGTCACAACAGTAATGCAGATTATCGTTTTTGCTGCACTGTTTATTATGATTTTTGCGCTCGTAAGACGCCTTGTCGTTGACAATATTTACAAAGTCAACGATTCGCTTTCTGCCATAACCGAAGGAAATCTTGACACGGTTGTTGATGTGCGCTCTCATGTTGAATTTGATGAGCTTTCAGATGACATTAATTCTACGGTAAACACGCTGAAAAAATATATTTCTGAGGCGGAAGCAAGAATTGATGCAGAGCTTGCGTTTGCAAAAGCTATTCAGCATTCTGCTCTGCCGTCGGTATTTCCGCCCTATCCCAACAGAAAAGAATTTGACATAAACGCAACCATGCATACTGCAAAAGAGGTCGGCGGCGATTTCTATGACTTCTATTTTATTGATGAGAATACGCTTGCGTTTTTGGTCGCCGATGTTTCGGGAAAGGGAATTCCTGCGGCGATGTTTATGATGACCTCAAAAACTCTTCTTAAAAGCTGTGCAGAATCCGGTATGAGCGTTGAGGAAGTGTTTACGCACGCAAATGAAAAGCTTTGCGAGGGTAACGATGCGGGTATGTTTGTAACCGCATGGATGGGACTTCTCAACACAAAAACCGGAAAGATAACCTTCGCCAATGCCGGTCATAATCCGCCTCTTGTAAAACACGCCGACGGTAGTTTTTCTTATCTTAAAACACGACCCGGCTTTGTGCTTGCAGGTATGGAGGGTATCCGCTACCGTAAAAACGAATATCAGCTTGAAAAAGGCGATGTTATCTATCTGTACACTGACGGCGTGACCGAAGCGACCAATACGGCAAATGAGCTTTACGGCGAAGAAAGATTGCTTGAAGCATTGAATAAAAACTCAGACAGCAATGCCCGGACAATCTGTGATGCTGTAAAGGCTGATGTTGATTTGTTTGTCGGCAAAGCACCTCAGTTTGATGATATAACCATGCTTTGTCTGATATATCACGGAGAAGGAACACCGATAAAAGAAACAACAGTTGCCGCAACAATTGAAAATATTGAAACTGTTACGGATTTTGTCAACGAACAGCTTGAAGCTGCCGGATGCTCTGTGAAGGCACAGATGCAGATTGATATTGCGATTGACGAAATTTTCAGCAACATTGTGCACTATGCTTACGGCGAAAAAGGCGGCGATGTAACTGTGAGGATTGAACTTCCGGGAAATCCGAAGGAGGCAGTTTTAACATTCGTTGACAGCGGTATTCCGTACAATCCGCTTGAACAGTCAGACCCGGATATTTCACTTTCCGCAGAGGAAAGAAAAATCGGCGGACTCGGCATATTTATGGTCAAAAAAACTATGGATGATATGACATATGAATACAAAGACGGAAAGAACATTCTGAAAATCACAAAGAAATTTTAAGTGAAAATCAGTGTATTATAATTAAATCATAAGCTTATTGGCTTTGAAGAACATCTGGCAGGAGGTTATTTATGAGCAAGAAAAAGGCGTTGGCAGCAGTGGCAATGGCGTTGAGCATAACTGTTGCAAGCGGATGTACCACCGATAACAGTCAGACAAATAACGAAAGCAAGCCTGTTCGTACTGATATCGCACCGGAAAAGAACGCAGACGGCAACTATAATATCCTTTTTGTAACTACCGACCAGGAGCGTTATTTCGAACAGTATCCGAAAGATACCGAATATCAGGCAAGGAAACTGCTTGAAGAAATGGGCACAACTTTTGAAAAGCATTATATCTGCAGCAATATGAGTACTTCATCGAGATCGGTAATATATACCGGTACTCATATTACCGATACGGAAATGCTTGACAATACCGATTTTCCTTGGCAGGGCGGGTTGTCCGCCGATAAGGTAACCATCGGAGACCGTCTTCGTGAAGCAGGACTTTATACAGCATATAAAGGAAAGTGGCATATGGCTGACACAAGCGTTCTGTTTGAAGAAGAACCCATTACAATTGATCTGGAACAGCACGGATTTTCGGATTGGAATTCAGATAAAGACTATATCGGTGAGGCACATGAAGGTTATGAAATCGATCCTGTAATCGTATCGGACAGTGTGAAATGGCTCAAAACAACAGGCACAGAGCTGAACGAAAACGGTCAGTCATTCTTTCTGGCGGTCAATCTGATAAACCCTCATGACGTGATGAATCTTGTCACGGATGATGATTTTGTTGCAAAAGTTATGGATGTAGCCGAGCCTCCCGAAGATAAGGTTTATGAAAAGGCATACGATACCCCTCTGCCCTCCACATGGCAACAGGATATTTCATCAGATGGCACCGTGTACGGAGTCAATGCCTATAAAACCAACTGGGCCCGTAACATGGGCGGTATCGATGATGAAAGCTTCAAGAAGCTTCAGGATTATTATTTTAACTGTATTCAGGACAGCGACAATAACCTTATGACTCTGTTGAACGGACTTGAAGACGAAGGCATGTTGGATAACACCATTATTGTTTTCACTTCCGACCACGGTGAAATGCAGGGGGCTCACGGTCTTAAAGGTAAAGGCGGTTTTGTTTATGACTATAACATTCATGTTCCTCTGATAATTTATCACCCCGATTATGAGGGCGGACAAAGAATTAACGCCGTTACTTCCCACATAGACCTTGCACCGACTTTCATTGACATGACATTTATCGGCGATGAGAGAAAGGCAGAGATATCTGCAGGTCTGCCCGGAAAAAGTCTTATGCCGTTGATTGACGGCAGTTCCGACAGCGTTCGTGACGGTGCACTTTTCTGTTATGAAATGCTTTCTATTTCATTAGAAATGAGAAATAAAGACGGTAAACTTGATGTTTCAATCGATAACAGATGTTTTGTGCGTGCGATTATCACCGATGAATATAAATTTGCCAGGTATTTTACTCCGACCGGCTTCAATACTCCTCAGACATTTGAAGAACTGATAAACAACAATGATATTGAACTGTATGATATTAAAAATGACCCGGAGGAATGCAACAATCTTGCTTTGAACGCTGAAGAAAACAAGGCTCTGATTATGGAACTGAACACACAGCTCAATGAGCTGATTGCAAAGGAAATCGGGGTCGATGACGGCAGCGAAACCGCCTCTACCATGGTTGATCTTGATGAAAAGCTGATGATGTTTGCTCAGAAAGTGAATGGATAAATACAGAACTTATGCAATGCTTGCAAAGCCTGTTGCAGACAGCTGCAATCTGCACTGTGAATATTGCTATTATGCGGACAAAAGAAAGGCGCTGAACATCAGCACATCTCGGATGTCACCGCAAGTGCTGGAAACCTATATCCGCCAGACTCTCGAAATACACGGCGAAGAAGCACAGGTGGATTTTGTCTGGCACGGTGGTGAACCCGTTCTTGCCGGCACCGAATTCTTTAAGTCCGCATTGAATCTTCAAAAAAAATACGGCTCCGGGCGCAAAATAAGAAATGTTATTCAGACGAACGCCTCGTGCCTTACAGATGAAATATGCCGTTTGTTCCGTGAACACCGATTTTTGATTGGCGTAAGCGTTGACGGTCCCGAAGAATTGCACAATATCTACCGCAAAACATCAAGCGGTGACGGCTCATTTGCGAAAGTTGCGGAAGGCATCTCAATGCTTCAAAAACACGGAATTCCGTTTAATACATTAACCACGGTTAACCGGGTCAACATGGAAAAACCTCGGGAGGTTTACGGATTTTTAAGAGAATTGACCGATTACATTCAGTTCCTTCCTGTTGTTGAAAGCTTTCCTGCTGTCTATGAAGCGGATGCAGGTCAGAAATTTGCAACACCGCAGGGAATCAACACTGTAAAAATGAAACATCCCGTTACTCCGTTTTCGGTTACGCCAGAAGGCTACGGCAACTTTTTGTGCACTGTTTTTGATTTGTGGAAAGAAAAGGATGTCGGAAAGAAATACGTTCAGCTGATAGATGTTACACTCGGAAATCTTAAGGGTGTTCCGTCTTCACTGTGTGTTCACAATCCTTTATGCGGACATTCCGGGTGTGTGGAAGCAAACGGCGATGTTTTTTCCTGTGACAGATACGCATTTGAACAGTACCGTCTCGGAAATATTACGGAAACTCATCTGGGTAAACTGATGGAAAAAAACCGTGCATTCGGAATGCATAAAACCTACGGTCTGTCTGATGACTGTTTTAAATGTCCGTATATCAGACTTTGTTTCGGCGGTTGCCCCAAAGACCGCCTGACGGAAGGAAAAAATTATCTGTGTCAAGGCTATCGGATGTTTTTCAGGCATGTAACCGAACACTCCGAAGGCTTATATTGAATTGCTTATCAGACAGCGAATGTCTGATATAACGGAATACCTTGCATAATTTTTAAAATTGAACTTACAAGATATGGTGATGTTCAATCCCCTCTTAATAAAAGCATTAAAATTTATCTTATTGAAATAAAATTGCTGATTATAGGTTTTTCATAAAAAAGGAGCTGCTCTGATGAAAAAAATTCTATCAATAATTCTTGCGAGTATAATTTTGTTTTCGTTTTCCGCATGCGGCACAAATAAGAATGTCGATATGGTTGCGGAGTTGAACCTGAGTGCTGAAACAAAAGCGGCAACCGAATATACCGTTGAGATTAATTCCGCCGTTTATTCCGTGCTCGATTTTGATGATAAAACGGAATATGAATTTGCTACAAAGGGGCTTATAGATGCACCCAAAGAACTTGAACTCAAAGATGCTGACGGAAATACCGTCTGGAGTCAGAAAGCATACAGCTTTGTGGATAACTATGCCGAATGCCCTGATACGGTTAATCCGAGCCTCTGGGAAAACACAAAAAACAACCACGCTTACGGCCTTTTTGAGGTTTGCGAGAATATATATCAGGTCAGAGGCTACGATATGGCAAACCTTACTCTCATCAGAGGAGACACAGGCTGGGTGATTTTCGACCCTCTCATGAGCGTTGAATGCACTCAGGCAGCAATGCAGCTTGTCGAAAAAAATCTCGGTAAGCTCCCCGTTAAAGCTGTTGTGATTTCTCATCCCCACATTGACCATTTCGGCGGAATAGCAGGCGTTATTTCCGAGGAACAGGTGGCGGACAGTAACCTTTCACTTGAAGAACAGCTTGCAAGCGGTCTTATTCCAATAATAGTTCCTGAGCATTTCACCGAGCACGCCGTAAGCGAAAATATATACGCAGGCAAGGGTATGGGCAGAAGAGCATCGTATCAATACGGTGTTTTTCTTGAGAAATCTGAAACGGGCAGTCTGGCAATGGGTATTGGAATGGACCAATCAAACGGCAGAGTTTCGTTCATAAGACCGACATTTGAAATAAAATCGACGGGTGAAACTTACGAAATAGACGGGGTTACAATGGAATTTCAGATGACTCCCGGCACAGAAGCTCCTGCAGAAATGAATATATGGTTCCCCTCGGCAAAAGCGTTATGGGTAGCCGAAAACTGTACGGCAACCCTTCACAATCTCTACACCCTCAGAGGCGCTCAGGTTCGTGACGGCGATGCGTGGTCTAAATATATTACCGAGGCAATCTCGCTTTACGGCAAGGATGCCGAGCTGACTTTCCAGTCGCACAACTGGCCGCATTGGGGCAACGAATTTGTAAACGATTACCTTGCGGATACGGCAGCTGTGTATAAGTTTATCAACGATCAGACTCTCACATATATTAATCAGGGCTACACATCGGATGAAATTTCAAATATGATTGAATTGCCTGCAAAGCTTGCAAAGAATTGGTACACCCGCCAGTATTACGGCACTGTTGCACACAATTCCAAGGCAGTTTATCAAAAATATATGGGCTGGTATGACGCAAATCCCACAAACCTCAATCCTCTTGAGCCTTCAGAAAGTGCAAAGAAGTGGGTTGAGTATCTCGGCGATACGAATGAGGTTTTGCGCAAAGCAAAGGCTGATTTTGATAATGGTGAGTATCAGTGGGTTGCAGAGGTCACAAACGTCCTTGTTTTTGCCGACCCCGAAAACACTGCCGCAAGACTTCTTTGCGCAGATGCCCTTGAGCAACTCGGCTATCAGTCCGAATCGGGAACATGGAGAAACGCATATCTTTCAGCGGCATATGAGCTCAGAAACGGTAATGCTGCAGAAAAAGTTATCAACGCAAAAACAGACGGCAGCATTATCAGGAATATGACTGCGGAAATGATATTTGATTATATCGGAATTCTGATGGATAAAGGTTCGCTTTCAGAAGAAAACTTTAAAATCAATTTTGTTTTCACCGATACACAGGAAAAGATGATGCTTTATTTCAACAACGGAGCATTGCTGCAATATGAAAACACAAACTACGATGATGCAGACCTTACGGTAACCTGCCCGAAAGCAGGCATATTGCTTCTCCTTCAGAATGATATCGGAAAAATCAAGGCTTCAATGAAGCTTGTGGGTGACGTTTCAAAGCTTGAGCTTATTGTTAATAATCTCAATCAATTCACTACCGTAGGTATGCCAGATTTCAATATAATTGAACCCTGATTATCACAAAGATTATAACGAAAAAATCGAAATACACACCGAATGGATTGCAACAACCAAGAGCATATCCTGACCGGTTCATAACAAAAGCTGCCTTTGATTCACAAAGGCGGCTTTTATTTTATAAAAAGTATGATTTAAGAGTCCGAATACAGCGATGATTATTGTCGGACAAAATAAAAAACAAGAATGATTTTTAACAAAAATCTGTAAAAAATTTCATATTTACAATATACAATTGTACTGACACAATACAAAGGAGCGATTGTATGAAGACTGTTAAAACGTTTTCAATCATTTTTGCATTGATATTTGCTCTTACCGCTTGCGGAAAAGCACCAACGGAAATTACCGATGAAACTCACGATACTGTAACGGATGCAGTTGAAATCATGTTAAGTGATAACAGCATAACAGTTGACGGTGAAGCTGTAAGCAGCAATAATTCGAGTGCTGTTTATACCGCAAACGATATAATTTATTATGAATCCGGCAAAGATTTCACCTACGGCGAAGGTACAGAAAAGGATGCGCATTCTGCCGATGAAGCTGCGGCACACACGGTTGTTCACATAACTAAAGCCGGCACTTACAGCATCAGCGGAAAGCTTTCAAAAGGTCAGATTGCAGTTGACCTCGGCGACGGTGCAAAAGAAAATCCCGAAGCCGTTGTAACACTCATTCTGAACGGTGCCGATATATCCTGCTCTGTTGCTCCTGCCGTCATTTTCTATAGTGTTTATGAATGCGCAACCGATGAAGCAACAAAGGATGTTGATACAACTCAAGCGGGAGCAAACGTTATCGTTGCTGACGGTACGGAAAACTTAATCAACGGCTCGTATGTTGCACGTATATATAAACCCGATTCTGTTGTGCTAAATGAAGATAAAACCGAGGTTGAGGATGCAAAGAAACTCCATAAATATGACGGAGCATTCTATTCAAAGATGTCGATGAACATAAACGGCGGAAAAGAGAATACTGGTGTTCTTAACATAAATGCTGACAACGAAGGTCTTGACAGCGAAATGCACCTTTCTTTCAATGGCGGTAATATCAACATCAGATCAGGCAATGACGGTGTTAATACCAACGAAGACGGCATTTCGGTTACGACTGTTAACGGCGGTAAGCTGACAATAAGAGTTACGGGTGATACAGGCGAAGGCGACGGAATTGACTCCAACGGTTGGCTGGTCATTAATGGCGGCACAGTTATTGCGTCAGCTTGCTCGGACAGTGCCGATGCGGGAATTGACTCGGATATGGGTATTTATATCAACGGCGGTACGGTTATCGCAAGCGGTCATATGCTTGACAGAATTGAAGACGGCGGACAGAATTATGCAGTGTTCAATTTTGCGGAGAAACAAAAAGGCAACGAAACAATCAGCCTCAATAATTCCGAAGGAAAAACAGTTCTTGAAGCCTGCCCCAAAAACGCATATTCAATTCTGATTTTCAGCAGTCCCGATTTAACGGCGGGCACATATTCTCTTTGGAGCGATGATAAGCAGCTTTCGGGCAACAGCGGCGGTATGATGGGCGGTCACGGAATGAGACCCGACGGTATGACCCCGCCCGAAAAACCCGAGGGAGAAATGCCTCCCGAGGGGTTTGAACCGCCGGAAGATTTCACACATCCAAACGGTGAAATGCCTCCTGAAATGCCCGAAGGTAACAGACCCGAAAAACCTTTTGGCGAAAGGCCCGATATGCCGAACGAAAATAGTGTTCCGCAGGAATCATCTCCCGATTTTGTTATCAAAGACGGCGGAAATATGTTTGGTAATATAGTTTGAATACAAATAACTTTCATCAAACCGTTTCACTTTTCGTGAGGCGGTTTTCTTATTCAAAACTTTCTTTTAAGATGTTACCTGTTTCTTTTTCGTGTTCAAGTGTGAAAAAACGATTCTGTCAGGAGACAAAGTCAGATGTATATGGATTTTTACTTAACCTTAATAGCATAAATTAATTAGAGTAATTGCACATAGATTATTTACTTTTTATTATCATGATGTTAATATTGAAATAACAACAGCACTTTGTTGCGGAAAGAGGTATTGTTTTATGAAAAAAATGCTTATGACGGTTATTTCGCTTACGTTGGTTATGTGCCTTATGATGCCATCGGTTTATGCGACGGCAGATACCCAGACAAGCTACGATTCCGTTATTGATTATGTTGCCGATGCTCAGGCAAATGACGAAGCGGATTCAAAAATCAGATTTGGCAGATTTATCAACGGTCTCAGCAATTTTGTTATAAACGATTTTCTCGGCACCGTGCTCAAGCTTATTATTCCCGATTCGGCAGCGGTTGCGGATTATGAGAAATTTGATATTGATGAATATGATAATTTCTATGAAGGCACCGAAACCTTCATTGACGAGCCTCAGGGTGAAAAGGTGTGGAGTCTGGGCTACGGCAAGGCTTCCGTTCTTCCTTCGGATTTCGGTGAAAAACAGTATGCAAAAGGTGCATATGTTCCCTATATTTTCGGCAACGAAATGTATACCGATGAGGACGGCAATGAGGAAGACCTTATGGTAAGAGCTGTTGTTATGAATGACGGCTCGGGCAGAGGTAACGTTGTGTTTATTGCGCTTGATGCAATAGGCTTTGCCAATGCAGACGTAAGACAGGTACGCGAGGGTCTCAAAGAACTTGCAAAGGAATATAATATTGTCAGCATCAATGTTTCCTGCACTCATATACATACAGGTATCGATTCGCAGGGCGTATGGACCGACCCCATCGGCTGTATCATCAACAACTCATTCAGCAAGATTACACGCAACGTAAAATACGGCGTTGAGCGTTCATTTATTGAATCTGTTGTTTCGGGCTCAAAGAAAGCCGTTGAGGATGCACTTAAAGATATGACGGAAGGTAAGCTCTACTATTCGGAAATCGAAGTAGGAGAGTATTTCTTCGACAGAACCGCACCTATTTCCCTTGACCCCAACATTTATAAGCTTGAATTTGTGCCTGCCGATGCAAACAAAACTCCCACAATCATCGCAACCTTCGGCTGTCATCCCGAATCCGCAAGCTTCGGCTGGGCAAGCGCAGACCCCGAAAAGAAGGTCTCCTTCGACAGAAAATTCTCCCCCGACTTCATCTGGAGCGCAGAAATGGTGATGAATGATGCGGGTTATAACTTCATCTTCCTTCAGGGCAACGTTTCAACAGTCACATCCGACAGAACTCTTACAGGTGACGGCGTTGATGAATTCCCCGGCGGTGCACATTACACTTCTGTACGTTACGGCTATGAAATGGCCTATATCCTTCTCGGAATGAACATGACCGAGGAAGAAAGAATAAAGCTTAACGAAGAGACGGGTGACAGACTTAATATTGCAAAATACAACGGTCAGGACAGATACACAGTATGGTATGAAGGTCTTGAAACCGTTACCGCAAAAGAAGTCAAGCCTGTTCTTAACATAAAACACAAGCAATTCACCATGCAGATTGAAAATAACATTATTGTTCTTCTCGGCAAAACATCCATTCCTGATAACTTTATTCTCAAAGATAATTTCAGCAGATACTACACCGTTTCCGAAGTGGGATACCTTGAAATCGGCGATGAAATGAAGGTATATATGAGCCCCGGCGAAACCTTCGGCGAGCTTGTATTCGGCGGTAAGGGTGCAGATGGCTTTGAGCTTGCTCCCATGAGAGAATACACAGGCGAAGATATTATCGTTATGGACCTTATGAACGATGCGGCAGGCTACGTTGCAAACCCCGCCAACTTCTGCCTTGCAGGTATCCAGTATAACGAGGAAAGAGAAGACTATGACAGCGATACATGGTGCCTTATTTCCTTCGGCAAGAATTCCGCAACAACATTTATCTCGAACTTCTATGAAATTTTTGACAGCGTGAGATAAGCTTTTGAATAATATAGCAAATAACAACAACGGAGGAGAAAAACATGGCAAAGAATCCTGATTCTCAGTCAAACGCAAAAGCGTTTGAAGAACTCCGCCGAATGCAACTGGAACGGGAAGAAAATTCCGTTGCATCAAAAACTCAGGACCGCAGATATGTCGGAACAAAAGAATCGGTAGGATTCATAATCTGGACTGCTGCGCAAGGCTTTAATATCAATATTTTTTCAAACCGATTCATAACAAGCATTGTAGGTGTGGACCTTGGTTTGCAGACTGTTGTCAATTCCATCAACAGCGTGTGGGATATTGTCAACGATTTTTTCTTCGGTGCGGTTATTGACAAAACAAGAACACGTTGGGGTAAGTTCAGACCCTATCTTATGTTCCTTGCAATTCCCGGCTGTATTCTGACCTGCCTTTATTGGCTTATGCCTCATCTTTTCGAGGGCACAACCCAGACGGATTTTACAAAGCTTGTATTTTATCTGATTCTTACTATTGCCCGTGAAGGTATAACAACCTTCCAGACAATTTCAAGAACAGGTCTTATGTCAACCATAACTCCCCATCCGAATGACAGAACAAGGCTGATTACCCTTGCAAACTTTGCCTCGGGATTCTTCGGCACAAAATTGCCTGAGCAGGCAGTAACCATTCTTATCGACGTTCTCAGAAGCATGTATCTCCACGATTCAGGTAAGCTTGCCAAAGCATATACGAATCTTTTCGTCGGTATGGGTTGTTTTACAACAATTGCATCAAGCGCATCGTCGTTCTGGTTTTTCTACAACTCAAGCGAAAGAGTTATGCAGTCCATAAAAACACCGAGTGTTCTGATGTCAATAAAATCTGTTATCAGCAACAAGCCCTTGCTTCTGATAACTCTTTCGGATTTTCTCAGCGGATTTGCAATAAGCGGCAGCAAGGACGATTACTACACCGACGTTCTTCACTTCTCATCAATGACGCTTGTCGCGGGTATCCCCGCCGCACCCTTAAGCCCTGTGAGTTATGCGTGGGTACCGTGGATGAGAAGACGTTTTTCGAGCAGACTGCTTTACATACTTGCCAAGGAAATCGGCTATATTCTTTATATTCCCGTTTTCCTTTTCGGCTGTATCGGTATGAAGAAGGATTATTCGGGCGGTATGTATCAGAAAGTTGTTCCCATGGGCATTGCCATGGCGATTTGGGAAATCATCTGGACTCTTTTTGTCGGCCTTATAGCCGTTATCGGAACAGAAATGTATAACGAGGCGATGGACTACTGCGAATGGAAAAACGGCTACCGCACAGAAGCTATGGCTTCCGTTGCCAAGGGTATAGCCGCCAAGGTTTCATCAAGCACAAGCGCCGTTGTTACAACAGCCATCAAAAAGATGATAGGCTATGAAGTAAACGCATTCAGAATGGGTACGGAGCAGACGGACAAGGTCAAATTCTTCCTTTTTGCAATGTTTACAATTATCCCTGCCGTAACGGGTTCACTCGGAATTATCCCCATGCTTTTCTACGACCTCAACAACGACAAAAAAGAAAGAATGTATTCCGAACTTCTTGAAAGGCGCAAACTGATGTCCGATGCTGTTGAAAGCGATAACGAGGATATGCTGAAGCTTGCAACAGAAACACAGATAAACATAGGTAAATAACAGAGAAAAATCAGCAGGCAACATCCTGAAAATGGTTGTTGCCTGCTTTACTTTTTATATAATATTTTCAACAAACTGCTTTGCCGCTCTTGCGGAGCGTGAACCTTTTTCGAGAGCAAACTGTTCCGCTTTTATTTCGAACTCATCTGTATCACATTTTATGCCTTTTTTGGCTGCAAGGCTGCGAACAATATCAAGATATGTTTCCTTGTTCGGTTTATTGAAAGTAATATGAATTCCGAATCTGTCGGAAAGGGAGATTATTTCCTGAACGGTATCGTTAAAATGAACGTCGTCACCCTCACGGTCGCTGAATTTTTCTTTGACAAGATGACGGCGGTTGCTTGTTGCATAAATCACAACGTTCTTTGATTTTGCCGATACCGAGCCTTCCAGAATCGCTTTGAGTGCGCTGAAATCATCGTCATCCTTCTGGAAAGATAAGTCGTCAATAAACAGAATGAATTTCAGCGGATTATCCGAAAGATCGTCAAGAATAATGGGGATTTCGTGAAGCTGTTCTTTGCACACCTCGATTATCCGCAAGCCCTCTTTGTAAAGCTCGTTTACAACGGCTTTTACCGTTGAGGATTTACCAGTACCTGCATCGCCCGTAAGAAGAATATTTGCCGCCGCTCTGCCTTCAAGCAGAGCTTTTGTGTTATCAAGAATAATTTTCTTTTCACGCCCATATCCGATAAGATCGGAAAGCGTGATTTCATCGGGATGCAGAACGGGAACAATTTTTTCGTTATCAATTCGGAACATATGATTCTTTGCATAAATTCCGTAACCGTATTTGCCGATGTTCCTTGTCCTCTTTGCGTAGTCGTTTGCCAAATCAACTTTTTCAGCCTTGAAAACGGGCAGAAATCCGTTCCAATCAATCGCACTCTGAAGCTCGGCAGGGGTTAAATCCGCAACCGATTGCAGAATTTCAAGCTCTGCATCAACGCATTTTTTCATCGTGGGAGAACCCGATTTACCGCTGCCGAGAATCTTGACATAAACGTTTTCGTTGTTGCTGACAACTGTGTGAATGTACCTCGCAAGGCTGACTTTGTTGTTTGCATATAAAGCTGAAACAAAATCAGAATAGCGGCTGATTTTTTCAGATGTTTTGGCAGTATCAATACATTCAAGATATTTCATCAACTTGCTGATTACCGAATCAGAAAGCAACGCTCTGAAAATGCAAAGCGAATTAAGTTTTAAATATAATTCATTCAATCTTTCGTTCTTCATTTCAGAATTGCACCCTCCGCTCCGCTCGAAACAAGTGCAGCGTATCTTTTAAGGTAACCCGAAAGCTCTTTTTTCTTTGGAACAAAGTTTTTCATTCTTTCGGCAAGAATATCTTCGTCAACCTTGAGTTCAAGCTTGTTTTCGGGGATATTGATGCTGATAATGTCGCCGTTTTCAACAATACCTATCATACCGCCGCTTGCCGCTTCGGGCGAAACGTGACCGATGCAGGCGCCTCTTGTTGCACCACTGAATCTGCCGTCTGTGACAAGTGCAACGCTGCTTCCGAGACCCATTCCCATAATAGCTGACGTTGGGTTGAGCATCTCTCTCATACCCGGTCCGCCTTTCGGACCCTCGTAACGGATAACAACAACGTCACCCGACTTAATTTTGCCTGCATTGATTGCCACCTGAGCATCTTCTTCGCAGTCAAAAACTCTTGCAGGACCTTCGTGAACAAGCATTTCAGGCAGAACCGCAGAACGCTTGACAACGCTGCCGTCAGGTGCGAGGTTTCCCCTGAGCACAGCGATTCCGCCTGTTTCGCTGTAAGGATTATCAACTGGTCTGATTACGTTGGGGTCAAGATTTATACATCCTTCTATGTTTTCACCAACTGTTTTGCCCGTTACGGTGATGCAATCGAGGTTGAGCAGATTTTTCTTTGAAAGCTCGTTCATAACGGCATAAACGCCGCCTGCTTCGTCAAGCTCTTCAATATATGTTCTGCCTGCGGGTGCAAGGTGGCAGAGATTCGGAGTTTTTGCGCTTATCTTATTGGCAATATCAAGATTAATTTCAATTCCGCATTCGTGAGCAATAGCAGGAAGATGAAGCATGCTGTTGGTTGAACAGCCGAGAGCCATATCAACCGTCAGAGCGTTCATAAATGCTTCTTCGGTCATAATGTCACGGGGACGGATATCCTTTTTAACCATATCCATAACCGCCATACCTGCATGCTTTGCAAGTTCGATTCTTGCGGAATAAACTGCAGGAATCGTTCCGTTGCCCCGAAGTCCCATACCGATAGCTTCGGTCAGGCAGTTCATTGAATTTGCGGTATACATACCCGAGCACGAGCCGCAGGTCGGGCAGGTTTTACATTCATATTCACGAAGTTTTTCTTCGGTGATTTTGCCTGCACCATATTCGCCGACGGCTTCAAAGATTGATGAAAGGCTAGTTTTTGCGCCGTTCACTCTGCCTGCAAGCATCGGACCTCCGCTGACAAAAACCGTCGGTATATTCAGCCTTGCCGCCGCCATAAGCAGACCCGGAACATTCTTATCGCAGTTGGGCACCATAACAAGAGCGTCAAAGCCGTGAGCAAGAGCCATCGCTTCGGTTGAATCGGCAATAAGGTCACGGGTAACGAGCGAATACTTCATGCCCGTGTGACCCATCGCTATGCCGTCGCAGACCGCTATTGCAGGGAAAACAATCGGTGTTCCGCCCGCCATTGCAACGCCGAGCTTGACGGCCTCGACGATTTTATCTATGTTCATATGACCGGGCACGATTTCGTTATATGAGCTGACTATTCCGACAAGCGGTCTTTCCATTTCTTCGTCAGTCAGACCAAGTGCGTGATATAACGCTCTGTGCGGTGCGTTCTGTGTTCCGAATTTAAGAGAATCACTTTTCATAAAATCAATCCTTATCAGTTATTGATGAGTTTATCTTCGCCGTTCCAGCTGTAAAGCTTTCTGATATCCTCGCCGACGGTTTCTGACGGATGCTCGCTTGCGATTTTACGCATTGCGTTGAAATGAACCTGACTTCCTGCATCGGACATATCAAGCAGGAATTCCTTTGCAAACGTGCCGTCCTGAATTTCCTTGAGTATTTTTTTCATTGTTTTCTTGGTTTCTTCGGTTATGATTTTGGGACCTGTTACGTAGTCGCCGTATTCAGCAGTGTTGGAAATTGAATATCTCATTCCTGCAAAGCCGCTCTGATAGATAAGATCAACGATAAGCTTCATTTCGTGGATGCATTCAAAATATGCATTTCGGGGGTCATAGCCTGCTTCAACAAGAGTTTCAAAACCTGCCTGCATAAGAGCGCATACTCCGCCGCAGAGAACAGCCTGCTCACCGAAAAGGTCTGTTTCTGTTTCGGTTCTGAAATTGGTTTCAAGAACACCCGCTCTTGCGCCGCCGATACCGAGCGCATAAGCAAGACCGATATCCCATGCATCGCCCGTTGCATCCTGCTCAACAGCGATAAGACAAGGAACACCTTTGCCTGCCTGATATTCGCTTCTGACGGTGTGACCGGGACCCTTGGGCGCAATCATAATAACGTTGACGTTCTTCGGGGGCTTGATGCAGCCGAAATGAATGTTGAAGCCGTGTGCAAATGCGAGGGTTTTGCCTTCGGTGAGGTTAGGTTCAATGCTTTCTTTATAGAGCTTTGCCTGCTTTTCGTCATTGATAAGAATCATGATAACGTCGGCGTTCTTTGCGGCATCGGCGGAGGTCATAACCTTAAGCCCCTGCGCTTCGGCTTTTGCCCAGCTCTTTGAGCCTTCGTAAAGACCGACTATAACGTTAACTCCGCTGTCTTTAAGATTGAGTGCGTGAGCGTGACCCTGCGAGCCGTAACCGATAATTGCAACGGTTTTGCCGCTTAACTTCTGAAGATTGCAATCCTGCTGATAAAATATTCTTGCCATAATAATTACCTCTTTAAAGATTTAAATTTTGACGCAGTATCGAACTGCCTTTTTCTATTGATGCCGTTCCTGTACGGCAGATTTCAAGGATAGTAAAATCCTTCATAAGAGAAATAAAATCGTCCATTTTTGCTCCGTTACCGATAAGCCTCAAAACAATGGAATCACGGGAATAATCAATGGTTTCCGCTTTGAACGCCTCTGCCGCCGAATGAATTTCTTCCCTTGCGGCAGGGTCGTTTTTCAGTTTAATGAGCATCAGCTCACAGCTTAAGGAATTTTCATTTGTCAGCTCTTTTATTGAGCATACGTCGGGCAGTTTATAAAGCTGATTTACAAGCTGAACCTTGCCTTCTTCTTCGCCGTCAAAGCTGAACGTGATTCGAGAAAATTCAGCCGATTCCGTTTCGCTTGCGGTTATTGAGCTTATGTTAAACTGCCTTCTTCTGAACATACTCGTAAGGCGATTAAGAACACCGAACTGATTTCTCACAAGCACAGCCAAAGTATATCTGTTCATTTTATCGCCTCCAATTCTGTCATAATATTGTCCATACTGCCACCCGGCGGAAGCATTGGAAGAACAAATTCATCTTTATCAATCATACAGTCAACAACAAATGTTCCGTTATATGAAAATGCTTTTTCAAGAGCATTCTCTAACTCATCAACATTTGTTGCCGCCATACCGTCTGCACCGAAAGCCTTTGCAAGCCCTACAAAATCGGTTTTACGGTTAAGAACGGTGTTTGAATAATGCTTATCATAGAAAAGAGTCTGCCATTGACGGACCATACCGAGAACGCCGTTGTTCATAATCAATACGACAAGCGGAACGTTATAAGTAACTGCGGTTGCAAGCTCCTGAAGAGTCATTCCGAAGCTGCCGTCTCCCGTTACAAGAACACTTCTCTCCTTTGTTCCGAATGCCGCACCGAATGCCGCACCCATTCCGAAGCCCATAGTGCCAAGTCCGCCGCTCGAAACAAAACGACGTGAAGTTTTGAATTTAAGGTTTTGTGCCGACCACATCTGATGCTGACCGACATCGGTGCAAACGGCGGTGTTCTCGCCGAGATATTTGTTGAGGGTCAGAATTGCATTTCTCGGTGTAAGACCTTCACGGTTATCGGTAAAGTGTTCCTCATCTTTCAGAAAATCAGCCACTTTTGCCGCCCATTCGGGCTTTTTATCTTCATTCACCAAAGGCAGAAGCTTTTGAAGTGTGAGCTTCACGTCACCGCGAAGTCCGCAGGCAGCATTGACAGTTTTGCACAGCTCCGAGCCGTCAACGTCAATGTGAATGATTTTTGCGCCCGTTGCAAACTTCTGGCGGTTGCCCGTAACACGGTCATTAAAACGTACACCGAGAGAAATTATACAGTCCGAATTGTGCATCGCCATTGACGATGCATAGTGACCATGCATTCCCTGCATACCGAGAAATCTCGGATTATCCGTCGGGATTGCGGAAAGCCCCATAAGAGAGCAACCGACGGGAGCATCAATTTTTTCAGCAAGAGCAAGCATTTCTTCCTGCGCATCTGCGGTTATAAGTCCGCCGCCGAAATAGATAAACGGACGTTTTGCAGAGTTTATCAGCTTTGCCGCTTCTTCGATTCTGATATCCTTTGCGGCGTGGCTTTTTTCTTTTTCTGCAGGCGACTTCGGTTCGTATTCACACGTTGCAATCTGAACGTCCTTCGGTACGTCAATGAGTACAGGTCCCGGTCTGTCCGACTTTGCAAGCACAAACGCTTCACGGATTGTGTCCGCAAGGTTTTCAACCTCGCCTACAAAATAATTATGTTTGGTTATCGGCAAAGTCACGCCCGTTATGTCAATCTCCTGAAAACTGTCCGAGCCTATCTGGGTTGTCGGAACGTTGCCGCAGATTGCAACCATCGGGATTGAGTCAAGATAAGCGGTTGCGATGCCCGTTACAAGATTTGTTGCACCCGGACCCGACGTTGAAATAACAACGCCAACCTTACCCGTAGTGCGTGCATATCCGTCTGCGGCGTGTGCCGCACCTTGCTCATGGGCGGTGAGGATATGCGTTATTTCGTTCTGATATTTATAAAGCGAATCGTAAACGTTCAGAATCTGACCGCCGGGGTAACCGAAAACGGTTTCGCACCCTTGCTCAATCAGGGTTCTGACGATTATATCCGCACCTGATAATTTCACATTATCACTTCCTCTCAAGTTTTATTTCTACGGGATAATATCCCACTCGGTATTTGGTTGAGTCCATCATTTCAATACCTCCGCAACCGTATCAATTTCAACAAGCACGTTTTTCGGAAGTTCTTTAACTGCAACGCAAGAGCGTGCAGGCTTGCCCGTGAAATATCTGCCGTAAACCTCGTTGAATGCGGCAAAATCACTCATATCCTTAAGAAAACAAACTGTTTTGACAACATTTTCAAGATTGCTGTCTGCCGCTTCAAGAACAGCTTTTATGTTTTTACAGACCTGCTCGGTCTGCTCTGTTATTGTCTGTGCTTCAACTAAACCGCTTTCGGGGTTAATCGCTATCTGACCCGATGTGAAAACAAGTCCGTTTGTAACAATTGCCTGCGAATATGGGCCGATTGCATCGGGTGCGTTTTTGGTATATACAACATTCATAATGATTCTCCTTATTCAACAATTTTGAAGCCCTCGGCTTTGAGTGCTTCTTTTATTTCAAGAACGTGGTCATAATTACGGGTTTCCATTGTGATTCTCAGATAACAGCCGTTAACGCTTTCCGTGCTGCCTGCACGCTCGTGATGAACGCCCGTAACGTTGCCGCCGCAGTCTGCGATAATTCTTGAAACATCCTTCAACTGACCCGGTTTATCAATCAGTTCAATGAGCATACTCGAAGTTCTGCCCGATTTGATAAGACCGCGTTTGATTACTCTTGACAGGCTTGTAACATCGATGTTTCCGCCCGAAACAAGGCTGACAACTTTCTTTCCCCGAATCGGGAACTTATTGAACATCGCCGCCGCAACGGAAACCGCTCCCGCACCCTCGGCAATCATCTTCTGCTTTTCAATCAGTTCAAGAATTGCGCCTGCGATTTCATCCTCTGTTACAAGAGCAATATCGTCAACGTACTTGTTGATTAACTCAAAGGTGTGTTCGCCCGGCTGTTTGACGGCAATGCCGTCTGCGATGGTGGAAACGGAATCAAGGCATTCAATGTTTCCGCTTTTTACTGATTTGAACATACTCGGGGCACCTGCCGCCTGAACACCGTAAACCTTGATTGAGGGGCGGATTGATTTGAGCGCATATGCAACGCCCGAAATAAGGCCACCGCCGCCAATCGGAACGATAACCGCATCAACGTCATCAAGGTCACTTGCAATTTCAAGACCGATTGTTCCTTGACCTGCAATTACCGCTTCGTCATCAAACGGATGAACAAAGGTATAACCCATTTCATCTTTCAGCTGAAGAGCTTTAGCATAAGCATCGTCATAGCAACCGTTAACAAGACAAACGTCAGCACCGTAGCTCTTTGTTGCTTCAACCTTTGAAATCGGTGCACTGTCGGGCAAGCAAATCAGTGATTTGATTCCGTGTTTTGATGCCGCAAGCGCAACACCCTGAGCGTGATTTCCTGCCGAGCAGGCTATAACTCCTCTTGCCTTTTCCTCATCGGAAAGTGTAGCGATTTTATAGCCCGAGCCGCGTAGCTTGAAAGAGCCTGTTTTCTGTAGGTTTTCAGGTTTCAGATACAGTTCACAATCTGCGGCAATTCCGTTTGAGGGAACAACCTTTGTTGCCCTTATAATGTCCTTGAGCACCACCTGTGCTTCGAATATCTTGTCAAGCGTCAACATTTCACTACACTCCAATCGTGATAAAATAAAAACAAAAAAATCCTATCTCTTAACTAAAAATAGTAAAGAGACAGGATTTCTAATACAAAATAATTAAAAATCTTGCGGTACCACTCTTCTTGCCGCCCCGAAAGGCGACCACTCACTGCGACCAACATCGCGCCCTGCTGTAACGGTCAGGCTCCGTCCTCCCTATGTATCAAAAGATTGGTTCGGGTAGGCTGCTCAGAGGAGAGCTCGCAAATAAGACCTTCCGTTGACTCGCACCATCCGTCAACTCTCTGAAGCAGGTACAAACCGCTTATTCCTCGTCATAGCTTTTATGGTAGTTACACTACAAAAAACACGACTAACATCGCTCCCCGCTGTAACGGTCGGGCTCCGTCTGCCTTACTCAAAAAATCTTTCAAGCTCGCCGCTCTGAGGTGATTTAGCCTTGATAAATCCGTCCACCGATTCACACCAACCATCGGCTCTCTGACGCGGGATTAATCTGCCGCTCCTCGTCATTGCGTTTATGAGTTATTGAATTGTTGTCATTATATCACCGTGAAAATCTGCCGTCAATTGCAAATTTTCACAAAAAATCATTCGCTTTATCGATTTAAAGTTTTGCACTTTTAACAAAGTGAAATCACGCATTATTTTATAAAATATTTTATTAATCAGTCAAAACAAATTTTCATTTGCAACAGCAGGAATTATCGGTTATATCTGGATAACAGCTTATGCATTCGCAAACAAATCTGCTGTCAATCGTTTCAGCAAAGCCGCTGTATTCAATAATTCCCACAGATTTGCACGGATGAAAGGGCATACCCTTTCTTTCCCTTGCTCTCTGAACACGGCAATTTACCGAAGTGTAGGTAAGAGAGTTTCCGTCAATTTCGATTTTGTCCTCATTAATGTTTGCATAAAAACGCAGTTTGAGTGCTTTTGCCAATCCGTCAATACCGGAATTATCGGGAAGCTTTAAAAATTCTTTGATTCTTTTTGCTTCAATAACAGTAAAACGTTTCCAGGCTTCTGCATCGTGAAACATAGCTTCGTCCATTCCGAGTTTGCGCTCAACGGATTGAAACCATACTCCGTCCATTGCAAGCCAGTTTTTTGAATATATCTCAATCAGCTCAATAAGTTCATCCTTTGAAAATGCCGATAAATTTTCAAGGTTATTCATTTTATGTTCCTCATTTCGTAAGTATTTTTGTGAGCGGTGTCTGCAGAATCGGTTTGAATAATTTTACTGCAACACCAACGAAAACGGCAGAAAGTATCGTTCCTTCTCTCGTTCCGAGAAGCTTGCCGTCAAAGAGGAGAAGTGAAAGAACCATTGAAAAAAGCACCCACGATACGTCGAAAACAATTTTGACCGTACCAAAATCTTTTTTCGTAACATCGGCAAGGGCTTTTACGAATCCCTCGCCTGAATTGAGAACGACGTCTGCAATAACGCCCAAAGAAATACCAAATCCGATAAAAACGATTCCTGCAAAGACAAGTAACAGACGGACAATATAATTTTCATTCGGTATATCTTTTATCATCCACAGACCTAAATCCGTAAAATATCCGAATATAAATGAAAGCGGAATCTGCACAAGCTGAATGAGCTTGAAATTACGCCTGAGCAAAATTATCTGACCGAGAAGTAAAACTAAATTAGAAACTATAAGCCAGTTGCCGAACGTAATAAAATCAAACTTTATACTGATAACATTTGCAAGAGACGAAATCGGCGAAACACCAAGCTCTGCGTGCTTTGTGAATGCAATACCCACACCGCAGAAAAACAGGCTGATAACAAACAATATGTATCTTTTAACGAGTTCTTTTTTTGACATTCTTTCACGGGCTTTCCTGTTGATAATAAATTTATTTTACATCAATCTGAAAGCGATTGCAACACCGACTGATTAAAACCCGCCGGCTTTTAATTTCAAAACTTTCAAATTAATCAAAAAATTAACATTAATAAACCCTGAATCAATTGCAACAATAATAAAGCAAACGCAAATTGAATTTGAAGGGGTGTAAACGAAATGTCAAAGAATAATTCAG
>CALAQQ010000292.1 GCA_937888485.1 uncultured Clostridia bacterium
CAACGATAACATCGGAAAGACCGAGAATGGGAGCGATTTCAATTGAACCGTTAAGCTTGATTATTTCAATTTCGCGGTTGAGAGAAATATAATAATTCTTTGCAATATTAACAAATTTTGTTGCAACTCTTAAAGGACGGTCAAAATCCTCAACATAGTCATTCGGGGCGGCAACGCACATATTGCATTTTCCGAGATTGAGGTCAAGAAGTTCATAAATATCGAAGTTGCCTTCTTCAAGAATATCCTTACCGACAACGCCGATATCCGCCGCACCGTGGGCAATATAAATCGCAACGTCAGAGGGCTTTACAAGAAGATAACGCACGCCGTTTGCTTCATTTTCAAAAACAAGCTTTCTGTTATCGCTGTAAATTTCGCTGCAGTCATAACCGATTGATGCGAAAAGTTCATAAACCTTATCGCCGAGTCTGCCCTTGGGCAAAGCTATATTCAGCATGCGGATACCTCCCTTAATGCACCGTTTTCAAATGAATAAACCGTTTTTGCCTTGTATCCGTCGGGGATTGTGTGTTCAACACGAACAGAGAATCCCTTGTCAACAAAACTTTCAACAAGCGAAAGAAGAGAAACGCTCTTGTCGGAAGAATCGAAAAGAATGAGGATATCGCTGTCGAACTCACGGACTTTTTTATAGTAGAAATTGAGATTATCGAGATAAACCGCAAAGCCGATTGCCTGAGTGTTTTCTCTGATTTTTCCTGCGAGTTTATCGTATCTTCCGCCTGTAAGTACAGCCGACGGAGCTTTTTCAACATAACCCTGGAATATGATGCCGTTATAATATTCCGTGTTGCTCAGAACGGAAAGGTCAATCATGAGCTTGTCCGCAAGGTCGCTCTTTTTGAGTGAAGAAGCTATGAATTCAAGCTCCGCACAGGCGTTTTTCATTTCATTGTTGCATGCAAGACTGCAAAGCTCGGGGAGAACATCTTCCATTTTACCGTTGACTGCGGCGAGAGTTGCAAGAAGCTCTGTTTTTTCGCTGTCAACACCGCTTTTTTCGCAGATTGAACGAAGGTCATGGATATTCTTGCCTTTGATGCAGTTTATCATATCCTTCTTTGCGTTTGCGCTTATGTCAAGCTCTGCGAGAAGAGAGGGGATGAATGCCATGTGCGAAACGCAGAGAACAAAATCCTTGTCGATGGTCTTAAGACTCTTTGCGGCAAGCATAAGAACTTCCGTAACAAGATATTCATCGATTTTTGAGCCGAGAACTTCAACGCCCGTCTGCTTGATTTCTTTGTAATCCATCGAACTGTCGGTCATTCTGAAAACGCTCTCGTTATAATAGAGCTTTGTGAGAGCGCCCGAAAGCTTGGCATTTTTAACAATCGACAGAGTAATGTCAGGCTTGAGTGCCATAAGTCTGCCGTATGAATTGTTGAATGCAAGAATGCCCTTGCCCGAGAGGAAATCTCTGTTGTCGCTGTAAAAACTGTATTCCTCAAACTTCGCCATTCTGTATTCTTTATATCCCCACTGCTTATAAAGCATGGAAAGCTCATATGTAAGGCTGTCCTCTTTGGACAGCGTAGCAAGAAATTCGTCCATAATAATCTCCTATTGCATCTATGTATACATCAAAGTATAGCACACTTTATTGTGTTAGTCAATTAGCGATTTACCACGCTAAATTAAGTTCTTGCAGCTTGTGTTTATACAAATTGAACAAGATTTATGGTTTCGCCTTGTTTTGACTCAGTAATTTTCGGTGAATTTTTTGAGGCATTCAAAGCTTTCTTCGCTGATAACATGTTCGATTCTGCAAGCATCGACAGCTGCACGTTCGGGACATACGCCGATTTTTATCAGCCAGTTGGTTATGGTTTCATGTCTGCAGAAAACGTGTTTTGCAACCTCAAGACCGCTTTCTGTAAGTGAAATAAGACCGTTGCTGTCGGTTGTAATATATCCGTGCTCTCTGAGATTGCGCATTGCAATGCAAACGCTGGGTTTTGAAAAACCGAGCTCTGTTGCGATATCGACGGAACGCACAGAACCTTTCTTTTCTTTAAGCATAAGTATGGTTTCAAGATAATTTTCAGCGGATTCGCCTATTATCATTGTTTTCACCCCGAAATCATTTATAAGTTTTTATATAATATCATAATATAATATTATTTTCAAGTATTATATAAAATAAAGTTCCTCCGAAAAAAGGAGGAACTTGTGTAATTAATATGGTAAATCTTCAAAGTTGCCCATAACTTCCGGAATGGCATAAAGGTCTATTTCTTCGTATTCTTCCTGGTTGCCCCAATAGACAACAACAATCTGATTGTTGTTATAGTATTTATATTCGGCTGCAGTGTTGCCGTCTATGACACGACGCTCTAAAAGACCGTTTTTATATACATATGTTATTTCGGTTTCGTGTTCTTCTTCAGGGTTACCTTCCGAATCGTACAGAATATTTGTCGTTTTTTCTTTTATGCAATTACCGTCACGGTCGTACTCACCGACGAAGATTTCTTTCTCTTTTTCTGTTTCACCGTCATATTTTATGCGCTCCGAAGAAATACAATTACCTTTTTCGTCATACTCCAGCAATTTAACGCTGTTTTCGTATTCATCATTATATAAAATCTTTACTCTGTTTCCCTTATCATCGTATTCATACAGAGTTTCAGTAACCGAGCCGTAGCTGTATTGGGTTGTTTCCTTTATTATTTTTCCGTTGTTGTATTCAAAATCCGTGGTTTCTATTATTTTGTTGTTTCCGCCTGCACGGGTGGTTTCTTTAACCCAAAGACCGTCATCGCTGTATTCAAAATCATAAACACGAAAACGAACAAGTTTTTCTTTTGAACCCGTATATACCGTAATGTTTGAGAGATTGCCTTTTTCATCGTAGGAATATATCTTTCTTTCGCAGTTTTCGTCAATTGTTCCGTCCCATAATGTGTGCTGTATTTCGATTATCCTGTTTTGTTCATCATATTTGTAATAATCATTATCATCGCCCCACGGACAGTACTCCGAACTGACAAGAAGACCCTTTTCATTGAAGGTGAATTTTGCAGGGATGTCTCCGCCGTACGGAATATCAACAGTTTTTGACAGGCTTTCTTTTGTTTGTTCAACAGGTTTTGCAGTTGTATTTATAACGGTTGTTGTTTTTGGAAGCTGTGTCAGTTGTGCTGTTGTTATCTCTGTCTTTTCGGCAGTTTCGGAGGTTTCATTGATTGCAGTGGTAGTTACCTCATTGGTCATATCATTTGAGCAGGCATTAAGGCATATGACTGATAAAACAGTGATAAGTGCCATTAATTTTTTTATTCCGGATTTCATGAGTTTATCCCCCACAGTTATAGTGTCGAGTTTTGTTCCTCTGTTGACTAAATTATACCTTTCCAACCTTTAAAATTCAAGTAAGGAACCGCAAATAAATATTAAGAATAGATTAAGATTGACGGAAATGTATAAAACTAATCTGCAATGAGCGACCCTTCACAAGAAATTCAAACCTTGTGAAGGGTCGCCCTTAAAATTACGGTTATCAAAGAGAAACAAATTCATCAATATCAGCGTAGTTACCTTTTGCTTCATCAACTGAATAAGCATCGGTAATGTAGATTTCGCCGTCTCTTTCACGTGAGAACTTAACAACATTACCGCCGCCGAGATATTCATATGTCGTTACATAAATTTTCTCATCGGTTTCAATTGAGTTGTCGGGATATGTAATCGTCATTGTTTCCTTAACGGCAATGCCGTCTTTGTATTCGTAAACGGTTGTTCTGGTATCTTGGGGTTTTACGCTTGTTGATTTTGCAAGAAGACCGTTTTCGTTATATTCATAGGAAATATTATTTGAAGTTATACCGTCTGTACTTGTTACTTCAGAAACAAGAAGACCGCTTCCGTTATAAGTGTAGTCTGTAGTTTCGGAATATTCTCTTTGTTTGTTTTCCATGGTTTTTTTGGTTTTGTTACCGTTTGTATCATATTCAAAACTAAAGGTATTTAAAATAACGGAATTCTTGAGAGTTGTATATTTGACAGGGTTGCCGTTTGTATCATATTCAAAAACATAATTTATTTTGTTTTCGGATATCATTTTAATACTGCCATTTTCGTTATATGTAATTTCAAAAACATCGTGATTATCAAGAACATTGCCCTCAAGGTCTGTTGCATAGCGCTTTGTTATCTGGCTGTTCTCATTATACTCATAGCACTCATAGTATTCATATGCTTTTTCGAGATTGTTGTAGAATTTCTTTTCTTTTTCTATAAGACCGTTTTCGTTGAAAACAAATTCTGCGGTGAAATCATCAACGTCGACCTTGACCGTTTGGTTTTTGATATCAGTTTCGTTTATGGGCTTATCGGAGCAAGCACTGAGAAAAAGAAACAGTGTTGCAGAGAAAAGAGCAATGAATTTTTTGATGTTGTTTTTCATGTGTTTTTGTCCCCTTTATTTTATGTTACCAAAATTATAACCGTTTCATTTATAAAAATCAAGAGTAATTTATCTTTCGACCATAACACCCGGGACAGTACCGACGATAACAGTCTGGGCAACGCAGAAAGAAGTTCTGACTGTTTGCGGAATCCTTTTTCCCGACATTGTCAGAATAACCGTTGTTTCGATATTCAGCATAACGCTGTGTTGAGTCTGATTTATGCCTGCACTTGAAAAAATATTTTCAAAATCGCTTTGGGTTGACGAAGAAAAGCCAACATCAACATCTATATAAGGTCCGAAACCTGAAAAAATCGCAATTCCGCTTGCTGTACCGAGAGAAACCGTAATTTCTGTTTTGCCTTTTTGGTTGAGTTCATTGTCAATTGCATTTGTAACTTGCGATTTAAAAAGATTGAGTTTCACAATGTCCGTTGTTATACCTGTCACAGTATTGTTTTCGTTTTGATGTATACGGACTATTTCCGAATATGAAGGTGTACTTTTTGAAAGGATTTTTTCGACTGCCGAGTTGACTGCTTTTGATGAAACAGCATATGCTTCAAGAGCCGCGAGGTCATATAAAGCGGGGCGCAGTTTTGCATCAAGAAGCAGAACGGAAATCAACAGGATAATAAGAACACAGACCGCTTTGTATATCCACGAATTTCTTCTGTAACCAAACCGTCTGTGTCTCATATATACCACCTCATTTTATTATATGAAGCTGTGTTACCCGAATTGTAAGAAACTTGTAATAATATGTTTATAAATTTTCAAAATACAGCAGGTAAAATGTTCTTGTTATAATATGAGGGGTGTATATATATGAGAAAATACATAATAGCTTTGATTTTTCTGCTTATGATAACCTCGGTATTATCTGCCTGTAATAATTACGGAGGATTTACCGATATACCTGAAATAAAACTGTTTTATTGCAGACCTGAAAAAGGTATGATTAATAATCCCTGCATTTATGATGTTAAAACTGAGGAATCTGAAATCATTGCCGTTGAGGGTTGCGAAGATGTTTGTCTCTATGATACCTGCGGATATTCCGATGGTGAATTTTTCGCTTATTATGAAACGGATGATGAATGCAAAATACTGAAAGTGAAAGACGGAAAAACCGTTGCAACGCACGATTTTAAGGCTGAATTCGAAGCTCCCCAAAACTGGGAATTCAGCAATCGTTCAATTCTTTCAATTGCAAGATATAAAGACGGTGTGGTGGTTTTATCGCCTTCTGTTGATTCATACTGCGATGAACCGTTTTATGCCGATATTCCCTCAACTTTGTATTATGTTGATTTCAACGGCTCATGTGAACCGATTATTGAAAATGTTGTCACATATAAAGTATATAAGGATAAAATCTGTTACAGCTCATTTGATGAAATAAGACTTGTTGAATACGGCGATACTTCAATTTACAGTAAATTCAACATCAACATTTATGAAAACGGTGAAACACGGGAAGTGGTTATGTCGGAAGACTGTCCTTACAGTTCGGTTGAAGATTGGTGCAATGAAAATGAACTTCTGCTCATGAAAGACGGAAACATAGTAAAATATAACATTGAAAAACAGGAAGAGACCTTAATGATGAAGGCGAAATTTTATTATTCGTTTGAAGAAGGGAAAACCCTTTATGTTTCGGATAAATATATTCTTGTTTGCGCAATGAAACAAAATATTTTTGCCCTTAACAGCGATGTGAGTTATCTGTATTTATTTGATACGGAATCAAACCGAAGAATCATGGTTTCGGAAAATCTTACAGGCACATACGATGCACCGTTTGAAATTATAAATAGGCAGTAATAGGCAGTGAAAATCTGAAGAGAAGAGTTTTATGAGAAATAAAAGTTTGGTTATATCCGCCGTTGCGATTTTTCTGATTGTAACATCATGCTTTGTATCCTATGACAAATTCAGAACATTTAATCCGATAAAAAGCGGTATTGCTTTTGCAAAAATCCTGATTCTGGATGAAGATTATGCCGAAGTTAACTATTCTCCGAGAGTTATTATCACAAATCCCGAAAACAGCAAAGAGATATTTACGGAAATCATTGAAGGCGAAGGTTATGAGTACGTTGAACAAATGGGCTCTTCTCATTTTATTGAAAAAGACGGTAAAAGAGAATGTGTAATTTCAAATATAAATAAACATATCGGAAGATGGTCGTGGAATAAATGAAGATAATATTATATATTTTTATATCTGTATTTCTGGCGGTTTCTGCTTGTGTTTATGCAATTAAGGAAAATGAAGAACTGAATTTGCTTATCGGAAATATAAACGGCGATATGATTATGCGGATAGCATTGATTTGTGCCGCAGTCTGTCTGATAACCGTATCGGTTATTGCAATTATCAGAAAAGAGAACCGCAGATATTTAAAGACTGTTATATGTCTTGCGGCTTCGGGGGTAATGCTTTACTGTGTCGGTATTTCTTCTTTTTTTAGCAGACCTTATACATACTATGACTTCGTATCTCCTGACGGAAAAAATACCGTTATCGCAGGGGAGTGGTCATGGCTTCAGGGTGGCGGTGTGAATTTCTATAAAAGAATTAATTTTCTCTTTGTTAAAAGAATAGGGAGTTTCTCAACCGACGACGGATATGAACCGATAAAAAACGGTGATTATTCCCTCCAATGGGACGAAAATAAAATGATATTCAAAGCAAATAACGGAAACAATTATTATGAAACAATTAAACTTATTCATACTAATCCCTCCTTTCGCAATACATTATGCCATTGTAATTTGGCTAATCTATGTTTATTATAATAGTTGTCCATTGTCATCCCTAATAATTCAGCCGTCTCTTCGTTGCTTCTGCCATCCACATAACGGTAACGGATAAGATCACGGTAACGCTGATTTGGCATTGATTTTAATAATTTGTCCACATCTCTATTATCCAATGTGTCTCTGTTGATAAAAGAGTCATTGTCTATATTACATCTATCACTATCTGATAAATTATCCAAATCTACAACATTCATTTTGCGTTTGTACAATTGAGTACATCTATTCACTACAATAATTTTTAACCACATTGCTAATGAGCAGCGAAAACCAAAGTTTGCTAAAGGAATCTTACCAGTTTCTTCGCTTGGCATCATGATGTAGAGATAAGTATCATTGACTAATTCAATGATACTATCGCAATCCGTATAAAATTTGTTGAAACAAGATTTGAAAAGAGGATAGCATTTTTCGTATAGGTACAAACGAGTGACGTAAGCATCTTTATTCAAGATCGCTTGTACCACTTCTTGGTCTGAAAGCGAATTGATGTATTTTAAATCTTCTAAACGCATTTTTGCATTGGGTATGATTTTTCTAATATAGATATATAAAAAAAGCGTGGATCCGACTGTTGTCGTTCCACGGATTGAGGCCTTCGCATTGCCTTAGGAAATAGAACAGACAACGCTGAAGCCCACGCCGAATATAAAAGTTCTTTTGCACTATG